>JAUUNK010000042.1 GCA_030844565.1 Bacteroides ovatus
ATCTGCCTTACAAGCAGAGGGTCGGCGGTTCGAATCCGTCAACGCCCACACAAAATAAAGAGTCTTGCGAAGAAATTCGTGAGACTCTTTTTCATTTCTTATCACTTTTGTCTACATTTGTAGAATTCTCAAGATATTCTAGAGAACGTAGAAATTCTAAAATCTATTTAATTCTAAAATGAAAGAAGATGTCCGCTGGTTACAGCGTTTGGATAATTTCCGGAAAGCTTGTCAGAGAGTGCTTGCCATTACTCGTTCGGATAGAGGACCGGAGGAACTGTCTGAACTGGAACAAGAAGGGCTTGTACAGCGTTTCGAATATACTTTCGAGCTGGCTTGGAAGGTGATGCAAGACCTATTGAAATACAAAGGATATGAGTTTATGCAAGGACCTAACGGGACTTTGCAAAAGGCATTCGAAGACGGGTTGATTTCCGACCACGATGGCTGGAGAAGAATGGCGAAGGCGCGGGTAACTACTTCTCATACTTACAATGAAGGCGATGCGTTGGAAATCGTGAGAATGATTTATGCTGAATATTCTGTTCTGTTATACCACTTGTCTTTGCAGTTGGAAGAAGAGAAACGGAGACTGGAATCTGGAAATTTGTTTGTATAATGTTTGGACTTAGTGACAAGGTAATAGAAGATATTTGCAGCGTGTTCGAAAGGCATGCCAATATCGAGAAGGTAGTCATTTTCGGTTCTCGTGCTAAGGGAAACTATTCATCGGGTTCCGACATAGATCTGGCTGTGAAAGGAGATGGAATATCTTTTAGTCAACTGATGGATATAAATGTCGGCATAGAAGACTTGGGGCTCCTTTATAAAGTAGACGTAGTAAGCTATAACAAGGTTGTGGGTACTCCCATTGCCGCCCATATCGACAGAGTAGGCAAAGTCTTTTATGAAAAGAAGGAACTCCCGGACATGTAAAGGGATTTTTTGTTTCTTACTACTTTTATACAAACTTTCTCTACCCCGATACTTCATTACTCAGGAAAAAGAATTAATTTTGCAACCTGATAATTATCTAAACAACGTATGGAACTTGATTTACTGACGGCTATATCCCCCATTGATGGTCGATATAGGGGCAAAACAAAAGCTTTGGCAGCTTATTTCTCTGAATTTGCACTCATTAAATACCGGGTGCAGGTGGAAGTGGAGTACTTCATCACTTTGTGTGAGCTCCCTTTACCCCAATTGGAAGGAATTGATAAAAACGTATTCGAGACATTGAGGGATATTTACCGCAATTTCTCAGAGGCAGATGCGCAGCGCATTAAAGATATTGAAAGCGTGACTAACCATGATGTCAAGGCTGTAGAATATTTCCTGAAGGAAGAGTTTGACAAGCTGGGCGGGCTGGAAGAGTACAAAGAGTTTATTCATTTCGGGCTGACTTCACAAGACATCAACAACACTTCTATTCCCCTTTCCATCAAGGAAGCGTTGGAGCAAGTTTATTATCCCCAAATAGAAGAGCTGATTGCACAACTCAAAGCGTATGCGTCAGAATGGGAAAACATCCCCATGCTTGCCAAAACACATGGGCAACCGGCATCTCCTACACGGCTGGGCAAAGAAGTAATGGTGTTTGTATATCGCCTTGAACGTCAGTTGGAAACACTGAAAGCTTGTCCGGTTACGGCTAAGTTTGGTGGTGCCACAGGAAACTATAACGCACATCACGTGGCTTATCCCCAGTATGACTGGAAAGCATTCGGCAACCGTTTCGTTTCCGAAAAGCTGGGACTGCAACGTGAAGAGTATACTACTCAGATATCCAATTACGACAATCTTTCTGCCATCTTTGATGCCATGAAACGTATCAATACGGTGATGATTGATATGGATAGAGACTTCTGGCAATATATTTCTATGGAATATTTCAAGCAGAAGATTAAAGCGGGCGAAGTTGGTTCCAGTGCTATGCCGCATAAAGTAAATCCCATTGATTTTGAAAATTCAGAAGGAAACCTGGGCGTGGCAAACGCTATCCTCGAGCATCTCTCGAGCAAATTGCCCGTGTCACGTTTGCAACGCGACCTGACGGATTCTACCGTTTTGCGCAACGTAGGTGTACCCTTCGGACATATTATCATAGCTATACAAAGTTCTTTGAAAGGGTTGCGCAAATTGCTGCTCAATGAAGGAGCCATTTATCGTGACCTGGACAATTGTTGGAGTGTAGTAGCCGAAGCTATCCAGACCATTCTCCGCCGGGAAGCATATCCCCACCCGTATGAGGCGTTGAAAGCGTTGACGAGAACCAATCAGGCTATTACGGAGAGTTCTATAAAAGAATTTATCGAGAGTTTGGAAGTGAGCGAAGATATAAAGAAAGAATTAAGAGCAATCACTCCGCATACATATACCGGACTTTAAGAAATAAATTGTTTGCAATATAAGTTTTTATAATCAGGCCGTGAGGCCAAAGTTTAATATTTTATTCGAATAAAAAAATGAGCACAGAAAACGAAGAATGGCGCGAAAATTCCTCTAGCGAAGAGAATACAGGTGCCAGCCGTGATGGTAACAGAGCTTACAACAGAGAAGGTAGTTATAACCGTCCTTCTTACAACCGTGAAGGTGGCGATCGTCCGTATCGCCCGAGATTTAATCCTAATAATGAAGGTGGCGAGCGGCCTTATCGTCCCCGGTTCAATCCTAATAGCGAAGGTGGCGACCGCCCTCAACGTTCGTATGGTGACCGTCCTCAACGTCCTTCCTATAATCGTGAAGGTGGCGACCGTCCCTATCGTCCCCGGTTCAATCCCAATGGCGAAGGTGGCGACCGTCCGCAGCGTCCGTATGGTGATCGTCCCCAACGTCCTTCTTATAACCGGGATAATGGTGACCGTCCCCAGCGTCCGTATGGCGACCGCCCTCAACGTCCTTCTTATAACCGGGATAATGGCGACCGTCCGCAGCGTCCGTATGGTGACCGCCCTCAACGTCCTTCCTATAACCGGGACAATGGCGACCGTCCCTACCGCCCGCGTTATAACAACAATGAAGGAGGTGACCGTCCCTATCGTCCCCGTTACAACAATGGTGGCGACGGCCGTCCCCAAGGATTTGCACGTCCGGTACGTCGAAGCGCTGATTACAATCCGAATGCTAAATATAGCAAGAAGAAACAGATTGAATACAAAGAACAGTTTGTCGACCCGAACGAACCTATCCGCTTGAATAAGTTCCTGGCTAATGCCGGTGTATGTTCACGTAGGGAGGCTGACGAATTTATCACTGCCGGAGTAGTGAGCGTCAACGGAGAAGTAGTGACGGAATTGGGAACAAAGATTAAACGTGCCGATGTGGTGAAGTTTCATGACGAACCGGTAACCATAGAACGCAAAGTGTATGTTCTCTTGAATAAGCCGAAGGATTGTGTGACCACTTCCGACGACCCGCAAGCCCGCCAGACCGTGATGGACTTGGTGAAGGGCGCTTGCACAGAGCGCATCTATCCTGTAGGACGTCTCGACCGTAATACCACCGGTGTATTGCTACTCACCAATGACGGTGACCTGGCTTCCAAGTTGACACATCCGAAGTATCTGAAAAAGAAAATCTATCATGTGTATCTGGACAAGAATCTGACTAAAAACGATATGGACCAGATTGCAGCAGGAGTTCAATTGGAAGACGGTGAGATACATGCAGATGCTATCAACTACGCCGACGAAGTAAAACGCGACCAGGTAGGTATCGAAATCCACTCGGGCAAGAACCGTATCGTGCGACGTATTTTTGAATCGCTGGGGTATAAAGTAATGAAACTCGACAGAGTTTATTTCGCTGGATTGACTAAGAAAGGCTTGCGCCGCGGAGAATGGCGCTACCTGACAGAACAGGAAGTAAACTATCTGCGGATGGGCTCTTTTGAGTAATATATAATAATGTATATAAATAGTTTTATGGAAAAGATTAGTAGAACAAAAATTGTTGACCTGTTGAAACGCGAAGACTTTGGCGCAATGGTCAATGTGAAAGGATGGGTTCGCACCCGTAGAGGTAGCAAACAAGTAAACTTTATCGCACTAAATGATGGTTCTACAATAAATAATGTACAGGTAGTAGTGGATTTGGCAAATTTTGATGAAGAAATGCTGAAACAGATTACGACCGGTGCTTGTTTGAGTGTAAACGGTGTATTGACAGAATCAGTAGGTTCGGGTCAGAGAGCGGAAATCCAAGCGCGTGAAATCGAAGTGCTGGGCACCTGCGACAATACTTATCCGTTGCAGAAGAAAGGTCACTCGATGGAGTTTTTACGGGAAATCGCTCATCTGCGTCCACGTACCAATACTTTCGGAGCAGTGTTCCGCATCCGTCATAACATGGCAATTGCTATCCATGAATTCTTTCATCAAAAAGGATTCTTCTATTTCCATACACCTATAATCACAGGCTCCGACTGTGAAGGTGCCGGGCAGATGTTTCAGGTGACTACCATGAACCTGTATGATTTGAAGAAAGACGACCAGGGATCTATTATCTATGAGGACGATTTCTTCGGTAAACAGGCAAGCTTGACCGTATCCGGTCAGTTGGAAGGAGAACTAGCTGCTACAGCCTTGGGAGCTATTTATACATTTGGCCCTACGTTCCGTGCCGAAAACTCTAACACTCCCCGCCACTTGGCAGAGTTTTGGATGATTGAGCCGGAAGTCGCTTTCAATGATATTCAGGACAATATGGATTTGGCGGAAGAGTTCATTAAACACTGCGTGAGATGGGCGTTGGAATACTGTGCCGATGACGTGAAGTTCCTGAACGATATGTTCGACAAAGGATTGATTGAACGCCTGCAAGGTGTATTGAAAGATGACTTTGTACGTCTGCCTTATACAGAAGGTATCAAGATTCTGGAAGACGCAGTGGCGAAAGGACATAAATTTGAATTCCCGGTTTATTGGGGAGTCGATTTAGCTTCTGAGCACGAGCGCTATCTGGTAGAAGAACATTTTAAACGTCCGGTGATACTGACTGACTATCCGAAAGAAATCAAAGCCTTCTATATGAAGCAGAACGAAGATGGCAAGACAGTGCGGGCAATGGACGTCTTATTTCCGAAAATTGGAGAAATCATCGGTGGTTCCGAGCGCGAGGCAGACTATGATAAGCTGTTGAAGCGCATTGAAGAACTGAATATTCCGATGAAGGACATGTGGTGGTATCTTGATACCCGCAAGTTCGGAACGTGTCCTCATTCCGGTTTCGGCTTAGGGTTCGAGCGTCTGTTATTATTTGTCACAGGTATGGCAAATATACGTGACGTTATACCTTTCCCGCGTACGCCGCGTAATGCTGAATTCTAATATTTCGGTATATTTATGTAAAACTCGCACAATCTTTCGATTATGCGAGTTTTTTTATATACCTGCTAATGCTTTTTCAAAAATAAATTTTTATATTTGGGCATACACAAATGAAAGTGTTAACTAAAAATCATACGACAATGAAGAAAATCCATTTCTTGACAGTGCTGGCAGTAATGCTGTTTGCGGTCACAGGTGCGATGGCGCAGAAGAAAGCTCACTTCAAACCCGCCAATCTAAAGGGCATTTGGCAATTGTGTCATTATGTATCGGAAAAGCCCGATGTACCAGGTACGCTTAAACCCAGTAATACGTTTAAAGTATTGAGCGACGACGGAAGAATCGTCAACTTCACTTTGATTCCCGGTTCGCCTGCCATCATCACCGGGTATGGAACGTATGAACAACTCACGGACAATAGCTATAAAGAAAGTATCGAGAAAAATATTCATCTTCCTATGTTGGATAACAAGGATAATATCCTGGAATTTGAAATTGTGGACGATGCATATCTTCATTTGAAATTCTTTATCAAGAAAGACTTAAACGGCAATGAATTGAATGCTTGGTATTATGAGACATGGCAACGGGTGGTGATGCCCGATAAGTTCCCGGAAGATATAATAAGGTAGAGAACTATCTTTTATTTTATCTCTTATAATATCTACTTCTCTCATTCTTATCCCTTAAAGGACCTCCCTTATCATTCTCCGGGGAGGTCCTTGTTCTTTTCTCCATAGATGTTTTTTTTACGAGAGAAACTGCATCCGGAGGCGCTTATTGGTCTTGTGTGTCAACCAACTAAAACCAAAAAAAGATAGAAATAGTTTGCTGTTTCAAAGAAAAGCCGTACTTTTGCAAGCCGATTATTATCACAAAAGGATAAGAGATTAATTCATAGTCAGTTAATCTTCCTTTGTCCGGGGAAGATGAACGGACGGTGAAGAATATTTTTTTTAGTAGTAACATTTAAAAAACAAATTTAAGAGTGGATACTTTAAGTTACAAGACCATTTCTGCAAATCAAACAACTGTAACCAAAGAATGGGTTATCGTTGATGCTACCGACCAAACATTGGGACGTCTGGGAGCAAAAGTTGCGAAACTGTTGAGAGGAAAGTACAAACCAAACTTTACTCCTCACGTAGACTGCGGTGACAATGTAATCATCATCAATGCAGACAAAGTAAAATTAAGTGGCAATAAGTGGAATGACAGAGTTTATTTGTCATATACCGGTTATCCCGGTGGCCAGAGAGAAATGACTCCTGCCCGTTTGATTGCTAAACCTAACGGCGAAGAAAAATTGCTGAGAAAAGTTGTAAAGGGTATGCTTCCCAAAAACAAACTGGGAGCTAAGTTGCTGAGCAATATGTATGTTTACGCTGGTAGCGAACATAAGCATCAGGCACAAAACCCGAAATTAATTGATATAAATTCATATAAATAAGATATAATGGAAGTAGTAAATGCATTAGGCAGACGTAAACGTGCTATTGCACGCATATTCGTAAGCGAAGGTACAGGAAAGATTACTATTAACAAGAGAGACCTTGCAGAGTACTTTCCATCAACTATACTTCAGTATGTTGTAAAACAACCATTGAACAAGCTGGGTGCTGCTGAGAAGTATGACATCAAAGTAAACTTGTGTGGTGGTGGCTTCACTGGCCAGTCTCAGGCATTGCGTTTGGCAATCGCTCGCGCATTGGTTAAGATGAACGCTGAAGATAAGGCTGCACTTCGTGCTGAAGGCTTCATGACTCGTGACCCACGTTCTGTAGAGCGTAAGAAACCGGGACAGCCGAAAGCTCGTAGAAGATTCCAGTTCAGCAAGCGTTAATGTGCTGCCTGATAGAGGAATATGTTTAGTATCTAAACTACTGGGACTCTGCTCATAGACTACCCAGCGGTTGGTTTAGAAAAAACAAAAAAGAAAGTAAACGATTTAAAGAAAAAACAAGATGTCAAGAACAAATTTTGATACATTATTGGAGGCTGGTTGCCACTTCGGACACCTTAAGAGAAAGTGGAACCCTGCAATGGCTCCTTATATTTTCATGGAACGCAATGGTATTCATATCATTGACCTCCACAAAACAGTTGCAAAAGTAGACGAAGCTGCTGAAGCTTTGAAACAGATTGCCAAATCTGGCAAGAAAGTTCTTTTTGTTGCTACTAAAAAACAAGCTAAACAAGTTGTAGCTGAGAAAGCTCAATCTGTTAATATGCCTTATGTAATCGAGCGTTGGCCGGGTGGTATGTTGACTAACTTCCCGACTATCCGTAAGGCTGTGAAGAAAATGGCTACTATCGATAAGTTGACTAACGATGGTACATATTCTAACCTTTCTAAGAGAGAAATTCTTCAGATCTCTCGTCAACGTGCAAAGTTAGACAAGACTTTGGGTTCTATCGCTGATTTGACCCGTCTGCCCTCTGCATTGTTCGTTGTAGACGTGATGAAAGAAAACATCGCTGTACGCGAGGCTAACCGTCTGGGTATTCCCGTATTCGGTATCGTGGATACTAACTCGGATCCTACTAATGTAGATTTCGTAATTCCTGCTAACGACGATGCAACGAAGTCAATTGAGGTAATCCTCGATGCTTGTTGTGCTGCCATGGTAGAAGGACTGGAAGAAAGAAAAGCTGAAAAGATCGATATGGAAGCTGCCGGCGAGGCTCCTGCCAACAAGGGCAAGAAGAAGTCTGCTAAAGCTAGACTCGATAAATCTGACGAAGAAGCAATTAATGCGGCCAAAGCTGCTGCTTTCTTGAAGGAAGACGAAGAGGCTTAATATATAAATTGAGAGTTGAGAGTTGAAAGTTGAGAGTTACTTTGTACGGCAATTCTCAATTCTCTGTTCTCAACTCTCAGTTGTTTTTTAGAAAGAATATTATTAACATTAAATATAAAGAGAAAGATTTATGGCTGTAACAATGGCTGATATAACCAAGCTTCGCAAAATGACTGGAGCTGGTATGATGGATTGCAAAAATGCGTTGACTCAGGCTGAAGGTGATTTCGACAAGGCAATGAAGATTATTCGTGAAAAAGGACAAGCTGTAGCTGCTAAACGTTCTGACCGCGAAGCTTCTGAAGGTTGTGTGCTGGTAAAAGCAGAAAATGGCTTTGGTGCTATGATTGCTTTGAAATGTGAAACTGACTTCGTAGCTAAAAATGAAGATTTCATTAAGTTGACTCAAGATATTCTGGATGCTGCTATCGCTAATAAGTGCAAGACTTTGGATGAAGTGAAAGCTCTTCCGATGGGAGACGCTACTGTAGAACAAGCTGTTACTGACAGAAGCGGTATCACTGGTGAGAAGATGGAATTGGATGGCTACGCTACTGTAGAAGGTTCTGCTATCTCTGTATACAATCATCAGGGTAAGAACTTCCTTTGCACAATGGTTGTGTTGAACAAAGAAGTTGATGCAAAAGTTGGTCACGAAGTTGCTATGCAGATTGCTGCTATGAATCCGATTGCTATTGACGAAAAGGATGTCCCCGCAGATGTTCTGGAAAAAGAAAAAGAAATTGCTGCTGACAAAGCACGTCAGGAAGGCAAGCCTGAGAATATGATTGAAAAGATCGCTATGGGTCGTATCGGTAAATTCTACAAAGAAGTTTGCTTGCTGAAGCAAGAATATATTCAGGATGCTAAGATGACTGTTGCTGATTACCTGAAATCAGTAGACAAAGACTTGACTGTTACAGCATTCAAGCGTTTCACTTTGAGAGCTGAATAATCTTTTCCTTAGTAATATAGTGTATTCTGGGAAGAGAGTTACACAATACAAATAAAAAGGGCGGAAGCAGTATGTTTCCGTCCTTTTTTATGTATCGCTATTTTCTTATCCTCCAGTTCCTTTAGTCCTTTTATATCCCTCTTTTATCAACAGGTCTATAATCTTTTGTTTGAAATCTCCTTGCACGATGATTTCTCCGTCTTTGGCCGAACCGCCGGTTCCACATTTACTTTTCAGCAATTTGCCGAGCTCTTTCAGGTCATCTTCGGTTCCCACGAATCCGGTGATAAGTGTGACTACCTTTCCTCCCCGGTTCTTTTTGTCCAGGGAAACCCGGAGATTCTGCTTATCTTTGTCCGCAGTAATTTGAGCTTCGTCATCCTCTGTATCATAATTAAAGTCGGGGTTGGTAGAATATACCACGTTCAATCTATCTTTCCAATCATTGTTTTTCATTGTGCTTTCTGCTTTTTTGTTGTGTCAAAAGTAATATTTTACGGGGAACTGTGCAATTTTTAGCTTACTTTGCCGTCTAATAAATAAATGTCCCGTAGCTATTAAATCAAAAAGCGATGAAACGAACCGTATTATTTTTACTTATATGCTTTTTTACCTTTTCTTTTTATGCGCAGACTTTTAAAGGGCGGGTTACAGGTCCCACCGGGGAACCGATACCGTATGCGGCTCTCTATCTCAAAGAACTTAAAACAGGTTTTACTACCGACGATAACGGCTATTTTCAAACATTGCTTCACCCCGGGTTATATACTTGCGAAGTATCTTCACTGGGTTTTACTGCTCAGACTTTCTCTTTGACCATGTCCAGCGGCGACTTAGAGAAAAATATCGTGCTTGCTGAGCAAATATACACGTTGCGGGAAGTTAATGTGGTGAAAGGTGCCGAAGACCCGGCGTATGCCGTGATGCGTAAGGCGATAGCAAATGCTCCCTATCATCGTTCGCAACTGAAAAGTTTTAAAGCAGACACGTATCTGAAAGGTACGGGAAAGATGAAGAGCATTCCTGCTGTTTTAAAATTATCGAGGGAAGTAAGAAAAGAGTCGAAGGAACTTCTGGACAAGCTGTTTGTGATGGAAGAACAGAGAGAGGTATCCTTTGAAGCGCCCGCTACCTGGGAGAACCATGTGAAGGCATATTCAAATTCTTTTCCCGAAAATATTCAAGTCAGAATTGGAATGGCTACGGTCAATTTCTACGAACCGACCATCTTTGAGAAAATATCTCCGCTCGCCCCGGGAGCCTTCTCTTATTACCGTTTTAAACTGGAAGGTTGTTATAGCGAAGGCAATTATCTGATAAATAAAATCAAAGTAATTCCCAAACAGGACAATCCGCGTCTGGTGGCTGGTGAATTGTATATTGTAGAAGACCTTTGGTGTGTTTCGGCAGCGGAGTTTTCTGTGCGTGAAAGCGGTTTAAAAGGTTCTATCAAAGTGACTTGCAAAGAGGTGCGACCTTCCGTCTTTCTTGCTACTTCCACCAGTATGTCTTGTGAAATCAAAATAATGGGATTTGCTGCCGAGGCTTCCTATTTGCAATCCGTGCATTACACACAAGTGGAGGTAGCAACTACCGGACAGATAAAAGATAAAGCGGTGGCGGTTCCTTCCTCCATATCTTCAAAACAAAACCGGAGACAACAAAAGCTGGCAAAACAAATAGAACAACTTGAAGCAAAAGAAAACCTGACCTTACGTGATGCCTACAAGTTGGCGAAATTGATAGAGAAAAATATGGCAGAATCCGATTCCACCCGCTCCCGTTATAAATATGAACGTAAAGTGCAAAAAGGAGAGGTGAATACAATCACCGATTCGCTGGCAGATAAAAAAGATTCGCTTTATTGGGCATCTGTCAGGAGTGTTCCTTTACGGGTCGAAGAGGTGGAGAGTTATCTTCGCAAAGAAAGAATAACAGTTTCGAAAGACTCCCTTCGTCAGGGAAAAGAGAAAACTGGCAAGAAATCTGTAGGAGAAAGAGTTATCAGCACCTTCTTTTGGGGCACTATCTTTTCCACTAAGAACAAGCAAGCATGGATTGCCTTGAAAGGTTTGCCTTCTTACGTGCCTGAGTATAATTTTGTAGACGGTTTCTGGTTAGGAATTAAATTCGACACGGGCTTAAAGCTATCCGAATCATCTACTTTGCATTTTACTCCTTCGATTTACTATACTTCGGCACGTAAATCAATGGTGGGACAGGGAGAGCTTTCTCTGGATTATGCCCCACGACGCAGAGGACACCTGGCATTGTCAGGAGGCGTTCTTTCTGCCGATTATAATGGAGAAAGCGGAGAATCTCGCTTGATAAATGCTATTGCCTCTTCCTTCTTCGGACGTAATGAGGTAAAACTTTATGAGAAACGCTTCTTGTCCCTCAGCCACGAGATAGAAGTGGCGAACAGTCTGTTGCTTTCTTCTTCATTGTCCTGGCAACACCGGGAGATGCTGGAGAATCATGTACACCGGAGTTGGTTCAAAAAAGAGGCGGAGCCGAATATCCCTGATAGTCGTGCTTTCCATCCTATGCCCAAAAATGAATTATTGAAAGCTTCCTTTGCTTTGGAGTATACGCCTGCCCATTATTACAAGATGATTAAAGGAAAAAAGGTGTATGAGGATTCTCGTTTCCCTACCTTTACTTTACGTTACGACCGTGCTTTCCCGTTGAAAAGCTCTTTGCTTTCTCCATCCTATCATCTGGCGGAGTTCTCTGCCACCCAAAACATAGAGTTCGGGATGTTCAACATAGTGGATTGGGCTGTCAATGCCGGAACCTTTTGGAACCGGAAAGGGATGCAGTTTCCCGACTTCAAACACTTTGAAACGACCCGCCTCCCGGTTACCGGATATTCTTTTGACGCAGGTTTCTCTTTGTTGGATAATTATGCATATTCTACCAATCGGCGGTGGGTACAAGCCGGGATTTCCTGGTACACTCCCTATTTGTTAGTAAAGTTTTTGCCCTTTCTAAAGAAGAAAAACCTGGACGAGGCACTGCATCTGCGTAGCCTTGTGGAGTATAGTCGCCATCCCTATTCGGAAATCGGTTATTCCGTTGGATTCCTGAAATTGGCGCGGCTAGGTGTCTTTGCCGGATTCGACTGCCTGAAATACCGTTCGGCGGGAGTTTCGGTCAGCATCTCTTTATCGATGTTCGCAGGAGAATGACCCCTGTGTAGAAATAATATGAATCATTCTTGCAATTCGGAAAAAAAACGTATTTTTGTCAATCTATAACCTGAGTATATGAAAGAAATAACCACGAAGCAAGAGATACAGCATAAGGAATGCACGAAAGTGCCGGAGCCTACCCTGCGCAGGTTGCCGTGGTACTTATCGAATGTCAAGCTGTTAAAACAGAGGGGCGAGCGCTTTGTCTCTTCCACACAAATATCTAAAGAAATCAATATTGATGCTTCACAGATAGCTAAAGACCTTTCTTACGTGAATATTTCCGGTCGGACCCGGGTAGGATATGAGGTGGATACTTTAATCAGGGTACTGGAAAACTTTCTTGGTTTTACGGAAATACATAAAGCTTTTCTTTTTGGGGTAGGTAGTCTTGGAGGAGCCTTGTTGCGAGATTCCGGTTTGAATCATTTCGGACTCGAGATTGTGGCTGCCTTTGATGTAAATCCTGATTTAATAGGAACACATTTAAATGGTATACCTATCTTCCATTCAGATGAATTTCAGCAGAAGATGCAGGAATATAATGTCCAGATTGGAGTGCTGACAGTTCCTATCGAGATAGCACAGAATATTACGGATACTATGGTGGAAGGAGGAATTAAGGCGATATGGAACTTTACGCCTTTTCGTATCCGCGTACCGGAAAACATTGTGGTACAGAACACTTCTCTATACGCCCATCTGGCTGTCATGTTCAACCGACTAAATTTTAATGAAATTAAATAATGAAGATTATTGCAGTAGGCATGAATTATGCGGCTCATAATCAAGAGCTGCATAATACTACTCTTATGCCGGAAGAACCGGTTATATTTATGAAACCCGATTCGGCTTTATTGAAAGATAGTAAGCCGTTTTTTATTCCCGATTTTTCCAATGAGGTACATTATGAGACCGAATTAGTCGTGCGTATCAATCGCCTGGGAAAGAACATAGCTCCCCGTTTTGCTTCCCGTTATTATGATGCAGTGACAGTGGGCATCGATTTCACTGCCCGCGACCTTCAACGGAAGTTCAGGGCGGAAGGCGGACCGTGGGAACTTAGCAAAGGTTTCGACTCTTCGGCTGCTATTGGCGACTTTGTTCCGGTAGAGCGATATAAAGACATACAGAACCTTCATTTCCATCTTACTATTGATGACTGCGAAGTGCAACGGGGATGTACAGCAGATATGTTGTTTAAGGTAGATGATATTATTGCTTATGTCAGCCGCTTTGTTACCCTCAAGATAGGTGATTTGTTGTTTACGGGTACGCCTGTGGGTGTGGGACCGGTCAGCATCGGGCAACATTTGAAAGGTTATCTGGAAGAAGAGAAGTTACTTGATTTCTACATCCGATAAAATATATAATGAGGAAAAGGAAATATGAAAATTAGAGTAGGTTTTGGTTTCGACGTTCACCAATTGGTAGAAGGACGTGAGCTGTGGCTGGGAGGCATTCGTCTCGAACATACGAAAGGGCTGTTGGGACATTCAGATGCAGACGTATTGATACACGCTATTTGCGATGCTCTGTTAGGGGCGGCGAATATGCGTGACATAGGTTATCACTTTCCAGATACGGCAAGAGAATTTAAAGATGTGGATAGTAAGGTGTTACTCAAAAAGACAGTAGCTTTGCTTGGGGAGAAAGGTTATCAGGTGGGAAATATTGATGCTACCGTATGTGCCGAACGACCGAAGCTGAAAGCACATATTCCCCTTATGCAAGAGACATTGGCCGCGGTGATGGGAATCGACACGGACGATGTATCCATCAAAGCCACTACTACGGAGAAGCTGGGCTTTACGGGACGCGAAGAAGGTATCTCGGCGTATGCAACCGTACTAATTTCTAAAGAATGAATATTTATTAACTCAATTCTAATATCTAACTAGTATGATTCGACCTTTTAAATTGATTTTAATGTTGGCTGCAATGGCGATTGCCGGCACTAGCCAGGCGCAGGAAAGCCGATTGAAGTTTAACAAAGACGGGAAGTTTAAAATAGTACAATTTACGGATGTGCATTTTAAATATGGAAATCCCGCTTCCGATGTTGCTTTGGAGCGTATGAACGAAGTGCTGGATGCCGAACAACCGGATTTGGTGATTTTTACAGGAGACGTGATATATGCCGCTCCTGCCGATTCGGGAATGCGTAAAGCCTTGGAGCCTGTAGCTAAACGTAAATTACCGTTTGTTGTTACTTTTGGTAACCATGACAACGAGCAAGGAATGACTCGCGAGCAGTTGTATGACATTATCCGGGAAATTCCTGGTAATCTGTTGCCCGACCGTGGCACTTCCCTTTCTCCTGATTACGTGTTGACTGTGAAGTCATCTGCAAAACCGGGGAAAGACGCAGCCGTTCTCTATTGCATGGATTCACATTCTTATTCCCCCCTCGAAGATGTGAAAGGATATGCATGGTTCACATTCGACCAGATAGCTTGGTATCGCCAGCAAAGTGCGGCTTATAAGGAAAAAAATGGTGGACAGCCTATGCCTGCTTTAGCATTTTTCCATATTCCTTTGCCCGAATATAACGAAGCAGCCCGCGAAGAAAATGCCATTTTGCGCGGCATTCGTATGGAAGAAGCTTGCGCACCTAAGATGAATACAGGTATGTTTGCTGCGATGAAGGAATCAGGAGATATTATGGGAATCTTTGCAGGTCACGACCATGATAACGATTATGCGGTAATGTGGAAAAATATCCTTTTGGCTTACGGACGGTATACGGGAGGAAATACTGTGTATAACCATCTTCCCAACGGAGCCCGTATCATCGTACTTGACGAAGGTCAACGTACATTTACTACCTGGATACGTCAGAAAGATGGTATAGTAGATAAAACATCCTATCCGTCCAGCTTTGTTAAGGATGACTGGAGGAAGCGTTGAAAGAGATTAGTTTCACATGACTCAACCGGGTATACTTTATCCCTCCATTCTCATAAATACGAGAGACGCGTGCGGATGCCACATATACAATCTCGCCCGGTTCATAAGCATGTTCCATCGCTGCAAGACATCCCGAAGCTGTGCTCGGATACCGGGCTGCCAGGCTGAATACAGCCCGGTTGCCGGTAGGGTCTACCAGAGTGAGAACCTGTTTAACATAAAACTGAGGTACGTTTTCTTTGATTCTTGTTTTGTAAGGGTCGTCCTCGAGCCTTACCCGCAGAACTTTCAGTTTCAGGTTTGTCAGTTTCTCGCCCAGTGCGCCTAAGTAGCGGTCGGGTTGCCGTACGTGACGTGATTTTCTTAGCATAAAGTCCAAGTGGACCGAATGGTACGCTTGGGCTATTTTTACGAATCGCTCCTGTTTAGGAATCTTAGGAGTGAATTTATAAGCTATCCAACTCAGATAAGCAGGATCGATTTCTAAAATTTCATGCAAAAAATGCCCTCGGTACTTTCCAAAGAAGACAATATCTTCTCCATTACTGCGCATCCTCTTCTCATTATATTCTACGATTGCCAGACAGCGGCGGGAGTAATATAGCATAGTGCTTGCCATACGCAATGTCTCGTTGATGTCCGGAGACAAATCGTGGATATAAAGGATGGATTGTTTTTCAAGTTCGGGAGAATAAAACCAAAGGGAATAATTGGGATTCGCAGGACGTGGCAATACTACCAAATAGACTCCTACCTCCTTAAAAGAAGCCCGTCCCCGGTTGTATTCATTGAGTTTACTATACAAAAGTGTTTGCTCGGCTTCAGATATTCCCGGCAATTTAGGATTTGCCATATTCTATATTTCAATTTATACTTATCAAATATATGCAGTTTCCCCTGAATATGCAAGTTTTAAAAGCGCTACTTAGTTTCTTTTTTAATGAACAAAGAATGATTAACGCCTGGTTTATTGTCTCTTGACACTCTTTTGGACTAACCGCTTTATCCTTAACTAGTATTTAGTAGTAATGGCGGGTGGCAGCAATACCCGGTTCCCCATCAGTTTCCTTTAGAGGGAACTATCGTTTCCTCGGCAAGAAACTTTAGTTTCCCCGGCGGGGAACTTTAGTTTCCTTTAGAGGAAACCAAAGTATCCTGCCGGGAAACTCTTCATTAACAGGTATGCTACTGTCTCTTGAAAGGCATATCGACAAGAAATATTCTGCTTAGGAGACAGATAAACTTAATGTGTTTTTTTACTATTCTGAATATTTTATTTATTTTTGTGCGTTCCCTATTCTAATAAGGAAGATTTCTAAGTTTTATTTAACACAAAAGGAACATGAAAAACTCGATTTGTCGTCTCAGACAAGGTAAAGCTTTGCTAGCTGCATGTGTTTTACCAATCATGCTTATCTCTTCTCCGCTTCGGGCAGTCCCAATAACAGAAAATGTGAAGGAGATAGTCCAAAATACTCCTGGCATCATAGGGGTAGAGAAAATTAACCCAACCACAGTAGACGTGTTGTTTTCGAACAACCAACGAAGAACCTTCGACTTTTACGGAGAAAATATTTTCCGTGTATTCCAGGATAATTCCGGAGGTGTTATCCGTGACCCGGAGGCAAAGCCGGAAGCTCAGATTCTGGTGGATGCTCCCCGCCGGAACATCTCCCATCTGGAAATAAAGGAAGAACCGGGACTTGTCCAGATTATTACCGGTAAGGTTCGAATTGAATTGAATAAGAGTACCGGATTGATGAAAGTAGTCAATCTGGAGACTAACAAAGCTGTCATAGAAGAAATTCAGCCTGTAGCTTTTGATGAGAAAGAAGTGAAAGTCACTTTAAAAGGAAATCCTGACGAGTATTTCTATGGTGGAGGTGTGCAAAACGGGCGTTTCTCTCACAAAGGAAAAAAGATAGCGATTGAAAACCAGAATAGTTGGACAGATGGCGGAGTAGCTTCTCCTTCACCTTATTATTGGTCTACCAATGGCTATGGAGTGATGTGGTATACTTTTAAGAAAGGAGAATATAACTTTGGTGCCGAAGAAAAAGGTAAAGTCATTTTATCCCATCAGACAGATTATCTGGATGTATTTTATATGGTTAATGACGGGGCAGTAGCTCTGTTGAATGATTTCTACCAACTGACAGGTAACCCGGTGTTGTTGCCTAAGTTCGGCTTTTATGAGGGACATCTCAATGCCTATAACCGTGACTATTGGAAAGAAGACGAAAAAGGTATCTTATTCGAAGACGGCAAACGTTACAAAGAGAGCCAGAAAGACAATGGAGGTATAAAGGAATCTTTGAATGGAGAAAAGAACAATTACCAATTCTCTGCACGTGCCGTAATCGACCGTTATAAGAATCATGATATGCCCTTGGGCTGGTTGTTGCCCAACGATGGTTATGGAGCAGGCTACGGTCAGACCGAAACGTTGGATGGAAACATTCAGAATCTGAAAAGCCTTGGCGAGTATGCCCGTAAAAATGGAGTCGAGATTGGTTTGTGGACACAGTCGGACTTGCATCCCAAAGAGGGAGTCAGCGCTTTGCTTCAAAGAGATATTGTTAAAGAGGTGCGTGATGCAGGCGTGCGTGTTTTAAAGACCGATGTTGCCTGGGTAGGCGCAGGGTATTCTTTTGGACTCAACGGTGTGGCTGATGTAGGACATATCATGCCTTATTATGGAAGTGACGCCCGTCCGTTTATTATTTCTTTGGATGGCTGGGCCGGTACACAGCGCTATGCAGGTATCTGGTCGGGTGACCAGACCGGTGGTGAATGGGAATATATTCGTTTCCATATCCCGACTTACATCGGCTCGGGCCTTTCCGGACAACCTAATATCACTTCCGATATGGACGGTATCTTCGGCGGAAAGAACTTGCCTGTGAATATCCGTGATTTCCAATGGAAAGCTTTCACCCCCATGCAGTTGAATATGGATGGTTGGGGAGCAAACGAGAAATATCCCCATGCTCTGGGAGAACCGGCTACTTCTATCAACCGCTGGTATCTGAAACTGAAATCAGAATTGATTCCTTATACTTATAGTTTTGCCAAAGAGGCAGTGGACGGACTTCCGTTGATGCGTGCTATGTTCCTCGAATATCCTAATGCTTATACGTATGGGACGGCTACCCAATATCAGTATATGTATGGAACCGACTTCCTGGTAGCTCCTGTTTATCAGCAGACCAAAGCGGACGAAAAAGGAAACGATATTCGTAATGGCATTTATCTGCCGGAAGGTTCCTGGATTGACTATTTCAGCGGTGAAAAGTATGAAGGAAACCGCATTCTGAATAATTTCGAAGTACCTATCTGGAAGTTACCTGTATTTGTGAAGAACGGAGCCATCATTCCGATGACGAATCCCAATAACAATGTTTCCGAGATTGACCAGTCATTACGTATCTACGAGCTCTATCCATACAAGCATACCATGACCGTAGAATATGATGATGACGGAAAGACCGAAGCATATCGTGAGGATAAAGCAGTCACTACTTTCATTGAATCCAATGTAGATGAAAAGAACCGCCTCACTGTAACGGTGCGTCCTACCCAAGGCAGCTTTGACGGATTTGTGAAAGAAAAAGCTACTGAGTTTAGAATCAATGTAACAGAGAAGCCGAAGAAAGTTACGGTTGCTTTGAATAAGAAAAAGGTGAAGTTGACGGAAGTTGCTTCTCTGGATGAGTTTGCTAAAGGAGAAAACGTATACTTTTATGATGTAGCTCCCCGATTGAACAAGTTCGCTACTCCGGGTAGTGAATTTGAGAAAGTGGTGATTACGAAGAACCCTCAGTTCCTCGTGAAAGTGGCTGCTGCCGATATTACAGCAAATCAGCTTGTTTTGGATGTCGAAGGGTTCCGCTTCGAACCGGCTGACCGTTATCGTGTAACTGCCGGTACGCTCGTTGCACCGCGCAATGCACAGGTGACTCTGGAAAATACCGAGGCTTATACCCTGAAACCCACTTGGGAAAAGGTAGATAATGCCGACTTCTATGAGATAGAGTTTGGTGGTATGCTGTATACTACTATTAAGGATACAGAACTTTTGTTCGAAGGATTAGAAGCAGAAACTTCCTATCCTTTCAAGGTACGTGCCGTAAATAAAGACGGTGTATCCGACTGGGCGGAATTTACAGTAAAGACCAAGTCGAATCCGTTGGAATTTGCTATTCATGGAATAGAAGCCGAAGTGACAGCTAAAGAGCAAGCTGGATTCGGAGTAGACCGTTTGTTTGACTTTGCCGAGTCGGGTGATGTTTGGCATACGAAGTACAGGGCGAATGCGATACCGTTTGATATGGTTATCGATCTTAAGACAGTCAATCAACTTGATAAGTTCCATTACTTGCCGCGCCAGGATGCCGGAAACGGTACTTTGTTGAAAGGAACTGTTTACTATAGTATGGATAAGGAGAACTGGACAGAAGCAGGTCCGTTCGAATGGAAGCGTAGTGGAGAAGTGAAAGTCTTTACGTTTGCTAACCGTCCGACAGCCCGCTATATCAAGCTGAACGTAACTGCGGGTGTAGGTAACTACGGTTCCGGACGCGAATTATATGTATTCAAAGTGCCTGGTACGGCCAGCTATATTCAGGGCGATATTAACAACGATGGTAAGATTGACCAAAACGACCTTACTTCTTATACCAACTACACCGGATTGCGCAGAGGTGATTCTGACTTTGAAGGTTACATCAGCAATGGCGATATTAATAAGAATGATTTAATCGATGCTTATGATATTTCTGTGGTTGCTACGCAATTGGGAGAGGGAGTAAGCAAAAAAGAGATTGAGAAAGTTGCGGGTACCATTGAACTGAGTACGGCTAAACGCTTTTATAATAAAGATGAAATCATCGAAGTACGGGTGAAAGGTACAGACCTCCGTTCGGTAAATGCATTGAGTTTTGCTTTGCCATACGCACAAACCGATTATGAATTTGTCGGCGTGCAACCGGTGAATCTCAAAGCAATGGAAAATTTCACTTATGACCGCTTGCATACCAATGGCTCAAAAGCTCTGTATCCTACCTTTGTGAATGTAGGAAAACAAGAGGCTCTTGAAGGAACAGGTGAACTGTTCATCTTGAAATTCAAGGCAAAACGTAGAGTCCAGTTTGGCTTGAAAGCGATAGACGGCATTTTGGTAGATAAGAATTTGAACGTTTCTAAGTTCTAACTTTCTATCTTTTCTCAGATGGCCCATTGGCTGAATTCAGTTTACAAGCTGAGTTCGGTCAATGGGGCATTTGTTTTTCCGCTACTAATTATTACTTTTGCCCTTATTATGCCAATATTGTTATTCTGACAGAGACTTCTGCCGGGCATGGTTTTGAATGTATAATCTATAAAAATAAAGAAACAATGGATAATAAAGTAATTATCAATTCGTATGCAGACTTCGAACAATTGATAGGAAAACAAATCGGAATCTCAGATTATGTCGAGATACCTCAGGAGCGAATCAATCTTTTTGCAGATGCCACTTTAGACCACCAATGGATACATGTGGACCCGGAACGTGCCAAAGTAGAAAGCCCTTTCCATAGCACTATTGCACATGGGTATCTGACTCTGTCGTTGTTGCCTTACCTGTGGAACCAGATTATCGAGGTCAATAATCTGAAAATGATGATTAATTACGGTATGGATAAGATGAAGTTTGGACAAGCGGTGCTGTCGGGTGAAAGAATTCGCCTGGTTGCCCATCTTCATAACCTGTCCAATCTGCGCGGAGTAGCGAAAGCAGAGATTAAATTTGCAATCGAGATTGAGGGACATGCCAAGAAAGCTTTGGAAGGCATTGCTATCTTCCTCTATTATTTCAATGAATGATAGGGGATAACACGTTTCTTGTCAATTTTCCGCAGGGAAGACATTTGCAAAACCGTAGTATAAGATATTATTTCTATATAGAAAATGGCGAATAAGAGGGTATTGGTCGGGATGAGTGGCGGTATCGACAGCACTGCCACTTGCCTGATGTTGCAGGAGCAGGGATATGAAGTGGTGGGTGTCACCATGCGTGTGTGGGGAGAAGAGCCTAAGGATGCCAAAGAATTGGCGGCGCAAATGGGAATTGAACATTATGTGGCAGATGAACGTATACCTTTTAAGGAGACTATTGTAAAATACTTCATTGAGGAATATAAGCGGGGGCGTACTCCCAATCCGTGTGTGATGTGCAATCCTTTGTTTAAGTTCAGGGTGCTCACGGAATGGGCGGATAAGTTGGGATGCGACTGGATTGCTACAGGACATTATTCCCGTTTGGAGGAGCATAACGGTAATCACTATATTGTGGCGGGGGAAGATGATAAAAAAGACCAGTCTTATTTCTTATGGAGGCTGGGACAGGAGGTTTTGAAACGCTGCATCTTTCCTTTGGGGACTTATACCAAATTGCAAGTGCGGGAGTATCTCCATCAAAAGGGGTACGAAGCAAAATCAGCCGAAGGGGAGAGTATGGAAGTATGCTTTATCCCCGGCGACTATCGGGACTTCCTTCGCGAGCAATGTCCCGGGTTGGATAAGGAGATTGGTCCCGGATGGTTCGTCAACTCGGAAGGGGTTAAGTTGGGGCAGCACAAGGGTGCACCCTATTATACTATCGGACAACGGAAAGGGTTGGAGATAGCCTTGGGCAAACCGGCTTATGTTTTAAAAATCAATGCGGAGAAGAATACGGTGATGTTGGGAGATGCCGGACAATTGCAGGCAGAGTATATGTTGGCAGAGCAAGATTGCATTGTTGACGAAAAAGAGCTTTTTGCTTGTGAACATCTTACTGTTCGTATCCGTTATCGCAGCCGTCCTATCCCTTGTCGGGTGAAAAGATTGGCGGATGGACGTTTGTTGGTGTATTTTCTTGCCGAGGCATCGGCTATTGCTCCCGGTCAGTCCGCTGTCTTTTATGATGGAAGGCGGGTGTTAGGCGGAGCTTTCATAGCCTCTCAGCGAGGTCTTGGATTGGTGATACAAGAAAATGGTTTTGTGTGAATACAGTGTTTTTTATAACAGAATGGATGAATAAAGATAAATAATAAAAAATGAAGAAATTAGTACTGATAACTTTTGCTCTCGTTGCCACTTTGAATGCAGTGGCACAGTTTACTCCCGGGGATACGTTGAAATATCGTATCAGTCTTACAGATAAAGCAGCGACAACTTATTCGTTAAAGCATCCCGAAAAGTTCCTTTCGGACAAAGCTATTGCCCGTCGACAAAGACAAGGACTCGCCATCGACTCTACCGATTTGCCTGTATGCCGTAAATACATAGATGAAATCCGCAAGACAGGTGTGCATGTGCTTGTTGCAGGCAAATGGGAGAATTTTGTAACCGTATCCTGCAACGACACTACGCTGATTGATAAAATCACCGCTTTGCCTTTTGTCCGTTCAGCCGAGAGGGTGTGGAAATCTTCGCAAATAAAGAAGGCAACCCGGCGGGATAGTTTGATAAACAAGCCGGCTTCCTCTAAAAATGTGTACGGACCTGCCTATCGTCAGATTGAGATGAGCAATGGACATAAGCTTCACGAAGCAGGCTTCAAGGGACAAGGCATGACGATTGCAGTAATCGATGCCGGTTTTCACAATGCCGATAGCATCGAGGCGATGAAGAATATTCGCATACTGGGTATAAAAGACTTTGTGAATCCGCAAGCCGACATTTTTGCTGAAAGCAGCCACGGCATGGCGGTATTATCCTGTATTGGGATGAATCAGCCTAACATTATGATAGGTACTGCTCCCGAAGCTTCTTTCTGGTTGCTTCGCAGCGAAGACGAATATTCGGAAAACCTTGTGGAACAGGATTATTGGGCTGCTGCAATCGAATTTGCAGACAGTGTAGGCGTAGACGTAATCAATACTTCCCTGGGATATTATACATTTGATGATCCTTCCAAGGATTATAAGTATCGTGACCTTACTGGACATTATGCCCTGATGTCACGTCAGGCATCCAAAGTTGCCGATAAAGGTATGGTTCTTGTGTGTAGTGCAGGAAATTCGGGTTCCGGTTCTTGGAAAAAGATAACTCCTCCGGGAGATGCTGAAAATGTGCTGACGGTAGGCGCGGTGGACAAGAAAGGTATTTTAGCTCCTTTCTCTTCCGTAGGGAACACCGCAGACGGGCGTGTCAAACCGGATGTGGTAGCCGTGGGGCTGGCATCGGATGTAATGGGCACAGAGGGAAATTTGCGTAGGGCAAACGGAACCTCCTTTTCATCTCCTATCATGTGTGGTATGGTGGCTTGCCTGTGGCAAGCTTGTCCTAAGTTGACTGCGAAAGAAATCGTGGAGTTGGTTCGTAAGTCGGGCGATAGGGTTGATTTCCCTGATAATATTTACGGATATGGCATACCCGATATGTGGAAAGCCTATCAGTCTGTGAAAGAAAACAAATAATAACCGATTAATTCTTCCGGATGAAATCTCTGTCCCTTTTTGAACTGAATACTCTGGTGAGGCGTAGCTTGGAGCAATGCCTGCCGGATGAATACTGGATACAAGCAGAACTGAGCGATGTGCGGACCAATGCGACGGGGCATTGCTACCTGGAATTTGTTCAGAAAGACTCGCGCAGCAATTCGCTGGTGGCAAAGGCGCGGGGCACTATCTGGAGCAATGTGTACCGGTTGTTGAAACCTTATTTTGAAGAATCCACAGGGCAATTGTTTACTTCCGGTATTAAGGTGCAGGTCAAGGTGACGGTACAATTTCATGAACTGTATGGTTATACCCTGGCGGTGCAAGACATCGACCCGGCTTATACGCTGGGAGATATGGCGCGCCGCCGCAGGGAAATTCTGTTGCAGCTGGAAGAGGAGGGTGTTCTCACTTTAAATAAAGAGTTGGATATGCCGGTGCTTCCTCAGCGCATAGCGGTTATCTCTTCGTCTACCGCAGCAGGATATGGGGACTTTTGCCATCAGTTGGAGAATAATCTCCGGGGATTCTATTTCCACACGGAATTGTTTCCTGCCTGGATGCAGGGTGAGATGGTAGAAGAATCGGTGCTTTCCGCTTTGGATCGCATTAATGCACGGCTGGATGAGTTTGACGCTGTAGTTATCATTCGGGGAGGAGGGGCCACTTCGGATCTTTCCGGTTTCGACACTTACCTGCTGGCTGCCGCTTGTGCCCAATTCCCTTTGCCTATTATTACTGGTATCGGGCACGAACGGGACGATACTGTACTCGATTCTGTAGCCCACACCCGGGTGAAAACTCCTACGGCTGCGGCTGAATTATTGATTCATCGCATGGCGGAGGCTGCCGATTACTTGGAATGGCTTTTCTACCGCTTGCAAGAAGGATTTCTCGGGCTTTTGGAAGGAGAACGCCATAGATTGACAGCTCTCCAATCCCATATTCCCGCCATGGTGAGCCGGAGGCTATCGGATGCCCGTCTTTTTTTAGTATCGATGGAGCATCATTTGGCGCAGGGGGCGGCCGCTTGTCTTTCTTCCCGTCGGCATCGCTTGGAACTATTACAACAGCGGATTGCGGATGCTTCCCCCGAACGCCTGCTGCGCCGTGGCTATAGCCTGACTCTTAAAAATGGAAAAGCGCTTATTGATGTTTCACAGTTGCAGCCGGGAGAAGAGATTGTCACCCGTCTTGCTAAAGGCACGCTGACCTCGACCGTGGTTGCTGTGAACAAAAGCGACTCTTCCCAATTGTAATATGTAGAACTGATTAAAGAAGAATATATTAATGGCAGTTAAAAAAGAAACTTATTCCCAGGCAATAGAACGTTTGGAGAAGATTGTCCAGCAGATAGATAACAATGAGCTGGACATAGACATGCTGGGTGAAAAGATAAAAGAGGCTAACGAAATTATTGCTTTTTGTACCGCAAAATTGACGAAAGCAGATAAGGAAGTAGAAAAATTACTGCGAGAAAAGCGGCACTTTGAAGAATAAAGGCTATTTTTGTTGCTCCAATGTGAAGGAAATAACTAATACATAATGATATGAAAGAAATAGATTGGGCGAATTTGTCTTTCGGATACATGAAGACAGATTACAATGTGAGAATCAATTTCCGCAACGGTGCATGGGGCGAATTGGAAGTAAGCAGTAGCGAATATCTTAATTTACACATGGCAGCTACTTGCCTGCACTATGGGCAGGAAGCTTTCGAAGGGTTGAAAGCTTTTCGTGGTAAAGACGGTAAAGTCCGTATCTTCCGCCTGGAAGAA
The DNA here is from genome assembly GCA_030844565.1 of Bacteroides ovatus. GTDB lineage: Bacteria > Bacteroidota > Bacteroidia > Bacteroidales > Bacteroidaceae > Bacteroides > Bacteroides ovatus_A. Next base: position 25,437 of record JAUUNK010000042.1, read on the forward strand.
AATGCAGCGCGTTTGCAATCCACTTGCCAGGGCATTCTAATGGCAGAACTTCCTACCGAACGTTTCAAAGAAGCCATCCTGAAGGTGGTGAAACTTAACGAGCGTTTTATTCCTCCTTACGAAACAGGCGCTTCTTTGTATATCCGTCCTCTCTTGATTGGAACCAGTGCCCAAGTGGGTGTGCATCCGGCAGACGAATACATGTTTGTGGTGTTTGTAACTCCCGTAGGTCCTTATTTCAAAGGTGGCTTCTCTACCAATCCTTATGTGATTATTCGTGAGTACGACCGTGCCGCTCCTCATGGCACAGGCATTTATAAAGTGGGGGGCAACTATGCTGCCAGCCTTCGCGCCAACAAGAAAGCCCACGACTTGGGATATTCCTGCGAGTTCTATCTCGATGCCAAAGAAAAGAAATACATTGACGAATGCGGTGCTGCCAATTTCTTTGGAATCAAGGATAATACCTATATTACACCTCTGTCAAGTTCTATCTTACCTTCTATTACCAACAAGAGCCTGATGCAGTTGGCTGAAGATATGGGTATGAAGGTAGAACGCCGTCAAGTTCCCGAAGAAGAACTGAGCACATTTGAAGAGGCAGGTGCTTGCGGAACTGCTGCGGTCATCAGTCCTATCGAACGTATCGATGATTTGGAGAATGGCAAGTCTTATGTTATCTCCAAAGATGGCAAACCGGGACCTATCTGCACGAAGTTGTATAACAAGTTGCGTGGTATCCAATACGGTGACGAACCGGATGTACACGGTTGGGTGACTATCTTGGAATAACCTTTTCCAGAGTGAACTATAAACAGAAATAAACTATCCTTGCCGGCAACCGGATTTGTAGCAAGGATTGGCAGGGAGAGCATACGCTTTCCCTACTTGTTTAGGTAGAAATAATTTAATAGAACCCAATGGGAAAAAATAAATTAGAGAAGTTTGCCGACATGGCGAGTTATCCGCATGTATTTGAATATCCTTATTCCCAGATAGATAATGTTCCTTTTGACATGAAAGGCAAGTGGCACGAAGAGTTCTTCGGTAACGACCATCCTATCGTGCTCGAACTGGGTTGCGGTAGGGGCGAATATACTGTAGGACTTGGGAAGATGTTCCCCGATAAGAATTTTATAGGAGTGGATATCAAAGGAGCCCGCATGTGGACGGGAGCTACCGAAGCTTTGCAAGCAGGAATGAAAAATGTAGCTTTTCTGCGTACAAATATTGAAATCATCGAACGCTTCTTTGCTTCCGGCGAAGTGAGTGAGATATGGCTTACTTTCTCCGACCCCCAGATGAAGAAGGTCACCAAGCGGCTCACCTCCACTTACTTTATGGAACGGTATCGCACGTTTCTGAAACCCGACGGCATCATTCATTTAAAGACAGACAGCAACTTTATGTTTACTTATACCAAGTACCTGATTGAAGCCAATAAGATGCCGGTAGATTTCATAACGGAAGATCTTTATCATTCAGATTTGGTAGATGACATCCTTGGAATAAAAACTTATTATGAACAACAATGGCTCGACCGCGGTTTAAGTATTAAGTACATAAAATTCAGACTTCCCCACGAAGGCGAGTTGCAAGAACCGGATGTGGAAATAGAATTGGACTCCTATCGCAGCTACAATCGTAGCAAGCGAAGTGGTTTACAGAAAGCAAAATAATAGTCACAATGTGCTAATAATTATTCGATTATGACTCTTTATCCAAAATTAATATTAGATGCACTGGCAACGGTGCGTTATCCCGGTACCGGGAAAAACATAGTAGAAGCCGGTATGGTAGAGGATAACATTCGCATTGAAGGAATGAAGGTTTCCTTCTCCCTGATTTTTGAGAAACCCACCGATCCTTTTATGAAATCGGTCATCAAGGCTGCCGAGACAGCTATTCTTACCTATGTCGGCAAAGATGTAGATATAGCAGGCAATATCAGCGTGAAGACTGTACAGGCTGCCCGTCCCGAAGTGGGCAAGTTGCTGCCACAGGTAAAAAACATTGTAGGTATCTCTTCGGGTAAGGGAGGAGTAGGAAAATCCACGGTAGCAGCCAACCTTGCAGTGGCTTTGGCTAAGTTGGGGTATAAAGTAGGATTGCTGGACGCAGATATTTTCGGTCCTTCCATGCCTAAGATGTTTCAGGTGGAAGATGCCCGTCCTTATGCAGAGCGTGTTGACGGACGTGACTTGATTGTTCCGGTGGAAAAATATGGTGTCAAGCTGTTGTCTATAGGTTTCTTTGTAGACCCCGAACAAGCTACGCTTTGGCGCGGAGGAATGGCGAGTAACGCCTTGAAACAGTTGATTGGCGATGCCGATTGGGGAGAATTGGACTATTTCTTGATAGACCTGCCCCCGGGAACCAGTGATATTCATCTCACTGTGGTGCAAACTCTAGCTATGACGGGAGCTATTGTAGTCAGCACTCCTCAGGATGTGGCGTTGGCTGATGCCCGTAAGGGAATAAATATGTTTACCAATGACAAAGTGAACGTCCCTATCCTCGGTCTTGTGGAAAACATGGCTTGGTTCACTCCGGCGGAGCTTCCTGAAAACAAATATTATATCTTCGGTAAAGAAGGAGCGAAGAAGCTGGCAGAAGAGATGAATGTTCCTTTGTTGGGACAGATTCCTATCGTGCAGAGCATTTGTGAAAGTGGTGATAAAGGTACTCCTGCGGCATTGGATGAAAATACCGTGACAGGTCGTGCTTTCCTTTCGTTGGCAGCCAGCGTAGTGCGTCAAGTAGATCGCCGGAATGTAGAGATGGCGCCCACCAAGATTGTGGAATTGCACAAATAAACCGCACTTTTCTTTGTAGAAATCCTTAAAAAAGGCGTTTCCATAGACTTTTAATAGACTATGGAAGCGCTTTTTTCGTTATATCCTTTCTTATTTTCTTTTCTCTTCCTTTCTTTGCCATAGCAAACATTACAGACTACGTACCTGTTTACAATCTTATAACAAGAGTGTTAGGAGATTACCGGTGCGAAGTGAAATTTAAAATTGAAGAATTATGGATTTAAAAAGACTGGAACAAGAAGAATCCGTAGTCGACTTGTCTCTATATATGGGACAGGTTGTCGAAGATTTGAAAAGAGACAAGAAACATCCGGCGGTGCATACCTATACTTGCACGCTTCATTCTTTTATGAAGTTTTCCGGTGGAAAAGGAACGTCCATGCCTATCAAAGAAGTGTTTACTCCAGGACGATTGAAGGAGTATGAGCTGTGGATGAAACAAAAAGAACTCAGCCTGAACAGTATTTCTACCTATATGCGCACATTGCGGGCGGTCTACAACCGATTGGTCCCTCCCGGCAGTGCAGAGTATAATCCCAAATTGTTTGACGATGTGTACACCAAAGTGGAGTCGCAAACCAAGCGGGCGCTTACCGAACGGCAGATAGGGAAACTGGTCTGTGCCGACTTTAGCACGTTGCCCAAAGAACTGAAAAGTGTATTAGCTTATTTCCTGCTGATGTTTCTCTTTCGGGGCATGCCGTTTATCGACTTGGTGCATCTGCGCAAGAAAGACATTCGGGGAAACAAGATTGTATATAGCCGTCACAAGACCGGCAGACAGATAACCTTATGTATCCCCAAAGAGGCTTTACCGTTGGTAAAAGAATACAAAGACAGGAATCCGGATTACATTTACCTGTTTCCCATATTAGATGCCCGGTTAAAGGATGACTGGGAAATATATAAATGCTATCAGAATGCTTTGGGCAACTTCAATAAAGCACTGGTGGCGGTGGCAAAGATATTGTTGCCCGGAGTGAAGATTAGTTCGTATACGGCGCGCCATACATGGGCCACGTTGGCCTTTCACATCGGAATGCCTATCGGCATCATTAGCCAGGCGCTCGGACATTCGTCTATCCGCACGACGGAAACCTATCTGAAGCCTTTTGAGAATGAGAAAGTGGATGAAGCGAATAGTAAGCTGATATCTTCTGTTAGAAGATGTAAAAAAGGAAATTCAGCCCTCTTCACTTCCCTGTAAAACATCTTGTTAAGAAAGAATTACTTACCAAGTAACGGGCTCTTTCGCGCGCAAAGATGCGAAAGTTTTCACATATCTGCAAATAAAAGACACTTAACTTGTTAGAAACCATTAAATTTAGACGACGAAGCATTGTAAATAGCTGAAAGATTACATATTGTTTTTTCTTGTTGTTTTGAAAAACACATCTTCTCTCCTGTCCATTTTTCACTCTTAAAAGCGGAACAGACTCTCTTTTGGGCTTTATCTTCTGATAAAACTCCCTTTTCCCATTCAACAGAGTGAGTGGAAACACTTTTCCTGGTTCTGATCATACGGTGCGGTG
>JAUUNK010000043.1 GCA_030844565.1 Bacteroides ovatus
GGGAATCTTCCAAACCGATCCGCGTTATAGCAACTTATACTATAACACATCAAAAGGCGAAGACGCACGCGGACCCTGGAACGAAGGACCGAGCACTCAATTGAGAGAGACGTGGCAATACATTGACGATCCTCTGCAACATGTGGAAGAAACTAAAGGCTTGACGGACATCATGCCCCAAGGAACTGACCGCACCGACGAATCCGTAAGAGACGCCGACGAAAAATTGGCAAAGGAACGTAGCGAAGCCATCATCTCCGCCACTCCTAAAAAAGACCTGCAATGGTCGAGCTATCGCGGTTCACATACAAGAAACCGCAGATAAGCAACTGAAACATATAGAAAAGGATGTTTAAAAAGAATGATACTTCTTGGAACAAGAGAAGCTCTTTTTAAGCATCTTTTTTATTTCCCCCTTTCTGCCTCGATTTTCCTATAAGAAACCTTTTAATTACCGCCATAATTGGTTACTTTTGTCCTATATTTACCTGCAACATTTAAGTCATGAAGAACACTTTTTTATACATATACCTTTTTCTGACAGGATGTTTCCTGCCATTATCTGCTCAAACAACCTTTTTTGTCGCTCCGCACGGAGACGACAGGAATACCGGAAAAGAAGATTCGCCCTTCCTCACCCCTGCGTATGCCCAACAACAAGCAAGAGCTTGCCGGGGAGTGACAACAATTTACCTGCGGCAGGGGATCTACCGGCTTACCAACCCACTGGTATTCACAACCGAAGACGGTAATGATAAAAAAGAACTTATCTTCTGCTCTTACCCGGGCGAACAGGCTGTCATCTCCGGGGGTGTCCTGTTGGACCTGTGCTGGGAACCTTACAAAAACGGTATTATGAAAGCAACCCTCGCATCGCCGCCAACCCATATCGACATGTTGACAGTGAACGGAGAGATACGCCCGATGGCACGTTATCCCAATTACGACTCTACAGCAATCAGGTTCAACGGCACATCGGAAGACGCTACCTCCCCTACACGCGTAAAGAAATGGAAGCATCCTGAAGGGGGATATCTCCATGCGATGCATGCTCATGACTGGGGAGACTTTCATTATCGCATCACAGGAAAAGACAAAAAAGGTAAACTCGCATTGGAAGGCGGACATCAGAACAACCGGAAAATGGGACTGAGCCGAGAGAACAGGATGGTGGAAAATATCTTCGAAGAACTCGATTCTCCTGGAGAATGGTATTATGACACCCGTAAATCGGTATTATATTATTATCCCTTACCAGGAGAGAACATTCTGCATGCCACCTTTGAAGTGCCGCAACTGAAACATCTTATTGAATGGAGAGGAAGCAGCAGCCACCCGATAAAAAACATCACCGTAAAAGGCATTGAACTGACACAAACGGTTCGCACCTTTATGGATAAATATGAACCCCTGCTACGTTCCGATTGGACTATTTACCGGGGCGGGGCGGTTGTATTAGAAGGAACCGAAAACTGCCATTTGGTGAACTGCTATCTGCATAATCTCGGTGGAAACGCCGTATTCTTTTCCAACTATAACCGCCATTCGACAATTGTCGGTTCGCATATCACACGGATAGGTGCCAGCGCCGTCTGCTTTGTGGGTGATCCTCAGGCCGTGCGTTCCCCCAGTTTTGAATACGGGGAATTTGTTCCCTTGCAAAAGATAGACAGAAAGCCGGGACCTCGATCCGAAAATTATCCAGCCGATTGCAAAGTATATGATAACCTAATCTATAACATCGGCTTGTTCGAAAAGCAAGTAACGGGCATTGAACTCTCTATGTGCCGCTCTATCACCGTCAGCCACAACAGTATATATGATACACCACGTTCGGGTATCAATGTAAGCGAAGGAACATGGGGAGGACACATCATCGAATATAACGACGTCTTTGATACGGTGAAAGAAACCGGAGATCATGGCTCGTTCAACTCTTGGGGACGCGACCGTTTCTGGCATCCTAACTTCGGCACAATGAGTGCCATCGCCGAGAAAAACCCGGAGCTTATTTTAGCTGATGTAGTTTCTACCGTTACTATCCGTAATAACCGTTTCCGGTGTGACCGCGGATGGGATATAGACCTTGACGACGGTTCGTCCAACTATCACATCTACAGTAATCTTTGCCTGAACGGAGGAATCAAATTGCGCGAAGGTTTCTACCGTGTGGTGGAAAACAACATTCTTGTCAACAACACCTTCCACCCTCATGTGTGGTTTAAAAACAGTGGCAATGTCTTTACACGCAACATTGTAATGACTCCCTATCAGCCCATCCACATATCTCATTGGGATAAAATGGTGGACTACAACATATTTACCACCTCCTCGGCATTAGAGCAAGCCCGCAAAAATGGAACCGACAAGCATTCCATCTATTATGCGGCTACTTTTTGTAATCCGGAGAAAGGCGATTACAGAGTGGAAGACAGCAATATCGATGTCTTCCGGATGGGGTTTCTAAATTTCGAAATGAATAAGTTCGGAGTGGTCTCTCCCCATTTAAAACAACTGGCTAAAACGCCGAAAATGGCGTTACCCGTAATTAAGACAGGCAATGACAGTGATAGGGAGATGAACTGGTACGGTTGGACCGTTAAAAACCTGGAAACTTTGGGAGAACGTTCGGCAACCGGGATGGACTCCGAACGAGGAGTATATGTGATTGCCTCCGTTGCGCCAGATAGTCCTCTGAAAGGATTCATTCAGCCAAATGACGTCATTCTCCAAATAGGAGAAATGGCTGTAAACACTCTGGATGACCTCCGCAAAGCAACCAAACATCTCCACTGGGAAAAGACCCAGGAAGTGGTGATTTTCAGGAATCAACAAGAGGCCCGCATCATCATCCCCGCCCATGTGCTGAAATAAACAGGGAGGTTATCGAAGACCTGTTTCTGGTTCCTGGGAAAGCTGTCGCTTTATCTCTTCTTTAAGTTCGGCTGCCATAATCGGCTTGGTGACGAATCCGTTGCATCCCGCTTTAAGTGCATTCTCCTTGTCGTTTGCAAAAGCGAAAGCAGTTACCGCCAAGATAGGTGTTTCTTGGTCGAACTCACGAATTTTCTTTGTAGCCTCCAGTCCGTCCATGCCTGGCATGCGCATATCCATCAGGATAATATCAGGATGCAGCCGATGGCACATCTCTACTGCTTCGGCTCCGTTCTGTGCCCATTCTACAAGGTAATCTTTACGTAAAATGGTGGATACCAGCAGATAATTGCTCTCCGTGTCCTCGGCTACCAGCACCACGGATTTACGGTTGCCGCTCTTTTGCCGGTTTTCTCTCCGCCCTATGGTGACCGATATATCGTCTTCTTCCTCCGTCACCACTATCGTACACGGATGGGTGAACCAGAAGCGCGACCCTTTGCCCAGTTCGGAATCTACACCAATCTGTCCCCCCAATTGCTCTACAATATTCTGGCAGATGGAAAGTCCCAACCCCGTACCATGCACAAAACTGTTGAGCTTCACAAACCGCTCGAAGATATGTGCGGCTTGCTCTTTATCAATTCCGATGCCGGTGTCGGCTACATAGAATTCAATGAAGTCTCCTTTACGTTCATATCCCACCCGAATGCTTCCCTCCGAAGTGAACTTGATGGCGTTGTTTACGAAGTTTGAGATGACCTGATGCAAGCGGTTACGGTCGCTAAGCAAATGGCAGCTCGCCAAGTGATGGTCGAACACCAATTTCACACCTTGGGGAACCTTAATTTCCAATGAACGAACAATGTCTTCGCACAGCATATTTACATCCACATCCGTATTGACAAACTCAAAGGTTCCCGCCTCTATCTTTGATAAGTCGAGAATATCGGAAATGAGTTGCAAAAGTAAGTCGTTGTTTTCCCGCACAATCTTTATATATTCCTGCCTTTCTTCGATATTTTCCGCCTCCACAAGCAGGTCGGAGAATCCTACTATCGCATTAAGAGGTGTGCGTATCTCATGGCTCATATTGGCAAGGAAGGCACTTTTAAGCCGATCCATCGTCTCTGCCTTATCACGCGCTTCAATCAGTTCCGCTTCTGTTTCTTTGAGTTCCGTAATGTCATAGTTGATGCCGATAAGTTCTATTTCTCCTTCTTCGGGAGCGTAACGGGTCACCATCACATTCATGCGAATCCAGTTCCACTCTCCGAGCTTTTCCTTCCGCCGGATCCGCATTTCACCACGGAAATCCTTTCGTTTTCCTTCGCGTGCTTCATCAAAAAAGTCTAAAATGCGAGCACGGTCATCGGGATGCATCTCTCTATATATACCTACTACTTCAGACAGAGGAATGTCTTCTTGTTCTCCCATATTTTTATACCATTGTTTGATGGCATACCCCTCGCAGTTCAAAAGATTCAGCTTGGTGTAGCCCACCTTGGCATAATCGGAAATAAGCAAGAAAAAGTTTTCGAAATCACGGATACGATTCATAGCGGCTATGCGTTCGGTATTATCCATACTGATAGCTATGTAACCACTGAAATTGCCTTGATGGTCGTATAACTTGTTTACCTTAGTATACAATTCGATGACGCCCTGCTTACCACTCTGGTAATAGGGTTCCACTTTTTCAAAAGAATAATTAACACGGAAATCCACTAATTCATCTTTACGGATGTGCGCCTTCAATTCTTCTGAAAGATTGGGATTCTTGAAAAAATCCACTCCCAGCACCTGAGATTTATCCGCAATGCCGAATATTTCCATATCCTTATTATTAAGGTCGGTTAGTATACCGTCTTTATCATAGATTTCCACTCCTACCGGTATGTTGGTGAAGATGTTTTTAAAAAGTTTCTCACTACGATACAACGCCTGGTGGGCTTTAACGGTATCGGTAGAATCCATGCAGAGCGAGACTATCTCGTCCGGCTGGGGCGAATAGATAATCCAATGTGCATATTTCCCTGTACGCTCGATATAAATATCGGCTTCTTTATAAGAACCTCCTTCGAGCACTTGCACCAGGAAATCCATCCGGGATTTGTAATCACCATACAACTCGCTTGCCCTATGACCGATGTATGACTCGGGAGGAAAACCGAACATGTCGATACTGATTTGGTTCATCTCCTTTATCCGGTAGTCCTGCACATTTCCATTTTCATCGCGTATCAATGTGAGACCTACATACCCTAAAGGCATATAGCGGAAGAGATCTTGCAGGAAGAAACGCTCTTTGACTACTTTATCCTTTGCTTTACGAAGTTCTATACAAATACTAATAATATTGGCAAGGGAAGAGAGCCATTGATAATCCTCGTTGCTCCACTCGCGGTATTCTTTTACCAGGTCGATACCCATATATCCCCACGCATGGTCACCCGCCATCAAAGGCGTAACCATCAAGGAACGGATGCCTTGCGCCGAGAGGATTTCCTGTTCATCTGTGGCTTCGGGCGGCAATTGCTCGAGGCTACTCAACACGATGGGCTTGCCGGACACAATCTGGCGTGTCCACCAGCGACTGCTAATGATAGGTATTTTTTGAAGATTGTCTTTCTCTGGTTCGACGCCTGGAGCCACCACCTCATAGGTACACGTGTGATAGGTGACATCCTTATCATATTCGAATATATACACACGTCCTCCCTGATAAAGAGACAAGATATCCTGAAGAATCTCAATGATACAATCCTCCACATTCTCATCACGCAGGAAACGCAGTAAAGATAGGGAAATAGAATTTTGACGATGAAGTAAGACATTCACCCGTTTCAACACCCGCTCGGTCTCAAGCTCGGGGGCAGGAACAATCTGTACTACTCCGAAAGAAGAGGTTCTTCCGGCTTCGCTGTTTTCACCTTCCCGACATCCCAGCCGGGTATGCACCCATACGACCCCCGAACGTGAATAAATAGGAAAAGTCTGTTCATAAAAGTCCATGTGTATAGAAGATAGAAACTCTTGAACCACCTGTTCCCGATAGTCTTCGCGTATAAGATTGCGGAAATCTTCAAAAGGAATAGTGTTCCCCTCCAATCCCAACAAATCGCAAAGAAAATCCGAACATAGGTAATGTCCTGCCGCAAAATCAGCTTCCCACCATCCAATTTGTGCCAAAGAAGCCATCTTACGGAAACGTTCGATGTCGTTATGCATAATATTCGTTTTTTGTCGCCCTCTTTGCAAAATTAGACAATAATATCCATATAGAGCAAAAAACATGCTAAATTTTCCTCCGAAATTGGACGAAAGACCTATCTTTATAGCCTGTTAGACGAATGTAGATACTTTAAAACATATTACTTATGATAAACCCTCCTTATAATCCTTCTCCCGAACGCTATACTTGCGGCATGAGTTACCGCCGTTGCGGGAAAAGCGGTATCCTGCTTCCCGCCATTTCACTGGGATTATGGCACAACTTCGGTGACATAAATACCTTTGCAAATAGCCAACGGATGGCTCATTATGCCTTCGACCGCGGCATCACTCATTTCGACCTTGCCAATAATTACGGTCCTTCTTACGGCTCGGCAGAGGACACTTTCGGCCAAATCATGAAAAAGTCTTTTGCCCCTTATCGCGATGAACTTTTTATTTCTACCAAGGCGGGACACGACATGTGGAGTGGTCCCTACGGCGAGTGGGGGTCGCGCAAATACCTGATAAGCAGCCTCAACCAGAGCCTCAAACGGATGAATCTCGAATATGTGGACATCTTCTATTCACACCGTTACGACCCAGAGACTCCACTTGAAGAGACCCTACAGGCATTGGTAGACATCGTGAAACAAGGAAAAGCTCTGTATGTGGGTATTTCTAAATATCCTCGAGAAGCCGCCGAGTTCGCTTATGCTTATCTGGCACAACGGGATGTGCCCTGTCTGCTCTACCAGGGACGCTACAATCTCTTCAACCGTGAACCGGAAAAGGAAGGCATCCTGAAACAAACCCAACAACATGGCAGCGGGTTTATCGCCTTCTCTCCGCTGGCTCAGGGACTACTCACCGGTCGCTATCTCAACGGTATTCCCGATGACTCCCGCATGGCACGTGGAAACTTCCTCAAGAAAGAACAGCTTACAGAAGAGGTTCTGCAAAAGATAAAAGCACTCAACGAACTAGCTGGACAACGAGGGCAGACTTTGGCTGAAATGGCCCTGGCATGGATATTGAAAGACGAACTGGTTACCTCTGTCATCATTGGAGCAAGCTCCGTGGAGCAGTTGCAAGATAACCTCAAGGCATTGGAAAACACCCGCTTCTCTGCCGAGGAATTGGAAAGAATCGGGAAGATAGTAGAATAAAGCTTATATATAAGATTGCACTTGCAGACCATTAATAAACGGTCTGTCAAGTGCTAATAGCTGAAAAGCCACCTTTTAATACTACTCTCTTTCAAATCACTATCTTCTTCTTCCGATAGTTCTCCCTGAACTCCTTAGGAGAACAGTTTTTCTTCTTCTTGAAAATCCGATTAAAGTTTGAAAGGTTGTTGAAACCGCATTCATAGCAAATCTCTGCGACGGACATGGTGGAATCCACCAACTGGCGCGAAGCAAAGCCGAGACGAATGTCAATGATATAATCGGAAAGGTTCTTTCCCGTTCTCAGTTTAAAGAAACGGCTGAACGATACAGGTGTCATTCCCACCAAATCCGCCAATTGCCCCAGACGGATTTCTTCTTTATAGTGGGTATTTATATATTCCTGCACCTTCTGTACGCGCCGACTATCAGAATGAATGCCGATTTTGGCAAAAGAAGAGCTGGACAACGTGCGCGCATGTTCGCCAAACAAAGACAGTTCGTAGAGGATAGACAAGAATTTGATAACTGCATAGAAACCTTCTTTCTCGGATGCCAGAGTGTCCAACAAAGGATATACCTTCAAGATGGCATCCATCGGAAAGCAAAGACCTTTCTGTGCCCGCTCGAGCATGCGGCGGATGGAGTCGAACTGGTTCTTATTAATGAAACTCTTAAAAAACAGGTCGCTGGAGAACTGGATAGTAATCTCACGTATTTCCTTAGAACGGCATTCGTGCTGTTCCCATACGTGCTCGAGGTCTTTTCCGGTAATCAGCACCAAGTCATAATCTCCAATCACCTCGGCAGAGTCTCCGACAATCCTTCGCACTCCCGAAGCCTTTTCTATAAAGTTCAATTCATATTCCGCATGGTTGTGGATTGGATAAGTAAACTCTGTTTTATAACGTTCGGCAATATAAAAACAATCTTTATCTGAGAGCGGAGTAATTTCGCGGATAATAGGATTGGCAGATGTCGAATTCATATAGTATCATTTTTATGGTTAACAACTTTCATTCTTCACAGGAGATTTCAATCTTCGAATATCTTCTCCCGACGGATTCTGGAAAACGCGCAAGCCAAATTCAGGGATAATGGCCAATACATGTTCGAAGACATCTGCCTGGAGCCCCTCGTAGGGAACCCATTCCTTGACCATCGAGAAGAAATAAAGCTCGATAGGCAAACCGGTTTCGGTGGGTTGCAATTGACGGACCATACAAGTTAGGTTATGGTTGACTCCCGAGAGGTTCTTCAGATAACTGGTCAAATAGGCACGGAAGACACCCAAGTTGGTTTGGCGGCGACCGTTCACCAATATGGAGTTATCTATACCATTCTTTTTGTTATAAGCTTCCACCGTCTTCTCGGTTCGGTCGATATAGTCTTTCAGCAGATGAATCTTGCGATAGCGTTCCAGCATTTCCGGCGTGCAGAAGCGCACGGTACTCATATCAATGTTGATAGAACGTTTGATGCGGCGTCCACCCGATTCCTGCATACCACGCCAGTTTTGGAAAGAATCACTAACAAGCAGATAAGGCGGGATAGTAGTAATGGTATTGTCCCAGTTGCGCACTTTCACGGTGTTCAAGGTTACTTCTATCACTGTGCCGTCCGCTCCATACTTGGGCATGGATATCCAGTCACCCACCTTTAGCATATTATTGGCAGACAGTTGGATACCGGAGACAAACCCCATAATGCTATCCCTGAACACCAGCATGAGGATAGCCGCCGAAGCACCCAACCCCGTTAGCAACGCCGTAGGGGATTTATTAATCAGGATGCCCACAATCGCAATGCCTCCCACAAAGAAGAGAATCACTTGTGCCGTCTGCAACAAACCCTTCAAAGGTCGGTCACGAAACTGTTTCTTCTCGCTGTATACATGGTAGATTGCTGCCATGAATACGCTGATGAAGCGCAGGAACACCGCCATAATATACACAAGGCACAAGCGCCGGAGAAAGTCGAGCAGAGCAGAATTCGCATGTTCGGGGAAAGCCATCGGAATGGCAAGATAGATAAGAATAGGCGCCACCATGCGACTGACATGAATCATCACTTTGTTGTCAAAAACGATGTCATCCCAGGTAGCTTTCGTCTTCTTCACCAGCTTAGCGACTGCCCTCAATATGATGCGGCGACACACTACATTGGCAAACAAAGCCACCCCCACAATTAACAAAAGAATAATGAGATTATCCAATCGGTCGGCCCATGTGGCACTCATGCCCATCGAAACCAATCCGCCGTGCACTTCTTCCATCATCGTTTCCCCCAGATCTGCAGTTCTGCCTTCTGCCAGCATCACCCCCAAAGTATCCACTACTTCTTTCATTCAGTATGAATCCTCCTTTCTTCTTTCCTGTCTTTATTTAGATATTCCCTGAGATCTTCTCTCAACCATTGATATTGATAAAGCTTTTTATAAGCAATGTTTTTCTTCAACATAATCTCCACATTTACCTGGCTGTTCTGATAACAAGTCAATTCGTTACGAAATTGTTCATTGTGTTCTGCCAGACGTTTGATTTCCTGCTCCCTCTCCCGGCGCAACAAGATGCAAACCGGGGTAAGAATCTTCATCACTACATTGTCCATCACGTGATGCCCTTGCATATAGAGATAAGCGGTTTCAGGCATCAAACCGAGATTCTTCAAGTCTTTTGCCAGCTCAGCCACCTTGTCTATATAATAGGGAAAGCGTTTCCGCAACTCCGACAGCTTGGTTTCCACCCGCTTTTGCACATCATCAAGGGTGCGGTAGGGATGTTTGATACTAACGTCGTGCAATGATGTACAACCATGCAATTCATACATGGGAAAAGTATACGTGTCGTGCATCCGGTAGAACCATACATTCCACAGAAACAGCGGATAGACTATCTCGGAATAGCGCTCCATAAACTTATTGAAATCCAACACATAGCGATCGTTCAGCGTTGCTTGCACGCAGACCTCGTGCAGACTGTCGGCATAGCAGTGGTAGTTTTCGATGGCATACGTATAGGTCTGGAAAATATATTTGTTCCGGTTCACCTTTCGCGAGGTGGCGGTGGCTCCCTGTAACAGGAAGTCATAGTCGCTATCTACACAGGCTATCAGGCTCTTACCCAGCTCGGCGGTGTTGAGCGTATTCATCAGCACAGTCTTCTTTCCCTTCGCCAGTGAAGTGGCAGAAGGAAGCATCACCTGAAAATAGTGTTCATCGTCCTCGAACTCCTCAAGCAGCGTACGCCAGAAAGCAATATCATCATAACTCTCCACATACGCCACGATGCGCCGCCGTGCTTTCTTGGAATAGAGCTTATGTGCCGCGTTGAAGTAAGAAGAAGTTAAATTGTCGCGTAGAGTAGTTGCCATGTCAGTCTGATTATTAAGAACGTGTTAAGTACCCAGGTCGAAGCCGTCTACCTGTGTGGATATGTCACTGACTTCGGTCACCGCATCCAGCCAGCCTTCCATGATGACAGCAGGCGAATGAGTGGTGAGCACAATCTGCACATTCGGATTGAGCTCCCGTATCATGGAGATGAGTTTCTGTTGCCATTCGATGTGGAGCGAGGCTTCGGGCTCGTCCATAAAGAGCACGCAATGGCTGTTGTCTTGCACAAGCACGGTGAGCAAAATCACCAGCATTTGCTTTTCTCCCGAAGAAAGTTTATAGGGAAATAGCAATTCGCCGTCCTGATAGAAAGCTATATCGTTCCGTTTGCGATCTATCTTCTTGCGGGTATAGCTGAAAAGTTGGTCGATAAGGTCCTGAAAGCGGCGTTTGGCAAGCGAGAGTGTGGCAGCTTTCTGTCGTTCCTCTTCGTCATTGCTGGAGAGGAGTTCAATCATCTTGTTACCGATGTTTACCTGATAGTCCAGATAGCGCCGCTGCAACAGATAGATTTGCCAGTCGAGTTCCGACTTCACATTCTTGTCCGCCATGCGGGCAGTGAAGTCGCCCATAATAAGCGGGCGGTCGTAGCTACGGATTACATCGTAAGGGATGTAAGTGGCTTCGGGATTATCGAAAAAGACATGTACTCCATTCTTCCCATCGCTTTTCACCTCCCCCGAAAGCTGTTCGAGGTATCCTACCGAACGATTGAGAATGGTAGTCTTCCCCACCCCATTGATACCGGACAGGATATTTACATCCGGACGCAAATCCCAGGCAATATCAAACCGTCCCCACAACCCGTGTATCTCGATACGGCGGATATAATTGGCTTGTTGTTCCATAGCTAGCTGTATTAAATCAAGGCAAACTTAGTAAAAAAATCCCGCTTGTCCTACTTTTTACATTAAAAAGCTAAGCTCCCGGTTAATAAAATGGTTACCTTTGCACCCGTTTTCAATAGTTTATTAAGGTAATGAATCAAAAAAAGAATCTACAAGGACATCTGTTCGCACTTACAGCCAACGTGATGTGGGGACTGATGTCACCCATCGGCAAATCGGCCCTCGAGGAGTTCTCTGCCATTTCCGTAACCACCTTCCGCATGGTGGGGGCAGCGGCGGCATTCTGGATACTATCCCTGTTCTGCAAGCAAGAACACGTAAATCACCGCGACATGCTGCGCATCTTTTTCGCTTCCCTCTTTGCGCTCGTGTTCAATCAGGGAGTTTTCATCTTCGGGCTTTCGCTCACTTCTCCCATCGACGCATCCATCGTGACCACTACACTGCCCATCGTAACAATGATTGTAGCAGCCATCTACCTGAAAGAACCCATCACGAACAAAAAGGTATTGGGAATCTTTGTCGGAGCTATGGGGGCGCTCATCCTTATCCTGAGTAGTCAGGCAGCCAGCGGCGGCAATGGAAGCATTCTCGGCGATCTACTCTGTCTTGTAGCACAAATCAGTTTTTCCATTTACCTAACGGTATTCAAAGGATTGACGCAGCAATATTCTGCTGTGACCATCAATAAATGGATGTTCGTCTACGCCTCGCTATGTTATATACCGTTCTCTTACGGCAATATCGCGGCTATCCAGTGGGCAAGCATCCCCACCGTAGCCATCCTCGAAGTGCTCTACGTAGTGTTGGGAGGAAGTTTCCTTGCCTATCTCTGCATCATGACGGCACAGAAACTGCTTCGCCCCACAGTGGTGAGTATGTACAATTACATGCAACCTATCGTAGCCACCATTGCCGCCATTCTAATGGGTGTAGGCAGCTTCGGATGGCAAAAAGGAATTGCTATTGCATTGGTGTTCCTGGGAGTATACATCGTGACACAAAGTAAGTCGAGAGCCGACTTCGAGAAAGCAGGAAAAGAATTATAAAAAAGAAATGAGGCGGCGTCATCCCAGAATGGATAACGCCGCCTCCCATATATATGGTTATTATTGTTCTTAACCCTTCAGCTCTTTAAAATAAGTATCCAAGAGACTCTTAGCAGCTACAAACGAAGTCAGGCTTCCACCCAGCACCTGCTGTTCTTTTTCCTGAAGCATACTTTCTATCTTTGCATTGTGATAGAAACTATCCCGAAGCTGCTCGTTGATGGTTTCGTACATCCAATATTTGCTCTGTTCATTCCGGCGGTATTCAAAATAGCCATTGTCCTTCACAAAGTCGATATATTCGTAGATCATATCCCAGATTTCCTTCACACCTATATTGTAGAAACCTGAATAAGTCAACACTTTCGGAGTCCAGCCCGAGTCAGGAGCGGGAAAGAGATGCAATGCGTTCCTGAACTGGGTAGCGGCAAGCTTGGCACGTTCCAGGTTATCCCCGTCTGCCTTGTTAATAACGATGCCGTCTGCCATTTCCATGATTCCCCGCTTGATACCTTGCAGTTCGTCGCCTGTCCCTGCCAACTGAATCAACAGAAAGAAATCTACCATGGAATGCACGGCTGTCTCGCTCTGCCCCACACCCACGGTCTCCACAAATATCTTGTCGAAGCCTGCCGCCTCACATAGTATAATCGTCTCACGCGTCTTACGCGCTACTCCCCCCAACGAACCGGCAGAAGGACTAGGACGGATAAAAGACTTTGGATGTACAGAAAGCTGTTCCATACGGGTCTTATCTCCCAAGATGCTCCCTTTGCTGCGTTCGCTGCTCGGGTCGATGGCTAGCACTGCCAGCTTTCCCCCTTTTTCGAGCACATGCAATCCGAACACATCAATGGATGTACTTTTACCCGCTCCGGGAACACCGCTGATACCGACACGAATGGAATTACCAGAATAAGGCAGACACTTCTCTATAACCTCCTGCGCCACTGCCTGATGCTCCGGTTTTACACTTTCTACCAGCGTGACTGCCTGGCTTAAAATGGTGATGTCACCTTTCACAATACCCTCTACAAATTCCGCTACCGAAAGCTGGCGTTTCTTCACCTTCCGTTTGAGGTAGGGGTTCACCGACGAAGGTTGTTCAATACCTTTGTTGACAACCAGTCCTTTGTATTCTTCACTGTTTTCAGGATGTTCCATGTCTTCTATATTATTGTGTATCGGTTAACGTTTGATATTGATTTCCATTTTAGGATGTGCCGGGTCGTTAGTAATCATTAAGACACGCAGGCGATGTTTCTTGTTACCTTTCTCCCGCTTGTGCACCGTCACTTTGAGTTTCGTGGTCTCCCCCGGTTCCAGCCGGGTCTTCTTCAGGCTCACTCCCACTGCGGGGTGAAACACCTGCAACTTATTGATGATAAGCGGCGACTTGCCTTCGTTAGTCAACAGTAGTGTATGAGAAGCTTTCTTCTTCTTTGCCAGCCGGGCACTCAGGTCGATGTCGGTTTCGGAAAGGCGGATAGCAGGCGCCATAGCCTTATCTTGCTCGGTCATACCGGAAAAATTGGGCAGAAGAACAGCAGAGATGGGGATTTCATTCTCTTCGCTCACTTTATCTCCTGTGAAACGCGAGAGATAAACTGAAGATTGAGTCATTCCCAAATCGGTCAGTTGTTCCGTATCCAGTATCAACTTCACAGTGCCTTTCTTCCCTTTTAGTATCACATTGGGCTCCTTCTCCATTTTGAGGTAAGGAGGAAGATGCATTAGCACAGGCTCGTAGGGACGGTCGGAAAGATTGACGATACTGAAAGTCAGTGTGGGTTGTTCGCCTTGGTAAGCATCGGGGAAAACAAATTCATCCCGATCGATGCGTATCTTGCCAATAGCGTAAGGATGGGTCTTTGTGTAGTCTTTTACCTCCTGAACCACTTCTCCCACAAACTTCAAGTAGACCAGATGAGGCTCGGCATTGCTATAAATTCCCACTGTCTTCTCGAAACGCCCCAACGCCTTGGCATCGAAGGAAGCACGAACTGTCCCCTTCTCTCCCGGAGCAATGGGCGTCTTTGTCCAATCCGCCACCGAACAGGCACAGGAAGTAGTGACTTGTGTCAACACCAGCGGTTCATTGCCCGTATTGGTGATAGTATACTCCACTGTCACAGGATGTTTCCATTCTATCTGACCGAAGTTATGAGTTTCTTTATTGGAAGAGAGACGCGGTTGTGCCACAACTCCCATAGTGAAAAGAAAAGAAATATATATAAGGAATAAACTACGTTTCATACTTTGCTTTTTATATTCGAAGCACAAATGTAGGAGTTTTAGGCGAGATATTAAATGGATTGAAAGGATTATTAAGATAAACGTTTTCTTACTGAGAGAAGAAACGTATTATCTTGCAAGTGCAACATACCGCTATATATTCTTTTAAACTATTAAATTACTTTCTATTCTCTAATTGAGAGTTTTTCTCTTTTAATTCTAAAATTTCACTTTTAAGAAATTCTATCATTTCCTTATACACATTTATCGTGGTTTCACATTCTCTCCGAGTTTCTTTATATGAATCTTCTAATTTATCTAAAACCAACTTTAAAGTTTCACCTTCTTGGGAATAATATGTTCCGATAGATGACCCTACAATATTTGATGCTGATCCTTCAGTTGTAAATGTATTATTTTCTATATAAGAAGCCAGAGGTCTATCGTCCTCTAACTCTTTAATGAAATCTGGCGAAACATTTAAACCTTTCGCAAAACGCTCCAAAATATCTTTGTCCAATACTTGTTCATTTTCAAATCGCCCGACAGCTTGTTGAGTCAAACCTATTAGATCACCTAACTCCTTTTGAGTTAACTGGTTATCACGACGCAATCGCTTGACTGCATGTCCCTGATGAAAATTAGTTGGCTTCTGCTCCTTCTTTAAAGTTTCCATACTGCAAATTTGATCTTTTGAGTTGGTAAATGTACGAACTTTTAAGCCCTGGCAAAGAGAAAGGTAGAATTTTATTAATATTTTTTATATATCTCCGGTAAAATACGCAAAAAAATGAGTGTTTGTACCCCTAATTTTGAGAAAAAAACTATTTCCTTTGCAAAATAAACATAAGAAGAAAATAGAATCAGGATTAAAAGAGGAAAAATTCTCTATTTATTAAACTTATATTATCTTTGTACCCTCTTTCGAGGAAATGTATTGTAAAATAAACATCGAAAGTGTTTGCTTTCTCTAAGTTCGCCGTAAAACCGCCAAATTACATATAAACGAGCATTAGAGATGAGTGAACGTCTCCACTCTTATAGAGCGTGGGCGTTCTTTGTCCGCTCGTTATTGGGGCTTGGCGGTTCCTTCGGCAATAGATAAAGTAACGTCCCACGCTTTTTCCATGCCTGCTTGTAAGGGACTAACAAGCATAAACCAATACAAAATGAAAAATCAAAGTAAGGAACCGCCACACCGTGATTTTAGTAGAAAAGAACTATTCGATTTAAATGACAGAGAAGAGTTATTCAGTTTAAAAGAATTATTAGACAGTTTAGGTATTCCTCCTGTAATCCAAGAACTTAGAAAATTCGTACTTAGTTTAAGTGGTCTTAATAAAAAACAAGTTAGAAATAAATTACGGGCTACAGCGTTTATAGAAGAAAAAAAGTTTGGAAAGAATGACTGTTTAATATATCAAATGTATGCAGCCCGAAATAGGATTTACTTATGTCTCTATAATGGAGATGATGTATGTTTTAGTGCATATCAAGTTCCGTGGATATATTTAAATTCATAAAATCCTTCTAAGTAAGGAGTATATAATTTTCCCCTTCTACTTTTTAAAAGATATACAGGGTTTTCCCACAATGAACGTTAATTCCTCATAAATATAAGGTAGACTCTAGAGAAACATGCCTTTAATTTGGTGTAAGATGAATGGAAGTGATAAACAAGGAATATGCCTATATTGAACCATAGCCCACCGCACATTCATTTTACTTATGGCAATTATGAATGTTCTACCAGTGTTTTAGATAGAATTGTAAACTGACAAACACTAATATAAAAATTTACCCAAATGAATAAATGGATTGATTTGCTAAAGATGAAATTCTCACTGTATGAGAAAAGGCTCAGAAAGGAGAGAAAATAGAACCTTTAAAATAAATGTTGATGTTATGAGTCGCCGATGTTGATTATATTAAGGATTATGAACTTCTTGTGACTTTCAATGATGGAAATAAGAAGAAAGTCAATTTGGAACCTTATTTAACCGGTGAGTTTTTTGGAGAATTGTTGGATAAGAATAAGTTTATTCAATATGGTCTAACTCATATTACTATTGAATAGGCAAATGGAATTGACTTACCTGCTGATTTTTGTAGAAAGGCGTGAATCCCTTCGGATTCACGCCTTAATCAAGATACTAACAAGTAACTACTGCGCTAGTTTCAATTAATTTCTAAAACCTGTTTTATGATATATCGCTTTCATTGCTTCACCTCTACCGTCATAGAAGAAGAATGAGATACATACTGTGGCGCATAAGCACACTGAAGAGTAGCCAACCCGGTCTCATACGTTCCCGCACGACTCACACGATAGCTATATTCGAGCACATATACACCCTTGCCCAGGCTATCGAAGAAGAAGTTGGTGGAAGCATCTTTTACATCTATATAATAGCCAAAGCCATTGTTCCAACGATAACCAGAAAGATAATCAACCGGCTCGAAGCAAGCTGCACGCTGGTCTTTGAGTTGGATAAAGTCCATGGCACGCTCCAGGCGGATGATAAGACGGGAGACTACTTTGTCTCCTATCGACAATTGGGTCTTATCAGTCAATGATTCCAGTTTGGGGACGTTGTTCACTCTGCGCTCTACATAAAGTTCCTTCTTTACGTCGAGCTCGCCACCTTGATGCTTCACTTCGCTTAGAGATTCCAGGTATTGGGCATATACCGCTCCCCAGGCGATGCCGGAACTAGGCTTCGCCACGGTTACCTTGTGAGCATCTACCACTTTCTTTTCCGTGAAAGTTTCTTTGATGTATCCTAAACCGACTGCGGAAGAGTTAGGAGTATCGGTTTCAATCACTTGACCGCCAATAGTGATACGGGCATTGCTGCCATTATCTAACAGATTAGCACCTTGTTGCAGCAAAGCATATACAGCATTCACTGTTGCTACCGGAGAATCCCATTGCTCAGTCTCTTTCTGCTTCAGCAACCATATCTTCATTTCTTCTACCACTTTCTTGTCATGAGACACTCTTTCGAATGCTTCCATTACTTGCACATGGACAGGTATCTGCATACCTCCCCACATGTAGGGGCTTTCGTAGAAAGCAAAATACATTCCATTCGGAGTTTCCACCAGATGCTCTTTTAAAGAAGACATAAATTCCGCCGCTTCTTTCTGGCGTCCTGCTTTCTGCAAGATAATGGCAGCCATTGCCTTATCCCCCATACTTCCCAAAGTAAGAAGTGAAGGTACTTTTGAAAGGAAATACCGATAGGCAGCATCATTGGCGGAAGGTACTTTCTCGTCGGATATGGCAATCAAATAAAGATATTTCAGCGCTTCATTAGAAATAGATGTGTTTTTGTGCCCTTCTTTCTGGGCTTTAAGAATATTCTTATATTCTTGCAATGCCTCAGAGTGCAGAAAATCAAAAGCCGATTGCTGCATAGACAAGGCGTTACCTTCCAGAGGCTTCCCGGTCAACATGGCAAGGCGGGCATTCAGTTCCACGATGAAGTCGGTGATATAACGGCTACCTTTCATTCCCTTATACCAAGTCCATGCTCCGTCAGAAAGCTGGAGTTCTTTTAGCTTGGTCAGGGCTGCCAGATTATTGTTACGGATGTTATTCAAATCGAACAACGTGGCAATGCGCTCTTTCTGCTCTTCTTCGGTCTTGGCTTGCATCACCCAAGGAGATTCGGATAACAAGATGTTCTTTACTTCCTGATTCTTTTGCAGGTTGCTAAGGAAAGTATCCTTTGTTCCACCTTGCAATTTCCAACTATCGAAGATGGACTTGATGCGGGGCTGGCTGTTGGCGATGAACGAAGCAAGAGAGTTGGCATAATATGCCGATGCCCATGCGATAACGTTATCAGTAGTAGGTAAACTCAAAGCAGGTAATGCCTGAACTGCATACCAAGCAGGGTTACCGGTGAACTCGATAGTCAACCGACGGTCTGTTGCCGTTTTGCTGTGGTGATTGAAAAGACTGTCAAGAGAGAAGGTACGCGTTTCTTCACCACGAATAAACATCGGAACAGATTCGACGATATTTACTTTATTGCTCAATACCGGAAGCAGATGTTGTTCACCATCGCTAAAGTTTCCTCCATCGGCAATCATACGGCAACCAAGTACCTCATACTTGTCTGTTACATCAAAAAGGAAACTGACAGCGATAGTCTTTCCTGCTTCCACCGAGAAGCTCTTCTGCTGAGTGCTGATGGTTTTATCATTCTCAGGATTGAAGAAGGTTAAGTGGACAGTGCCGGAAATATTCTTTCCCGTCAGGTTGGAGATGGTAGCGGCAAGGGAAGTCTTATCGCCCACACGCACGAAGCGAGGAAGATTGGGAGTAAGCATAAACTCTTTGCTGGTCACCACTTGCGCATCCAGCGAACCGGTAAGCATATCCTTTGTATGGGAATAGCCGCAGAAGTTCCATGTAGTCAGGCTTTGAGGCATGGTGAAGGAGAAGGAGATTTCGCCTTCTGCATTGGTACGCAATTGGGGATAGAAGAAAGCGGTTTCGGCAAAGTCTGTACGCAATTCTACCGAAGGCTCTTCTTCCGCAGGACCAGTTTCTTCGTCTGCCTGTGCTTTTCCTGCTGCCCGAGACATCAGTTGCGGAGCGCTTACCATATTAATAGCACCGGTAATTGCCATTTTCTTTCGCGCCCCATATCCCATAATCACAGGAGCAGAATCTTCCACTGTTTCTAGCACATCATATACACGAGTTGGAGAAAACACAAAATAATCATAAGAGAAAGAAGGAACTTTGAGCAGTTTATCAGGCCACCAGAAGTTAAACCCGTTTCGTTGCGTATATCCGCCTCTCCAATAAGCAGTAGGGACCACTACGGGATAGGATACCTGCAAAGTCTGGTAGCGGCTCCATATCTTATCCAGCGACGCATCATACATCGTTGCCAACATTTCTGCTGCCGCAGGCGCGCCCTCGGCAGTCTTGATAGTCAACCTCCATTCCTCCTTCTGTCCGGGAAGAAGTTTGTCACGGAAAACATCCCATTTCATAATCAGTGTCTTGTCCGGTAAACGTTTCTTCAATTCTACCTGTTGTTGATAGAGCTCGCCTCCTTTCACCAAGGCGAAGGTCACAGACAGACCGTTCCCATACTCTTCTTTATAAGGATAGTCAAAACGGACAATGCTATCAGAGAGATGTAACGCTTTACTCTCCAGATGTTTGTTTCCGGAGAAGATATCCATCAACACGTAAGCATCTTTCTCGGATGTTCCGTAATAGAAGACTGCCGGATGAGCACTATCGAATTCGGTGTTTTCGGCATAATACCACTGTTTCACTTCTACCGGTGGACGAGTATCTTTCAAGGAGAAAAGAACCACATTCTTCTCGTATGTCACCTCTTTCCCCTGACTGTCTTTGGCAGAAAGCACCAATGTGTATCTGCCCGAAGGAAGAGATTTCCAATTCAGTTTCATGTCTTGGTTAGATACAAACGTACCTGACAGAGCAGGAGTGCCTTGGCGGGTTATAACTTTTTCTCCGGTCGTGGGATAGAGGCTATAGGTTCCCTCCACCTTTACGGGTTGCCCGTTCAGGTTGCGGGAAGTGAATACTACTCCGACCGAATCGTCCTTGGATACTTCGGTTCCCAACTCTCCTATGCCCAACAACAACGAACGCTCTCCGGCTGAAATCACATCGGTGGACGATTGCGTTTCTCCTGCCAGGTTTGTCACCTTCACTTCCACTGCATAGCGGAAATAAATTCGGTCCGTGTTGATGTATTTCTCCTCCGGGGTCAGGACAACGGGGATAGAAAACTCACCATCGGCTCCCGTTACCACCTTTCCAGAAGCAATAGGTTCGCTGTTGCCCAGACGCCAAAGACCATAGCTGGAACGGTTCACTACATATTCTACCGGCATATCTGCCAAAGCCACGCCGCTGTACGACTCCACTTTCCCTTTTACTTCTATCTTGTCTCCCAACTTATATGAGTCTTGTTGCTTTTCAAAGGTGATATTGAAGGTGGGTCGTTTGTAATCTTCCACACGTATATATGCAGTGCTTTTCCCTGCTTTTATCGTAAACTGACCGTTGAGGGAAGCAGAAGGCAGAGTGAAATCGGCAGTGAAAGAGCCGAAGTCATTGGTGCGTACATTCCTTGTCCCCACTTCCTGTTGGTTAGCATCAATGAGCGTCACCGTATAAGACTTGTCTGCCAGCACGTGTGCCGAATCCTCTTTTTGCTCGTAAGCCACACCTTTTATATATACAGTCTGACCGGGACGATAAACAGAGCGGTCGGTCAACAAAGTCAGATGGTCGGTCATCTTCTGTCCTTCGCTGTAATAACCATACGTACCTCCATAAATAGATTGTTTCGGCAGAGCCGTATCCGCCCCCTTGCGAGCTGAGATAAAACGGTATTCCGTCTTCCACGGCAGGAGGATCTTTCCTTCGGAATTGGTAGTCACTTGGTTCACTACCTTTTCATCGTTCACATACAATATAACCGTCGCTCCCGAAATAGGGTGTCCCGTCTCTGCATCCAACGTAACAATCTCAGTTTGATTTCCCGGCATCGCACATGTCAGCACCTTAAAACGGGTGACGTAGAAATTGCTTTCGCTGTTCCTCTTGGCAGGCACGTCGGGAACCATTCTCATTACATATTTTCCCAGCCCCGGGGCTTTGAACCGGAAAGTGGTGTCCTGTAATTGATAATTATCCGGCACAGTCAAAGAATAATGTTGCTTGGACACAAGTTTTTTCGCCTGATACACCTGTACGGTGAAACCGCTCAGGTTCTTATGGTTTACCCGGAGCGTCATCTCCTGTCCCGGATAGGCTACCTCGTCTGTGCTCACATTCAACGAAGGAGTCAGAATTTCTTTTTTCAAGTTGCTAAGCGCGTTAATGCGTTTATAGCGGGGATAGAGTTTTAAGGCCTCGTCACAAAGTTGCAAAGCCACAGTCTCCTGTCCTTTTTCACGGGCATAGCGTGCCTTTGCCAAGTACACCTCGGCACAAATATCCAAGGATTTAAATTCATAAATGAGTTTATTCAGACCTGCCAGATAAGGGTCTTGTGTCAGTCCCAGCCTGCCTGACGCAGCCTGGAAAGGACGGAACGCCGGGTCAGTCGTTTGTTTCCACTCCAGATAGCCCAGCCTGACAAGTACGTAACCTTCTTTATCGCCCCGTTTCAGATAAGCATTCTCCATGTTCCGGTAAATGTTTTCAATTTCCGGATTCACCGGCTCCCCTTTGGCTAGCCCTTCGAGCTGACGCAACGCATCGATGCCACGCGAACTCAATAAATGATACATATCATGTTGGTAGTAGGCACTGGTGTCACCCAACTTCACAAAAGGTATGTATGTGCGCGCCGAAGTGTCGAGTAATAAAACAGAATCTTGAAGAGCCTCTGTCGTATGCCGTTTCACTTGTGTAACAAAAGTGCTTGGTCCCCATTCACGA
Source organism: Bacteroides ovatus (assembly GCA_030844565.1). GTDB lineage: Bacteria > Bacteroidota > Bacteroidia > Bacteroidales > Bacteroidaceae > Bacteroides > Bacteroides ovatus_A. The sequence goes on from JAUUNK010000043.1 coordinate 22,236, forward strand.
AGGTCGGAAGTAGGCGACTGTTCTATCACCTCCGTCCGACGGAGAAGTTGCCAACGGTTACTCGCAGCGTAATCCGAATATATCCCTGCCAGCAACGAATGCAATATAGCACGGTCCATAGGCTTGGGAGTAGTCTGCACCCATTCTTCAAGCCCTTCCACATTGACATAAAAACTATCCGGCGTCAAGCTATCTTTATATTTCATCCGCCACATGTATGCTTTCAACATTTGCGGAGAATTTTTCTCAGCTTCCGCCTTCTGAAAGATTTTATTAGTTAACTCAATTACCGTCTTCGGCAAACTCTTTTTCTCGGCTTGATCCACCTGTTTCCACAGAGTATCAAAAGTTTGAGCCTGGATGGAAGGAAAAAATCCAAACCAAAGCAAAATACTTATCAAAATCTGTTTTATTTTCATATCTTTGCAATTTAAAATCGATATATCACCATATCAATAAACAAAGTAAGGAAATAATGTTTAAAAAGTCAGTCTTTTTAGCTTAAAAAACATTTCTTTGTGAATTGATAAGAAAACAAAATGAACAAGCAAAACGTTAATAAAAAGAGGATTATAAACTAATTGGAACAAATACAATTAAAGCTATGATTTTATACGATAGTGCATTAGCCAGAGCCGTTTTAAGCGATAAACGGGAAAACCTCATGCTTTTTGGCATTAACTTCACCAAAAAGAAATATCTGGAGCCAACAAAAGAAATGGAAATGATCATCAGCCAGAAGCAGTATACAGAGTGTATGCTGCTAGGATTTTTACCCTCAATTGTTTTATCAGCATTGATATCTTGGTGGTTTCTATTGCTGATTCCTGCTACTTACTACATTCTTTATGCCGTGGAATGGTTGCTTCTGCAATTCACTTCCTCCAAAGGCCGTCAATCGGGTAGATACCGATCCGCTTTCAGCATCGAAGCAAAAAGCAACAGACATGATCTTGTTTATATGAGAAAACGCAAAGCCTTTGCCTGGATGAAGCTCTACGCTAAAAGATAAAAGGAAAGAGGTAAATATAAATAAAAAATGGAGATAGCACCCAGATGAGTCTATCTCCATTTTCTTTTTGTAGTGTGCTTACCACTTTAATCATTTCATCGTGTATCCCCACTTCAACATTTCATTTTTACCAACTTCTGCGAGGATTTTTACTAATAAACTTTTCACTTTCTTTGCCATAATCTTAAAATTTAAACTAATCCTGAAAACTAAAAAACTAAACTTTTTTTCATTTACACATCGGGGAGGTCAGCCCTAAAACTTATGTTTTACGGCACAAATATAAGGGGGATTAGGAATACGTTGTACTCCCAAAAGGCAGAAAAATATGTTTCACAACATATTTATTGACTTATATCAAGAAATAAGGGAAAGACTCAACTTATAACTCTGAGTTTCCTCTATGGGAAGTTTCGTTTCCATGGGAAGACACTGTAGTATCTACGCATAGAAACCATAATTTCCTCGCAAGGAAACAGTAGTGTCTTTGCGAGGAAATGAAAGTTTCCTTTCAAGGGGAATATTAAGAAACTGTATTGTATTGATAAACAGAAATATAGAGGTTGTTTTATTCTGTCAATATACACGTCACATCTCTGCTACGGACTTTCAACTTGGAAAGAAGACTTTTCTATCGAACTCACATTGATTAATAAAAATGTTGAGCCTTATTTTTAAATTATCTATTTTAAGGAGTAGCAAAAATAACATCTTTATCTCACTATTCTCATTTATAACTCATTATCTACTTATAAATCAAGGCTGATTCCACGCATAAGTCCGACTAATATCCTTCGTGAATAGTGTTTTCAAATGACGAGCATGAATATGGAGCTTAACCTCCACTGAATGAATATTGGTAGCTTTAGTGGTATTTAAGTCCAATTTATAATTTCGGGTTTCCTTAGGAAACAAAAAACGCTCACGCATGAAAGAAGGATCAAGGCTAAATACATAAGTAGAAAATGAATACAATATCTTCTCTTGATTATCTTTATATTCTATGACATAATACGTTGCAGATTTATCATCTTCCCCCATTCTAGGAAACAAGTAAAATACTTTATCATACTTATTTTCTAAATCCACGGAAAGAATTTTGGTTTTAGTATCAAAAGATAGTTCTGCAATAACTTGAATCTTAGCCACAAGAGAGAATCCTAAAAATATAATTAATAAAAAAGTTCTCATAATTATTACTTTTATTGAAATCATTTCTATAATAATGCAAAACGTCTCACCCGACAACAATCAAGTCATTCGAGTGAGACGATAAAAGCTTTCCTTTAAAAAATATAAAGAATATATTATCTTATTTCAACGGCGTCTGTTCCAGCGTAGCAACAAGGAAGTCATAGAACTTTTGCACACTGGGGATATAAGCCCGTTCGTCCGGCGAATGAGGTGAACGCAAGGTAGGTCCGAAAGAAATCATATCCAGACCGGGAATGATAGCACCGATGATGCCACATTCCAAACCCGCATGGATTACTTTCACAGCTGGTTCTTTCCCAAATTGTTGCAAATAAGACTCTTTCATGGCATGCAAAATGGGGGAATCCACATTAGGTTGCCAACCGGAATAGCCTCCGGTCATCTCCACTTTCATCCCTGCCATAGAGAAACAGCATTCGAGGCTCGTTGTAAGATATTCCTTCATACTGTCGCTGGAACTACGAGCGAGAATCTTAATTTCCGCCTTGCCGCCACCAATGGTGATGATGGCCAGGTTGGAAGATGTTTCTACTGTATCCGGCACGGTAGGAATCATACGGGTCACTCCGTTCTGGCAGGCAAAGATAGCATCAATAAGATTGTCTTGTATTTCTTCCGGTACTTCTCCAGCGGGTAATTCTACCTTTTCCGCTGTAAAGGTAATCGGAGTTTCAATGGCGGAATATTCTTCATTAAAGAGGTCTTCACAATACTGAACCAATCCCAGCAATTCCTCTTCGTTCCCGGCAGGAATGGTTACCACAGCGCTTGCTTCGCGAGGAATGGCATTTCTCATGTTTCCACCTTCCCAACTTGCTAAGCGAGCTTCATAAGAAGCAACAGCTTCACGTACAAAACGAACCAGCAGCTTATTGGCGTTGGCACGTCCTTCGTTTATCTCCAATCCGGAGTGACCGCCGCGCAATCCTTTGAGAGTTACCTTAACAGCAATGTCGCCTTCTTCGGGAGCAACTTCTTTATATTCCAAAGTTGCCGTAACATCCATGCCGCCGGCACAGCCGATATACAGTTCTCCTTCTTCTTCCGAATCAAGGTTGAGCAGGATTTCTCCATTCACCGTACCCGGCTTCAGACCGAAAGCGCCATACATGCCCGTCTCTTCGTCTTTGGTGATGAGAGCCTCCAATGGACCGTGTTTTAAATCTTTTGCTTCGAGCACCGCCATGATAGCAGCTACTCCCAGACCGTTGTCCGCTCCTAGGGTAGTTCCTTTGGCTTTCACCCAGTCACCGTCGATGTAAGTTTGGATGGGGTCTTTTTCAAAATCATGAACTGTATCGTTATTTTTCTGGGGAACCATATCCATGTGGGCTTGCAGGATAACTCCTTTCCGGTTTTCCATTCCGGCAGTGGCTGGTTTGCGAATAATCACATTGCCGGCTTCATCTACAAAAGACTCCAAGCCTAAACCTTTACCAAAATTTATCAGGAACTCTGTCACCTTTTCCATGTGTCCCGACGGACGGGGAATTTGGGTCAACGAATAAAAATGCTTCCACACATTTTGCGGAGCTAAAGAAAGAATTGTGCTCATAATACATATTTATTTAGTGATTATTTGCGCTTCCGGTCGGCAAACGAAAGAGCTGCCAAACCGTATATGCCCAACAAAACTACTAAAAAGGTTTGAATTCCATGCACAATCAAAGCAAATATTCCTGCGTCAGTAACATTTACTCCGTAAAGCATCATCATCGTGATGACAGCAAAATGCCACGGTCCCGCTCCGTTGGGAGTGGGCACAATGACTGCGAAAGTGCCGCCTACAAACATCACCAGGGCAGCCATGAAGCTCAAATGGGAAGTGAAATGAAAGCAATAGAAAGTGAGGTAGAAGTGAAAAAAGTAGCATCCCCATATTAATAAGGTATAGATAATGAATAAAGGAATATTGCGGACATTCCTCAGGGACATTATTCCTTCCCACACATTGAGCACCACCCCCTTCACTTTCTCATAAAAGAAAAGAGTCTTTCTCAAATAATAAAGAAGCACAAGCACTCCTACCATGCAGAACAACACAATGTAGAACCACACCGAAGTAAGTAAATGCATGAAAGAAGGTATTTTGGTACCCGTCTGCTGTAGAAAAGTAACGAAAACGGGCATTTGCAGCAACACAGTAACCAAGGTAATTAAAAGAATAGTCAGGCTATCTACCAACCGTTCGGTGACAACTGTGCCCAAAGACTTGGCAAACGAGACATTATCATACTTAGCTAATACCCCGCAACGGCTCACCTCACCCAGACGGGGAACCACCAGACTGGCGGCATAGGAGATGAAAATCGCATTGACACAATCCCTTTTGCGCGGAAAAGCTCCCAACGGCTCCAACGTCTGCCGCCAACGCCAACCACGAAACACCTGGGCAAGCACGCCAAAGACCAGAGAAAAAGACATCCACCACCAGTCGGTACCATGCAAGAGAACTTCTCCCACCTGGGAAAAATCGAAGTCGCGGTAGACCCAATACAATATAAAGCCTCCCAAGACTACCGGTAATATCAGTTTCCACGTCTTTTTTAATAGTTTCTTCATGCCTGATTCTTCTTCTTCATTTAAAAGAATTACCTTTGTCGGCTGCAAAAGTAGTTATTTAGTTGATAAATGAAATTAGTAAAGCCTAAAAAGTTTCTGGGGCAACACTTTCTGAAAGACCTGAAAGTGGCACAAGACATTGCCGATACAGTGGACGCATGTCCCGGACTGCCAATCTTGGAGGTGGGTCCCGGAATGGGCGTGCTCACACAGTTTCTGGTAAAAAAGGAACGGCTGGTAAAAGTGGTCGAGGTGGACTATGAATCGGTAGCCTACCTGCGCGAATCATATCCGTCGCTCGAAGACCACATCATCGAAGACGATTTCCTTAAAATGAACTTGCAACGCCTGTTCGACGGACAGCCTTTTGTCCTGACCGGTAACTATCCGTACAACATATCCAGTCAAATCTTTTTCAAAATGCTGGATAATAAAGACCTTATCCCTTGCTGTACGGGTATGATTCAGAAGGAAGTGGCGGAACGTATCGCAGCCGGTCCCGGGAGCAAAACATACGGCATACTAAGCGTATTGATACAAGCATGGTATAAAGTGGAATATCTGTTCACCGTGAGCGAGCATGTTTTTAACCCGCCTCCCAAAGTGAAAAGCGCCGTTATCCGCATGATACGAAACGACACTCGCGAACTGGATTGCGACGAGAAGCTGTTTAAACAGGTAGTGAAGACCACCTTCAACCAACGGCGCAAGACATTGCGCAACTCCATCAAGCCCATTCTGGGAAAAGATTGCCCACTGACCGGAGAAGCCATCTTCGACAAACGCCCCGAACAGCTATCTGTACAAGAGTTTATCGACCTGACAAATAAAGTGGAAGAAGCTCTCAAAAGCCTCCCTCCACAAGAATAAACCGCTAAACCGTAGAAAAGAGATGGACGAGGAATATATTGACAACGTAAAACATCTTATCGAGCAAAAGGATGCCGATAAAGTGAAAGCACTTCTTGTCGACCTCCACCCGGCCGACATTGCCGAGTTGTGCAACGACCTGAACCCCGAAGAAGCCCGGTTTGTATACCGCTTGCTCGACAACGAGACAGCAGCGGATGTTCTGGTGGAAATGGATGAGGACGTAAGAAAAGAATTCCTGGAGATTCTTCCTTCGGAAACCATCGCCAAGCGTTTCGTGGATTATATGGATACGGACGACGCCGTAGACCTGATGCGCGAACTGGACGAAGACAAACAGGAAGAGGTCCTCTCCCACATCGAAGACATCGAACAGGCAGGAGACATTGTAGACCTGCTGAAATATGACGAGAAGACCGCCGGTGGTCTGATGGGTACTGAAATGGTGCTGGTCAACGAAAACTGGAGTATGCCCGAGTGCCTGAAAGAAATGCGTCAACAAGCGGAAGAACTGGACGAAATATATTATGTATATGTAATTGACGACGATGAGCGATTGCGAGGAATCTTTCCGCTGAAGAAAATGATTACTTCCCCTTCGGTGTCGAAAGTAAAACATGTCATGCAGAAAGACCCTATCTCAGTGCATGTAGATACTCCCATCGACGAAGTGGCACAAGTCATTGAGAAGTATGACTTGGTGGCTGTCCCCGTCATTGATAGTATTGGACGGTTGGTGGGACAAATCACTGTCGACGACGTCATGGACGAGGTGCGCGAACAATCGGAACGCGACTACCAGTTGGCATCAGGTTTATCTCAAGATGTAGAAACGGATGATAATGTGTTCCGCCAGACTACCGCCCGCCTGCCGTGGCTGATTATCGGCATGCTGGGAGGAATCGGAAACTCCATGATACTGGGCAATTTTGATTCTACATTTGCCGCACATCCCGAGATGGCACTTTACATCCCTCTTATCGGTGGTACGGGTGGAAACGTAGGTACGCAGTCATCAGCTTTGGTGGTTCAAGGTCTTGCCAATAGTTCACTGGACGCCAACAATATTTTCAAACAGGTAGCCAAAGAAGCAGTGGTAGCCCTCATCAATGCCACCATTATTTCCCTGTTAGTGTATACTTATAACTTCATACGATTTGGAGCCACGGCTACCGTAACTTATTCGGTATCCATAAGTTTGTTTGCCGTAGTTATGTTTGCCTCCATTTTCGGCACACTGGTTCCGATGACTTTAGAAAAGCTAAAAGTGGACCCCGCCATTGCTACCGGTCCGTTTATTGCCATTACAAATGACATTATAGGTATGATGTTATACATGGGAATCACCGTTTTATTATCCTAAATAGCCCTTAAACGAAAAAAAACAGGCAAAAAAGTATGAAGTAATTGTTTTATTTCATTAATTTGTGACCCAAAACTAATATACAATGATGGACTCTCATGACACTAATCAACCTTTGAACCAAGGGGAATTAGAAGAAGAAAAGAAAACAGTCGAGGTTTCCGAAGTACCAACAGAGACCCCGGTTGAAGAAATTAATGCCGAGAAACAACCCGATGCCGCACCGAAATTAACAACAAAACAAGAGGTGCTCGCCCGGTTGAAAGAACTTGCGCAAGACCTTGAAAATGCCAACAAGCAAGAATTGGACAGTTTAAAACCTATTTTTTATAAACTACATAATGCCGAACAGGAAGCTGCTAAAAAGCAATT
>JAUUNK010000359.1 GCA_030844565.1 Bacteroides ovatus
AGACTGATCGGCTCTATAGCTACAAGTTTCTGAAACATCGTTTTTTTATTTTAGATTATTCGCGGTTAAGATAACCAATTGAAGAATAAACACTTTGCATAATTTGGGGAGTTGAGAGATAACAATTTGGTAACTGTGCGCATTTTAGCGATTTGCAGAATAGTATCTTCAAGTAACTCTTTCGAATACAAAAGTAACAAAATTCTCTCAGGAAACAAACTCACGACCGGTTTTTATACAATTCGACAATAAAAAAACTCCGTTATTCGATAATCTTCCTTTTGACAGAGGACAGCTTTCCTAAGTCATGCGGAGTAAATTGTATAAAGCAAAAGGATCCCTACAATTTGACAGTAGGGACCCTTTTTGCAAGTTGGGCGGAGATATATTTTGTAATCTGCCGATGGCAGAGCGTTTTTAATCGACTACTAATTAAGATATAATCTTTTTACGACAACATATGTCGTCTACCGCATCAGGCATAAAATTGGATTTCAAAAAATAAATCAGACCGCCTTGAAGTTCAACTTCGGGAAAGGCGCGGATTACGGTGGCGTGATGCTCTTCCATTTCATAAGGCCGCCATGCTGCGCCACAGTCCATTCATTGTTGGCAGAGGCTGTGGGAACGGCACCGCCATTCTCGTACTTGTCGGGGTTCAGCACGAGGTCGCACTTGGCGGGGTCGAATGCGTTATCTCCGGAATGAGCGGTTCTGTTGTGAAAAACGGCGGTGCGCTCTATACTGCTGCGACCATCACTTATGTCAACGAAATTTCCGGCTGCGGTGGCTTCTATCCGGGTGAGAGCTTTGCAGCCCGTTACGATATAATTGCCGAACCAGGTACACTTCGGTATTTTGAGCGTTTCGAGGCCCGTGCATCCGTAGAAAGCATCATGGTCTATGGTTGTCACATTATCCAGCGTGAGTGCGGTCAATGAAGTGCATTCCCAGAATGCGTATTCATCAATCCGGGTGACCTGCGAAAGATTCACCGTAGTCAGCGCGGCGCAACGGATAAAGGCATACTCTCCAATTACCTGCACGCCATCGGGCAGCGTCACCTCCTGCAACTTGGTGCAATCCTTAAAGGCGAGTTCGGGCAGAGTTGGCGTTGTACCCCAGCCCGTCACTTCGGTGAGGTCGCATGTCGTGATTTGTGTATTATTGGCAAATGTACCCCACTGACCGCCTATTCCTATCTTGGAAAGTTCGCCCGTCAGCTTGAGGTCGGTGTGGCCTGCTTCGAGGGCTGCCCGGATGGTTATCTGCGCCACGACGTCGGTCATGTTGGTCACGTCGATGTTGCCGGAGGTGGGGGGTGTGAAATTCTTCGGGCGAAGCTTGATTTGAAAACTTGCCGCAGGGTCGAGGTGAAGCTCGAAGTTGCCGTCGTACTTATCACGCTGTCCCATATAGAGGCTGACCGTTGACTCCGGATTCACTTTCAGACGGTCGCAGTCCGCCTGCGTCAGTTGGTAATTGCCAATGCCTTGGGCGACGGGGGTTGTACCGATCATTTTGAGAAGGAGGTGCACATCACCCGTGAGGGCTTTCGGAACGGAGATAAGGGGATAGGAGACGGCCGGGTAAAAATTGCAGTCCAGGCCTATGTAAGCCCCGGCAGCGGTCTTTCCCCCGTTCAGCACGAGGATGGCGCCAAACCAGGCGCTTGCACAGCACGGGCTGCTGCCTGCCGCGTAAGACAATTCGCAGCCGTCACCCAGTTCCAATGCCGCTTTCTCGCCGTTAGCCAGAATCATGTTTCCATCTTGCCCACTCAATGCCACGTCTTTGCCCAGCGTAATCTTGCCGTTGTAAACACCTACTGCGGCGTTCATATCTTGTCGGTCCAGATTAATATTGGTGAGTTCGATATAAACGGCATCGGCGTCGGGGCTGGTATTGCCGAGGAGGTGGTGGTTGTTGGCGGTGCTTTCCCAGGTGATGGTGTGGCCGCCGCCGTCTATCTTGAAGTGGCCGCTGCCGTTTATGGGAGGGGTGTCGTAGTCACCTCCCGCGGGTACCGTGATGTTGCCGCCCAGCGTAATGAGTGTCGGGGCATCGGCCGAGGTGCCGCCCGTCTGCAGGGCGTCGAGCAGGGCTTCGTAGGTGGTGACGACGATACCTTCCGGCACGGGATCCGTTACCGGATCGTCCTTGCTGCACGAAGCAAAGACTACTGTTGCACATAGCACTAACAAAGAAAAAATCTTTTTCATGTTGTTTTATATTTGATTAATATTCATGGGAAAACAAAAAAGCGCAGAGCGGTTTATGCCCTACGCAGCAAAAATATAATGAAAATTTTGGATGATGGGTGCACATTTACGCATATCTGACGTCGAAACGTGCAACACAAGTGTTTTTTGTGGGTTTATTGTATGTTGGAACAAGCTGTATCGCCAAATATACAACAGTTTGGAGGTGTTATCTATTTTTGTACTCGGTAAAAGATCCCCCCGTTATCTCCCGGAAGATTTTACAGAAATGGCTTTTGTGGGCAAAACCCGAAAGCTCGGCAATCCTCTCCATTGTATAATCCGGATGTTTCGCCATTTGCTCTGTGGCGTATTCTACCCGTTTATTGTTCACCCAACGTTTGAAACTCACCCCGTAAGTCGAATTGATGAATACAGATAGTTTCCGTTCCGGGATATGCAGAGCCTCGGCATAGTCGCCCAGCACAACACCCTGCTGGAGATACAATAATAGTTTTGCCTTTTCATCTTCCAGTTCCTTGTCTCCTTCACTCTCCTTTGTCAGCTGCGACTCTTCCTTCTCCTCTATCGCGGGCAAAGCCTCATAGTAAAGTTTGTATTGGTAGTTGATATACCTCACTCCAAAGTCAAAGTAGTACACTGTAATCACCACCGTGATTATTCCGTCGAATAACGGGGCAGGAAATATACTGAACACCAGAACGGCAATACCGATGCAGGCAGCCTCGTAGAACAGTCTCGAAGCCCACCGGAATTCATATTTGTCGGTGTCGGAGAAATAGTTCTCAATCTTGGCTATATAATTCCGTTGCTCACGCCGGAATAAACGGACGTAAATCACGATCTGCGTCAGATAAGTAGCCGCAAATACAGTTCTTAACAAAAGAACCGGATTCGTGATATTCGCTATATACTCATCCACCGAATAGATCCTCACATCAGGAAATAGAAGTATCGTTAATAGATAGAGTCCCACAAAAAACAATGTCGGGCAGAGGTGTCGCAAAATATTTTGCCGGCAAACGTATGGTGAATGAAAAAGTATCAGCACGATAAAAGTAAAAAGCGCCGCCTGCAACTGTGCCGCAACGAGCACAGGCATTGCAAATATCTCGGCAACGCTCTCCTGTACCCTGTTGTAAAGGATAAGCGCATTGCACAGAGCCACGATAATCGATGCAATACCCAGGAATCGTTTGGCATTGCGGTAGTGCGGGTTTATCAGCTGTGGGGCTGTTTGAATCAACAGCAGAGCCATCCCCATCGTCAGACAACCGAAGATATTGAAGTAGTATATGATATCCAACATATTATAGTCTGTGTTATCGGTCAAACAACATTCGGACGAGAAATCCACTGTAAGGCTGTTTCATAGACACCTCATCACAGTTTTACCTGTATTCACAGCCAAAGGTACTGTATTTTTTTAGCCATACATTATACTTATACCACATTTTGCACTGATTCAATCCATTCGGGTAGATACTACCTCTTCATTTCTCTGTTCTGTTCCCAATCTCCAACCTTGTACGACAAAGGTTTCCATCGATATTCCGTTAGATTTCACTACTCGCCATCCGGTTCCTTTCGTGGCGGTGCAATGAAATGCATCTGATTACCCCGTCCCTCTCGCTTGATAATGCCTTCGGCTGCAAAAG
>JAUUNK010000360.1 GCA_030844565.1 Bacteroides ovatus
TATATGAACAGGCATCCTGAATCCAAGGTCGTTATCAAGGGATATGCCTCACCGGAAGGAAGCATGGAGGTGAATGAGAGGATAGCACGTGCACGTGCGGAGTCAGTCAAGGATATCCTGACAAAAAAATATCGGATAGCGTCCTCACGCATCACTGCGGAAGGACAAGGCATAGGGGACATGTTCTCTGAACCGGACTGGAACAGAGTCAGTATCTGTACCTTACAGGAAAAGAAATAATATCCGAGACTATGGTTCCACTCAATTCACAGCATAATCTGCAAGGTGTATGAATAGCAAATTTCATATAAACCATGGATTGCAGTGCGGATTATAGTCGGTCTGAAACGTAGCCAGTTGCCAATCGGTAACTGGCTTTTTGGTCTCATCGAGTTTACGAGGAATTTGCGGGTTGAGCCGCAAACGGGCTGCATCATTAAGCCATTTCATGCTGTCCTCATAATCCCGTATCCGTACAACACTCACATTGTTCGGTGCTATGAGTTTTGTAAGTTCATAAACGGCCAGTCTTACCATGTGCCTCTTAAGGTTAGGATTACGTGGGTCATGTAACACAAGATGTTGTCCTGCTTGTGGTATATCAGCATTTACGTCTGTTTCTGGACAGAACACCCGCCCTTTGTAGACTACGTACTCGTGATCCGAAAGTTCATATGTGTTGTATGCCGGATCATAATCTGCGATAGCTCCCCAATTGTTGGAAGCCATTGGATCGAGATTGCTGTCATAGCTGTCAAGTGTCATTAACGTGTAAAACTCTCCACCATATTCAACCACGTCCCATAATGGATATCCTATGGGCTGCCATGATGATGTTTCTACTTCCTTCCAGCCGCTGACTAGCGGGATGCGGATATCATCGAACTTGTAACCATTCTCCGAAAGGCATGTATAGATGACCCCATTACAATTTACCTTATTACCCGGATAATAGGTGCCAAATTGGGAATAATTTATAACCAGTGCTGCATCTGTATTGATATCGGAACACTCTTCCCAATAAATAACTGTTGACGGCTTGCGATAACCGCTGATGGAACGTATCACTTCATGAATTTGTCCTTCAAAATAGATATGCACTCCCACCGGATAGGTAATGCACCGGTCGTATTCGGCAATATATTTTCCTCTGGCAAGCTCTTTCTCCACTTCATAATTCTCCGAGAGATATTCCACGATACTTATTTCTGCCGATTCTTCAGCCTGAACAAACCGCCCGTCATTACCCCGTGTCAGTTGTGCAAGGGCTTCTTGAGTAATGATACCCAAATAATCGTTGTTATTGAGAAACCGTCTATACATATTCTTATTTCGTTGTTAATATGAAAATCCTTCCTGAATAACCGAGGTAGAAACCACATATCCATTTCCGTCTCCGCCACTCTTAAACTTGTACCAACTGTCACGCAGATAATAACACAGCAGATAGTCAAGGCAGTCTGACAAGTGCCCGTAACGCTCGTATTTGATACCGGTTTTCGGATCGGTAGTCTTCTGTTTATTCTTTGAACCGTCCTCGTTGCGGAGCTGATAAATCAAATCCTGTGTAAGCTTCCGGCATTTGATATCTATCTGTATATCCCAGCCGCTGTAACCGTCGAACACCTCGTTTACAAACTCACAGCGTGTCGCCTGCGGAGGCTGCTTTCGTAAAAGTTTCACTTTCGGGCGTAAGATCCCTTTACCAAAAGTGTCCGTAATGATGGTGTAGTTGTTAACTCCGTCCTCGTTAGTGGTGGAGCGCTGCAATCCGGATGGATCTCCTGTTACATCCACTCCACCAATATGTTTGTCACGGTAAAGTTTCAAACGTACTTTTCGTGCCAATGCAGGCGTATTATTCTCTTTTTCCTCCGGTTTACCGAGTATTTCCTCAAGTATATATACCTTCTTGTTGTCGTAGTCTATCTGTGCGGAAAGCACGGACATTTGGGGAGCGACATTGAAATCCCAAACCGTAACAAGCGGTTTGGTAGGATCATACACTTTTTCTTTCAGCCCGGTAACAAGATGCCTGGAACCATCAAAACTGCGATAAATGGCCATATCGTTGGCCTCCACAAAGTCCCAGTTACCATAAAGCAGGCGTTCCTTGGTAGCTTGGTCCCGAATTTTGTTCAATGCAGCCTCATAAACCTGACGAAAAGCAATGTTCGGGTTATCAAATACGGAAAACGGAATATAGGATTCACCTTCACGGCAAATAACTTTTTCACCATTCTCGTCTTGTACAAAACGGGAGCGCACCCAGTTGATTGTCGGATTAGTCGTGAGTAACATTCGTGGCGTCCTGAACGTTTCGTGGATTCTCCAACGGAGACGGGAAAACAGCACCTCGACAGCCCGTTCGGAAATCTCCGATACCTCGTCCACCATAGCAATAGTATATTCGGACGAACCAAAACGTTCAAAGTTCGGGTCGCTGGGGATGTCTGCCATCTCTTTCATGATAATAACCGAATCATTCCAGAATGTGAGTGTGCCTTCGAGATTGTTTATCTTGTAATTTATATCCTCTTTAATCCCCCAATCTTTCAGTATCGACTTGATGGTATTCCAGGTCGATTCCTTCAATGATTTGAGCGTCTTACGGGCGACGACCGCACGAATATTCTCAAACCGGATACACGAGGATACCAACCATATGCTACCGATAAAAGACTTTCCGCCACCCGCTGCTCCCCCACCCAATATCAACTGTGGAAGGTTTTGCGACCTGCATTGCTTACATTGCGGCTTATACTGCGGATTCCTTTGCGGATCGTAACCGACAAGGATTTGCTCTATTTCTCCGCCGCAGTGGGGACAATAATTAGGTTGCAACAACTTCCACAGTTCATATTGTCGTGGTGACGGTTTGAACTCGATATGCAGGTTTTTAGGCGGTTTGAGCCTGTTGACCGCCATCCCTTATATGATTTGAATGGTTATATCGGTTTCAGACTCAAGTATGGAATATAATTTCTGGAAAGTAGCACGGGATTCCAACACTTTCCCTTTAACCGTGTTATTTCCCACGATGATACAGCCGGCAGAATCAACTTCGGTATTGCCGGAATGAATCAGGATACCGATGAAATGGGGCACATCGTGCAGATACGGCATCTTCTTCTTGTACTTGGGACTGTACTGAAGAGTAACTTTGTATGTCCCAGCGGGAATGGCAGTCTTAGCATAGATCTTTTCCTTGCAGGTACAAGAACAGTCATCAGGGGTATTAGGGCAAACAGCAGGAAGTTCTCTTACGGTATCTTCAATGGTGTTACAGAAAAAATTGCCATTGATGGACAAGTCGCCTATTGTATAGGTCGAGCATCTGAATTTGCGGTTGAGTGTTAGCTTCATACTTTGATACTATTTGTATCGAAAGAGTAGCACCAACTATTGAATAGAGTTTGTTGGGAATGTTTATAAAACACGTTATATTGTTAATCACGTTGAAATCCTTATATTTATTTAAATCTTTTTGTTCTTAGCCAAATACGCTTGTACATCTTATACCACTTAACTCTTTTAGACTAGGATCACAAATGGTTTTGGCTACCAATAATAGCAATGAAGCTCCTTTAAAAGTTGGCATTGAGTTGTTCTGCCAACACATTGGTGTTAAAAGGGTGACTTTGTATCGCATGGGCGTTTAGGCTATGAATAAAAGATTTGTTTAGATTGCATTATGCGAAATACCAATTAATTGGTATTTTATTATATGGGAAAATTCCTTTAATTTGCAAAAATAAAACTGCATGAATATGAAAAAGACATTCATTCTTCTATACATTTCTTTAATATTGCTTTCTTGTCAAAAAGAAGAGAACAATAAAATTTATGAATATCA
>JAUUNK010000361.1 GCA_030844565.1 Bacteroides ovatus
GAATGGCGTATGATGGAATATTCAACATTGACAAGTTGGGGGAGTAATCCCCAGACGTTCCTTGTGAATATTAAGTCTGCTACTGCTGACCAGGTAAAGGAGGCTGTTGATTTCGTTCGTAAAGCGTTCTTGCAGCATGGATATAGTGATGAGCGTTTAAAAGGTTACGATATGGAATTAAGTTTATTACTGAAGAGCCTCAACGGTGGTGCCGTTGTCTCATGTCCTCATTGTGGTCATCAATTTGATTATGATGCAGAAACGGAGCATACCTTTGCACAACAGGTACTGGACTATGCTGCTGATTATCAGAGATGGATAACACAGGACATTGTAAGGGAAGAAATGGAGAAGCTCACTCCGGAGATTAGAATCCAAGTAATTTCTCTTATTGATTCTGTCAAATCAGAAAAGAAAGAATTTACTCAAAAGGGTCTACAAGACCTTATGAATTATGTAAGATGTCCTCACTGTTGGGGAAAAGTATATCGTTCGAATGCTATTCTGCAAAACACTTCTGAAGATACCACCGGAAAAAATGAGCCGTCTGTTGACACTCAAGAAAAGAATGACGGGGAAAATGGGAACGATGAAGTAACGATTAAAGCCGCTGATAATGGCACTTTACTCGATTTCAAGAGTTTGAATAGCTGTTTCGAGAATAAATAACTTAAAATTTAAATTTTATGCCTAAAAAATTTACAGTATCAGATTTTAATCTGAAAACAGACGGTCTGCCGGCAGAACAGAAAACTTTCATGGAAAACATCGTCG
This sequence comes from Bacteroides ovatus, assembly GCA_030844565.1. Lineage (GTDB taxonomy): Bacteria > Bacteroidota > Bacteroidia > Bacteroidales > Bacteroidaceae > Bacteroides > Bacteroides ovatus_A. Next base: position 775 of record JAUUNK010000361.1, read on the forward strand.
GCATGATGTGTGAAGTAGTTAACAAGTCACTTGAAGGATTTGCCTCACCGGAGGAGGTAACGAAACAGTTTGGTGACATCAATAATCTATTGAAAGCCTATGATGGAGAAAAGTTCCAGCAATTGGTAAAGGACAACGAGCAACTTGTAGAACAAGTTAAAACTCTAGGTGAAAGTATCGAGAAAATGAAGCAGAAAGGTCTTTCTATGGATACTATCAACAAGTTCGATGAGAAGTTGAACGAGATGCTTGATTCTGAAAAATTCAGAGATTTCGCAGAAGGAAAAACACGCAAATCAGGAGAATTTGACGGCTTCTCCTTGAAAGATGTCGTTTCCATGACTGACAATTACACCGGTGATTTGTTGATTACTCAACAACAGAAACGTGTTGTGACTCAGGTTGCCAACAAAAAGTTGCATATGCGTGATGTATTAACGACGTTGACTGCTGATCCTGCATACCCTCAACTTGCCTATGCACAAGTATATGCTTTCAACCGCAATGCCCGTTTTGTAACAGAGAATGGGCGTTTGCCTGAATCAAGCATCAAGGTAAAAGAGATACAGACAGGAACTAAGCGCCTTGGTACTCATATCCGTATCTCAAAACGTATGTTGAAATCAAGAGTGTACATTCGTTCCTACATCTTGAACATGCTTCCTGAAGCTGTTTGGATGGCAGAAGACTGGAACATCTTGTTTGGTGACGGTAATGGTGAGAATTTGCTTGGTATTATTAATAATACTGGGGTGACTTCTGTAGAGAAGATTATCAGTACAGCCATTGTTACAGGTGCCGCCGGTGCTGTAAAAGCTATTACCGGATATAACGGTGATAAGGATGTGATTGTAGAGTTTGCAGAACCACAGGATTTGATTCTTGATGGAATGAGTATCACGTTCGCTGGTGCCGCTGTTCTTACAGAACTGAACAAAACACACGCTCTTGTGAAAATGGAAGATGGTCGTATCCTTATTCCTGGTGTCGCGTTCTCCGGTGCTGAAACGGCTACGGATAAAATGACATTCAGTGTTCATGAAGCCGGCTTTAAGAACATTGAGGAACCCAACTCTGAAGATGTAGTGAAAACAGCTTTCGCCGCAATGACATATGCCCAGTATTTTCCGAATGCTATTATTCTAAATCCAATGACTGTTAACGGTATGGAATCAGAAAAAGATACGACAGGACGTAATCTTGGTATCGTTAAAATGGTTGATGGGGTGAAATATATTGCCGGTCGTCCGATTATCGAGTATGGTGGTATTCTTCCAGGTAAGTATCTTTTAGGTGACTTTAACCAAGCCGCAAATTTGGTTGATTATACCACTTTGACACTTGAATGGGCTGAAGATGTGGAGACCAAGCTTTGCAATGAGGTTGTGCTGATGGCACAAGAAGAAGTTATCTTCCCGATTTATATGCCGTGGGCTTTCGCTTATGGGGATTTGGCCGCATTGAAGACTGCAATAACTAAAGCGTAGGATTATGGATTACATACTTAGAGGTAACGATAAGGATGTAACCAATGTGCTTAAAGAGCAACGCATTCGGATTAATAGAGGGATGATTCAACTCATCCCTATTTCCGAATGTGGTCTTGTTACAGAAGAAGATGCCCGAAAGACATTGGAATGTATGCTTGCAGAAAAAAATGAAGAGATTGGCAGGCTTACTGCATCCATTGCAGAGAAAGATAAGACAATTGTTGAACTGACAGAAGAGCGTGAAACAATGAAAGCTCGCATTGCAGAACTTGAAGTACAGGTGCCTTCTGATGAAAAGAATCTTCCGGTTGCCGATTCAAAAGATTTGCAAGAGGAAGATGCCAAGGAGGTAACTGTTACAGATGATAAAGCCGTTTCCGTAGAAGATGAAAAGAAAACCGGGAAAGGCAAGACTTCTAAATAACTATCGCTATGTTGATTGATGTTTCATATTTTATGTCAGGTCCCAGGCATATTGAGAATGTTTCGGTCGCTGAAATGCCTTCGCCCCAATCTCTTGCTGTGAATGAGGTGATAAATGGGTATATTAAGGCATTTCAGCCCGAATTTCTCCGGAATGTTGTTGGTGTGACTCTTTCCCAAGCTATCACAGATTATTTGGAGCTTATTGAACGGGAAAAGGAAGATTCTTCAGATGAAGTTGATATTTCAGAAGAGAAGGAAGCCCCCCAGTCCGGATATGCAGTATTATGCGAGAAGCTGTGTGAACCGTTCGCTGACTATGTCTTTTATCATATTCTTCGTGACGCAAACACCCAGGCTACAATAACCGGGCTTGTCCGTTTGAAATGTGCTAATGAATATATAGCTCCTTTGAAGAGACAAGTAAGCACATGGAATAGCATGGTAGAGAAGAATAAACAGTTTGTTGAATGGGCTATGTCGAATGATTGTCCTTTCGATGTGAAAATAACCAAGAATCTTTTGACCCCAATTAATGCTTTCAATTTATGATAGATTTAGATATAACAGAACTGTTTGAGGAGATTGTAAAGGAACTTCCAGAAGGGCTTGAAATTCTCTATCCAAATGGGAAAGGGGGAACTAAAGTTATGAAGTCCCCAAGGTTGAATTACATCTTCGGTAGCAGTCAATATATCAAAGATATTTTAGATGAATACAGTAAGTCTTCTGCCCAGTCTGAAAGGAAGTTTCCATTGGTTGCACTATTCACTCCAATTAGTGAGGATAGAGGTGATGCGGATTATTTTTCAAAAGCAAAGGTTTCGTTAATTATAGCATGTTCTTCTTGTAAAGAGTGGAGCAATGAGATGCGCAGAACCACATCTTTTAAAAATATCCTTCGGCCAATCTATAAACGTTTATTGGAAGTATTATATGAAGATTCTCGGTTCGACTGCGACTATGACGAAAAAGTGAAACATAGTTATTCAGAAAACTATTCATATGGCAGATACGGAGCCTATACAGATTCCGGTGAGGCTGTGAGCGAGCCGATTGATGCCATAAATATACGCTCGATGGAAATAAAAATTAATAATCTTAATTGTAGAAGAAAATG
>JAUUNK010000362.1 GCA_030844565.1 Bacteroides ovatus
CCCAGGGTAAGAAGGTAGGACTGGTACCCACAATGGGTGCTTTACATGCAGGACATGCATCGTTGGTAAAACGCTGTGTAAGTGAGAACGATGTAGCAGTAGTGAGTGTTTTTGTGAACCCCACTCAGTTTAACGATAAAGATGATTTGGCAAAATATCCCCGTACGCTGGATGCGGATTGCCGTTTGCTCGAAGAATGTGGGGCAAAGTTTGTTTTTGCTCCTTCGGTGGAGGAAATGTATCCTCAGCCGGATACCCGTCAGTTTAGTTATGCTCCTTTGGACACGGTGATGGAGGGTGCTTTCCGCCCCGGACATTTTAACGGAGTATGCCAGATTGTAAGTAAATTATTTGATGCGGTGAAGCCTCATCGTGCTTATTTTGGAGAGAAAGATTTCCAGCAATTAGCTATTATCCGCGAGATGGTGCGTCAGATGAAGTTCGACTTGGAGGTGGTAGGATGCCCTATTGTGCGCGAGGCGGACGGACTTGCATTGAGCAGTCGTAACAAGCGTTTATCTCCTTCTGAACGAGAAAATGCTTTAAATATATCTCAAACTTTATTTAAAAGTCGTACCTTTGCAGCCGCTCATACGGTGGGCGAGACGCAAAAGATGGTCGAAGATGCTATAGAAGCTGCGCCGGGACTCCGGTTGGAGTATTTTGAAATAGTAGACGGAAACACTTTGCAGAAAATTAATAATTGGGAAGATACGTCGTATGCAGTGGGCTGCATCACAGTGTTCTGTGGCGAAGTCCGCTTGATCGATAATATTAAATACAAAGAGCTTTAATTTTAAAAAGACCAATCCTTATGATGATTGAAGTGTTGAAATCAAAAATTCATTGTGCACGTGTGACGGAAGCCAACCTTAACTACATGGGTAGCATCACGATTGATGAAGATTTACTGGATGCGGCTAATATGATTCCCGGCGAAAAGGTGTACATTGCCGACAACAACAATGGGGAGCGTTTTGAAACCTACATTATCAAAGGTGAACGTGGCTCGGGTAAGATTTGCCTCAATGGGGCAGCTGCCCGTAAGGTGCAACCGGATGATATTGTGATTATTATGTCGTATGCATGGATGGATTTCGAAGAGGCAAAGTCGTTTAAGCCGAATGTGATTTTTCCCGATCCGGCTACAAACAAGGTAGTGAAGTAAGAAGATACTCTATTTTTATACGACTCTTCTTTTATAAAGAAATAAAAAATCCTTGATTGCTCTGAGCAGTCAAGGATTTTTTGTTTTGGGTATGCTATCTGTTTTTATCAGGCTTGCAGTTGTTCGTGCATGGCGGCAGCAGCTTTGCGTCCGTCACCCATGGCAAGGATAACTGTAGCTCCCCCGCGGACAATATCTCCTCCGGCATAAATAGTGGGAATAGAAGATTTCATATTCTCGTCTACGGCAATCGTACCTTTACGCCCCAATTCCAATCCTTGGATAGAGTGGGGGACAATGGGATTGGGAGATACACCGACACTTACGATAGCTAAGTCAATGTCGATAGTTTCCGTGGCTCCGGGAATAGGTACGGGGCTACGGCGACCCGAAGCGTCCGGTTCGCCAAGTTCCATTTTTTGCAGGATTACTTGTTTGACGCGTCCTTGCTCATCGGGGATATATTCAATCGGGTTGTGCAACGTCAGGAATTCTACCCCTTCTTCTTTAGCATGTTTCACTTCTTCGAGGCGCGCCGGCATTTCTTCTTCCGAACGGCGGTAGATAATCATGGCACGTTCGGCGCCCAGGCGTTTGGCAGTGCGAACAGAGTCCATAGCGGTGTTGCCTCCACCAATGACGGCTACGTTTTTGCCGAAAGCTACCGGAGTATCGGAATCTTCGCTAGCGGCATCCATCAGGTTTACACGTGTCAGGTATTCGTTGGACGACATGATGTTGATGGAGTTTTCGCCGGGAATATTCATGAAGTTAGGCAGTCCGGCTCCCGAAGCTACAAAAACTCCTTTGAATCCTTCTTCTTTGAGGTCTTCTACGCTGATTGTTTTTCCTACAATGCAATCTTTGATGAAACTGACTCCCATCTTTGCCAGATTCTCTATTTCCACATCTACTATTTTATTGGGGAGACGGAACTCAGGAATGCCATATTTCAGTACTCCGCCAATTTCGTGCAAAGCCTCAAAGACAGTCACGTCATAGCCGTATTTTGCCATATCTCCGGCGAAGGAAAGTCCGGCAGGTCCCGAACCGATAACAGCCACCTTGATACCGTTTTTCTCGGCAATGACAGGAACAGAAATTTGACCGCTTTCGCGTTCATAATCAGCGGCAAAGCGTTCCAAATAACCGATAGCTACCGGTTTTTCGCCCATCTTGAGATGGATACATTTGGACTCACATTGTTTTTCTTGCGGGCATACGCGACCACATACGGCAGGGAGTGCACTGGTTTCTTTTAATGTCTTGGCTGCTTCAAGAAACTCTCCGCGTTCTATGTTCTTGATGAAGCGGGGAATATCTATTCCTACCGGGCAACCTTCCATGCATCCCGGGTTGGCACAGTCGAGGCAACGTTTGGCTTCTGTCACTGCCTGTTCTGCCGTAAGTCCCTGGTTTACTTCTTCTTTACGGCTGTGCGAGCGATATTCAGCATCGAGTTCATTCATCAGGACGCGGGGGATAGCAGTCCGTTCTTTCGGTTTCATCGATTTACGAAGTTCTTGTCTCCAGGCTGCATTGCGGCTCTTTTCATCTATCTCTTTAGTAGCTTCGCACGTGGTGGGCTGCAATTTGTTCATTTCTTCACGTTCGATGGTTTTGAAGGCTCCCATTCGCTTCAACATTTCATCGAAGTCTACTTGGTGACCATCGAACTCAGGACCGTCTACGCACACGAACTTGGTCTTGCCACCTACGGTAATACGGCAGGCGCCGCACATTCCGGTACCGTCTACCATAATTGTATTCAGAGATACATCGGTCGGAATATTATATTTTTTGGTCAACAAGCAAACGAATTTCATCATGATAGCCGGACCTATGGCAAAGCATTTATCTACCTTCTCACGTAAGATTACCTCTTCTACTCCTTCGGTTACAAGACCTTTGCGTCCGTAAGAACCGTCGTCTGTCATTATAATCACTTCATCGGAACTTTTGCGCATTTCTTCTTCCAGAATGATAAGGTCTTTTGTACGTCCTGCCAGCACAGTGATAACCCTGTTACCCGCAGCTTTCAGTGCTTGTACGATGGGTAGCATCGGTGCTACTCCCACACCTCCGCCGGCGCATACTACTGTACCGAATTTTTCAATATGAGTGGCTTGTCCGAGAGGTCCTACTACGTCGGTAATATAATCACCTACATTAAGTTCGCAAAGACGGGTGGAAGATAACCCGACTTCCTGCACCACTAAAGTGATAGTTCCTTTTTCTGTATCAGAACCGGCAATAGTCAAAGGCATACGTTCTCCCTTTTCACCTACACGTACGATGACGAAGTGTCCGGCTTTGCGAGATTTAGCAATTAAAGGAGCTTCAATTTCCAATTTGAACACTTTCTCGGAAAAGCGTTCTTTGCTAATGATTTTGTTCATTATCTAATTAATTTGTTGGTTTTATTACGTAACTGCTATCAGATTGTTATAAATTTCGGCAAAGATACGGCTTATTTGTGAGAAACAAAAAGAAAAGCCACTCTTTTGAAGAGTGGCTTCTTATTATTAGGAAAATATTCGGTTTATTTTGTTCTGATTTTATATCCGGCTACTCCATAATAAAGGATGAATATGAAGCAGGGCAGGCATAGCCAGTAGGCCTGTTGCGGAGTTGCTA
>JAUUNK010000044.1 GCA_030844565.1 Bacteroides ovatus
TAGCCAAATTGATTACCGATGGTGAACAGAAGATTGTTGTTCTTTCTGCTATGTCGGGAACCACGAACACATTGGTGGAGATTTCGGACTATCTGTATAAGAAGAATCCGGAGGGTGCCAACGAGATTATCAACAAGCTGGAGGCTAAGTACAAACAGCATGTTGATGAACTTTATGCTACTCCGGAGTATAAACAGAAAGGACTCGAAGTCATCAAATCTCATTTCGACTACATCCGTTCTTACACCAAAGATCTTTTTACTTTGTTTGAAGAAAAAGTAGTCCTGGCACAAGGTGAGCTGATTTCTACTGCAATGGTAAATTACTACTTGCAGGAGTGTGGCGTAAACTCGGTGTTGCTTCCAGCTTTGGAATTCATGCGTACTGATAAAAACGCTGAGCCTGACCCCGTATATATAAAGGAGAAGTTGCAAGCTCAGCTCGAACTACATCCGGATGCAGAAATCTACATTACCCAAGGGTTTATCTGTCGTAATGCTTATGGCGAAATCGACAATCTCCAGCGTGGAGGAAGCGACTATACCGCTTCACTGATTGGAGCTGCTATCAACGCGTCTGAAATCCAGATATGGACAGACATTGACGGTATGCATAATAATGACCCCCGGATTGTTGACAAAACGGCTCCTGTGCGTCAGTTGCACTTTGAAGAAGCAGCTGAGTTGGCCTATTTTGGAGCTAAGATTTTACATCCTACCTGCATCCAGCCAGCCAAATACGCCAACATTCCTGTTCGTTTGTTGAATACGATGGACCCGCATGCCCCCGGCACGTTAATATCCAACGATACGGAGAAAGGCAAGATTAAGGCAGTAGCAGCTAAAGATAACATCACTGCCATCAAGATTAAGTCCAGCCGCATGTTGCTGGCTCATGGCTTCTTGCGCAAGGTATTCGAGATTTTCGAGAGCTATCAGACTTCCATCGACATGATTTGTACTTCCGAGGTGGGAGTATCTGTGACGATAGATAATACGAAGCATCTCAATGAAATTCTCGACGACCTGAAAAAGTACGGCACTGTGACGGTGGACAAAGAGATGTGTATCATCTGCGTGGTGGGTGACCTGGAATGGGAAAATGTCGGTTTCGAGGCGAGGGCGCTCGATGCGATGCGTGACATCCCCGTCCGGATGATTTCTTTTGGGGGTAGTAACTACAATATTTCCTTCCTTATCCGGGAGGGCGATAAGAAGAAAGCCCTGCAATCGTTGAGCAATATGCTTTTTAATGATAAATAAGTCTTTTAAATAATCTAATGAGCGCTTTTACCGGTTTTGATAAAAGCGCTCTTTTTTAATAACTAAACCTGTAAATAATATATTCATTCAATGAAAGGAACATTTCCTATAGATAAATTCCGTGAGTTGCAAACGCCTTTTTATTATTATGATATGAAGGTTTTGCGTGACACTCTTTCGTGCATCAATCGGGAAGCGGGCAAATATTCTCACTATTCGGTACACTATGCAGTGAAAGCCAACGCTAATCCGAAGATACTCTCTATTATCCGTGAAAGCGGGTTAGGAGCCGACTGTGTGAGTGGAGGTGAGATACGTGCTGCTATCCGTGCCGGTTTTCCTGCTGGAAAAATAGTCTTTGCCGGAGTAGGTAAAGCCGATTGGGAGATAAACCTCGGTCTCGAATATGGTATCTTCTGTTTCAATGTGGAATCCATTCCTGAGTTAGAAGTCATCAATGAACTGGCTGCCGCCCAGGGGAAGGTAGCGAATGTTGCTTTTCGAATCAATCCTGATGTAGGTGCTCATACCCATGCCAACATCACTACGGGACTGGCTGAAAATAAGTTTGGCATCAGTATGGAAGATATGGACAAAGTAGTCGATGTGGCTTTAGAGATGAAAAACGTGAAATTCATCGGATTGCATTTCCACATTGGATCCCAGATTCTCGATATGGGAGACTTCATTGCTTTGTGCAACCGTGTTAATGAGTTGCAGGATAAGCTCGAAGCCCGCCACATTTTAGTAGAGCATATCAATGTAGGTGGAGGTCTTGGTATTGATTATGATCACCCCAACCGCCAAGCTATTCCTGATTTTAAAGCATATTTCTCCACGTATGCCGGTCAGTTGAAATTGCGTCCTCATCAGACTCTTCATTTTGAGTTGGGGCGTGCCGTAGTAGGTCAGTGCGGTTCGCTTATTTCTAAGGTTTTGTATGTAAAGCAAGGAACCAATAAGAAATTTGCTATTCTCGATGCGGGAATGACCGATTTGATTCGTCCTGCTCTTTATCAAGCCCACCATAAAATGGAAAATATCACTTCCGAGGAGCCGATGGAAACCTACGATGTGGTAGGTCCTATTTGTGAGTCTTCAGATGTTTTTGGTAAGGCAATTGATTTAAATCGGGTGCGGCGGGGCGATTTCATTGCTCTGCGTTCTGCCGGGGCTTATGGCGAAATCATGGCATCCGGTTATAATTGCAGGGAATTACCCAAAGCATACACATCGGACGAACTAGTGTGAGAGAAATGTAAATGTAAATTAAAAAAAGCGGAGGAGAAGAACAACGTACTCCTATTCCTGCTACATTTGTGAAAAGTTCAATTCATTTTAAATAAATGCAATTATGATTTCAGAAAAATTACAGAATGCAATTAATGAACAGATTACAGCCGAAATGTGGTCTGCTAACTTGTACTTATCTATGTCTTTCTATTTTGAGAAAGAAGGTTTCAGTGGATTTGCACACTGGATGAAAAAACAGTCTCAAGAGGAGTTGGATCATGCTTATGCCATGGCGGACTATATTATCAAGCGTGGCGGTACTGCTAAGGTAGACAAGATTGATGTTGTTCCTTCCGGTTGGGGAAGTCCGTTAGAAGTATTTGAACATGTTTACAAACATGAATGCCATGTGTCAGCTTTGATAGATACATTGGTAGATGCTGCTTCTGCAGAAAAAGACAAGGCTACACAGGATTTTCTGTGGGGATTTGTTCGTGAACAAGTGGAAGAAGAAGCTACTGCACAAGGCATTGTAGATAAAATTAAGAAAGCAGGAGATGCTGGCATCTTCTTTATCGATTCTCAGCTTGGCCAACGCTGATTAGGAAAAAAGAGATAGAGGGGAAAGGTCTTTCTCTCCTCTATCTCTTCTCTCCCTTACTCTTTTTTCGTAATCCTGAACCAGTCCACATCTGCCCATCCGCCATCATTGGAAGGTTTCTTGCTTACGGCGCGGGTGCAGAAAGTTCCTACTTTAGTGCCAATCCATTTTCCTTCACGGGCACGGAACGATTTTCCTAGCGGTTTATATTTCTTTCCGTTCAGGCTATAGCTGAAGTCACACGTTACTAATAGGTCGTGTCCTCCTTCGCTTGCCTTGAGTTTTTCTCCGTTGCAGTGGAAGTTAACCCTTAGGTACACTGTATTTTCTTTCAAGTCTACGGTTGCATGCGCTTGTTCCGGCTTTCCTTTATCTGCCTGTTGGCATTCTATCTGAGACAATACTAATCCGTTTTCCGTGTTTTCGAGGATAAGTCCGGCATAGTCCATACCCATTACCACCAGTCCGGTACGCTCCCCATAATATTTCTTTGTAGGTTTAAAAGTCAATTTCAGGGTAGCTGTAAAATTGTCGGCAGGCGTTTTTTGTAAGAGCAGGTTGGCTACGTCCCACAGATTTTGGTAGTCGTCAGATACCGGATAAGAATATAGCCGCATATATCCTTTATCCCCGGCATAATAAGCCCATTTCTCGTTGATATTGGCATGCCATTGCCATTGTGGAGAGAGAGTATATCCATCGAACTCATCACTTTCTTGCGGGGTACATATCGGGTAGGTCTTTCCCACATTCGGTTTTTTGTAAGTGAGCACAGGTTCTCCGCAGCCGTCTCCGTCCGGGTCGTTGCCAATGACTGGCCAGTCGTTCACCCATTTCATCGGTTGAAGATGCACCAGGCGTCCATAAGCGCCTACGTCTTGAAAATGCAGGAACCAGTCTTCTCCGGTAGGTGTATTTACCCAGGCTCCCTGATGAGGGCCGTTGACCGGGCTATTGCCCTGAGCCAACACTTTTCTCCATTCATAAGGACCGTACACGTTTTTTGAGCGTTGTACCACTTGCCATCCCGTAGGTACTCCGCCTGCCGGATGAAAAATATAATAGTAACCGTTGCGTTTGTAGAATTTTGGTCCTTCGCAGGTTTCATGTTCTTCGTGTCCGTCAAAGACGATTCGTGAAGGAGTGATAGCTTTGGTTGCCTCCGCATTGAGTTCGCAAATAGATATTACACTTTTCAATCCTGCCCGGCTTCCGGCGTAAGCATGTACTAGATACACCTTTCCGTCATCATCCCAGAGTGGGCAGGTATCTATGATGCCTTTGGCAGGTTTCACCAATAGGGGCTCTGTCCAGGGACCTTCCGGTTTGGAAGCTTTCACCATGAACACGCCTTGGTCCGGGTCTCCCCAAAAGATATAAAATTCGCCGTTATGATGACGGATGCTGGGGGCCCACACACGGTTGCCGTGTTCGGGGCGTTCCGGATGAGTGATAGGTGATAGCGCATGAGGGACGGCAGCTCCGATGATGCTCCAGTTCACGAGGTCTTTAGAATGTAGAATTTGCAATCCGGGCACGCAATTAAAACTCGAAGAGGTCAGGTAGTAATCCTCTCCTACACGGCAGGCATCCGGATCGGAGTAATCGGCATAAAGTACCGGATTACGATAAGTTCCGTCGCCTTGGTCGGCCACCCATACTTCGGATACATAGTTCTTTTGCGCCACGGCAGGAAGTATCGTCAGCAGGCAGCAGGCTAAAGTCTGTGTCAATCGTTTCATAATGTAATTTGAATGAAATAAAAAATAATTTGTGGCAACAAAGGTAGGGAAAAGGTTTGTGAGAGAGGTGTACTATTTGTCGGAGTAGGGGGATTTATTGGTATAAATAAGGGGAAGGAGGAATTAGAAGGAGTAAAAGCCAATAGTGACTGTAATCAGCATTTGGCTTTGACTCCTAAAGTTGAAGGACTGATACTTTCTTATTTCAGTACCCCTAGCTCTTTCCCAATCTTGATAAAGGCATCGATGCATTTGTCAAGATGTTCTTTTTCGTGTCCGGCAGAGATTTGTACGCGGATACGAGCTTGTTCCTTCGGTACGACCGGATAGTAGAAACCGGTTACATAGATACCTTCTTCCAGCATTCGTGCAGCATATATCTGAGATAATTTAGCATCATATAGCATTACAGCGCAGATAGCACTTTGGGTAGGTTTAATATCGAAGCCGGCAGCCATCATCTTGTCACGGAAATAATTCACATTGTTCACTAACTTATCATGCAGCTCGTTACTTTCCTTCAACATCTTGAATACTTCGATGCTGGCACCGATAACGGCGGGAGCCACCGAGTTAGAGAACAGGTACGGACGGCTACGTTGACGGAGCAGGTCGATAATTTCCTTGCGACCCGTGGTGAATCCTCCCATAGCGCCACCGAATGCTTTACCCAATGTGCCGGTATAAATATCCACACGACCATACGTGTTGTATAGTTCGCTTACGCCATGTCCCGTAGCGCCTACTACTCCTGCCGAGTGAGATTCGTCTACCATCACCAAAGCATCATATTTCTCTGCCAGGTCGCAAATCTTATCCATTGGAGCCACATTACCATCCATAGAAAAGACGCCGTCGGTCACTACAATACGGAACCGTTGTGCTTGCGCTTCTTTCAAGCATCTTTCCAAGTCTTCCATGTCGGCATTGGCGTAGCGATAACGTTTTGCCTTGCACAAGCGCACACCGTCAATAATAGAAGCATGGTTGAGAGAGTCGGAAATGATAGCGTCTTCTTCCGTGAACAGCGGTTCGAAAACACCTCCGTTGGCGTCGAAACAAGCGGCATAAAGAATAGTGTCTTCCGTCTTGAAATAGTCCGAGATGGCTGCTTCGAGCTCTTTATGTATATCCTGTGTTCCGCAGATAAAGCGTACGGATGACATTCCGTATCCGCGGCGTTCCATCATGTTACGTGCCCCTTCAATGAGGCGGGGATGATTAGACAATCCCAAATAATTGTTTGCGCAAAAATTCAGCACAGTTTTACCTTTTACAGTAATGGCTGCTTGTTGCGGACTTTCGATAAAGCGTTCCTCTTTGTAGAGTCCGGCTTCTTTCATCTCAGCTAAAGTATTGCTGAGAAATTCTTTCATTTTACCGTACATAGTGTTTGAGTTAATTAGTTTCTATGCAAAGGACACTATTTTTCTTGGAATAAACAATATCTTTTGAGGATAATGTGGAAAAAAAGTGCTTACTTTGCGCACCGTTTAGCTTAAATACACTTAGCACAATAAGAAAATTTGAAGATGAAACACGTTTTAGTAATTGGAGCTACCGGACAAATTGGTTCGGAACTCACGATGGAACTACGTAAGCGCTATGGTAACGAGAACATAGTCGCAGGTTACATTCCGGGCGCAGAGCCCAAAGGAGAGTTAAAGGATTCGGGTCCTGCCGCTGTGGTCGATGTGACCAACCGCGAGATGATCGAGTCCGTAGTGAAAGAATATCAGATCGATACCATTTACAATCTGGCAGCACTGTTGTCGGTAGTAGCAGAATCTAAGCCCCAGTTGGCATGGAAAATAGGTATCGACGGGCTGTGGAATGTACTTGAGACTGCACGTATACATGGATGCGCTGTTTTCACTCCAAGTTCCATCGGTTCGTTCGGAGCCGATACCCCCCATACAAAAACGCCGCAGGATACCATTCAGCGTCCGCGTACTATGTATGGAATCAGTAAGGTGACTACCGAATTGCTGAGCGATTATTATTATAATAAATACGGTGTGGATACGCGTGCCGTACGTTTTCCGGGAATTATCTCTAATGTGACCCCTCCGGGAGGTGGAACCACTGATTATGCTGTAGACATCTACTATTCTGCTGTCAAGGGAGAGAAGTTTGTATGCCCCATCGGCAAAGGTACACTGATGGATATGATGTATATGCCGGACGCCCTCAATGCTGCTATTATGTTGATGGAAGCAGATCCTGCTAAACTTAAACATCGCAATGCTTTCAATATCGCATCCATGAGTTTCGACCCGGAAATGATTTATCAGGCTATCAAGAAGCATGTACCTGAGTTTGAGATGACCTATGAAGTAGACCCCTTGAAGCAACGTATTGCAGACAGTTGGCCCGACAGTCTCGACGACACCTGTGCCCGCGAAGAGTGGGGATGGAAGCCGGTATACGATTTGGAAAGCATGACAGTAGATATGCTTGAAAAGTTAAGAGCAAAGTTATTAAAATAAATGAGAAAACTAATTGCAGGGGTCATTGTCTTGGCTGTTTTTACTTCATGCGGAAATAAAAAAGCGAACGTCGACCCTTTTGCAGCCATTACAAGTGAGGTAGATTCCATCCGGCATCGGGTGGATTCTACCCAACTGGTAAAATTGCCGGAAGACCCCCGTCCGATAGAGGCGGATGAGTCGTTCGACGATTTTATCTACAATTTTGCTTCCGACGACGCGTTGCAGAAACAACGTGTGAGGTTCCCATTGTCCTACTACAATGGAAATGATAAAATCACTATTGAAAAAAAGGATTGGAAGCACGATAGCTTGTTTTCCAAGCAAAATTATTACACTCTTCTCTTCGACCGCGAAGAGGACATGGATTTAGTGGGAGATACGACACTCACTTCCGTACAAGTGGAATGGATCTACGTTGACACACGGATGATGAAGAAGTATTATTTTGAGCGTGTCAAAGGAGCATGGATACTTGAGGCCATCAATATGCGACCTATTGAACGCAATGAGAACGAGGATTTTATAGAATTTTTCAGCCGCTTTGCCACCGATAGCATTTTCCAGAGCCAGCGGGTGAGACAGCCGTTAATGTTTGTCACTACCGATCCCGATGACGATTTCTCCATTCTCGAGACCACGTTGGGGCTCAACCAATGGTTGGCTTTTAAGCCCGTTTTGCCTGCCAAGCATTTGTCCAATATCAATTACGGTCAATGCAATGAGGAAAATTCTTCTACCAAGATTCTTGCTCTGAAAGGCATTGGAAATGGTTTTTCCAATATTCTTTATTTCCAGAAAAGAGGTGGACGCTGGGAACTCTATAAATTTGAAGATACTAGCATTTAACTTAATACATTGTTGATGTACTCTCTTTTAGCACATAATACATTTGGGCTGGATGTTAAAGCAGCTTCTTTTATTGAATACCATTCGGTGGAACAATTGTTGCAGATTATTCGCCAAGGAGAAATCACAGTTCCCTATTTGCATATAGGTGGAGGCAGTAACCTGTTATTTACTCATGATTATGCCGGAACCATTCTTCATTCCTGCATTCGGGATATGGAGATTGTAGAAGAAACCCTGGATTCGGTATTCTTGCGTGTTGGCGCCGGCGTGGTATGGGATGATTTCGTCGCTTACTGCGTGGAACACGGATGGTATGGCGCCGAAAACCTTTCTCTTATTCCCGGTGAAGTGGGAGCGAGTGCCGTGCAGAATATCGGTGCTTACGGAGTGGAAGTGAAAGATTTGATTTCTGTCGTGGAAACCGTGAACATTCGGGGAGAACAACATGTTTATCCGGTGGTGCAATGTGGCTACGCTTACCGGCAAAGCCTCTTCAAGCGTCCTGAGATGAAAGATACTTTCGTAACTTATGTCTGTTTCCGGTTGAGTAAGCAAGAGAAATATACACTGGACTACGGAACTATTCGCCAGGAACTCGGGAAGTATCCTGAGTTGACTCTTGACACGGTGCGTCGTGTGATTATAAACATCCGTAAAAGCAAACTCCCCGATCCGAAGGTGATGGGAAATGCCGGCAGTTTCTTTATGAATCCTATCGTGACGGTCGCACAGTTCGAAGAGTTGCGCAAGCAATACCCTCAGATGCCTTTTTATAATGTAGACGGGGAGAGAGTGAAGATTCCGGCAGGATGGATGATTGAGCAATGTGGATGGAAAGGCAAATCGCTCGGGCCCGCTGCCGTGCATGATAAACAGGCACTGGTGTTGGTGAATAAAGGTGGAGCGAAAGGAAGCGATATTCTGGCATTGTCCGATGCCGTACGTGCTTCCGTCCGCAAAAAGTTCGGAGTGGAGATTTATCCTGAGGTAAATGTTGTAGGAGAAAGATAAATATATATATGAAACTAACCATATTAGGAAGCGGAACTTCTACCGGAGTGCCCCAGATTGGTTGTACATGTCCGGTTTGTGTTTCTACTGATCCTCGCGACCGGCGTTTGCGTACATCCGCTTTGCTGGAGACACACGATGCGAGGATATTATTAGATTGTGGTCCTGATTTTCGCGAGCAGATTCTACCTCTCCCTTATGAGAAGATTGATGGAGTGTTGATTAGCCACGAACACTACGATCATGTGGGCGGGCTTGATGATTTGCGTCCTTTCTGTCGCTTTGGAGAAGTACCCATATATGCCGATGCTCATACAGCTGCCGGTTTGCGTGCCCGTATGCCCTATTGTTTTGTAGACCACACTTATCCCGGTGTTCCTAATATTCCTTTGTGCGAAGTAGAAGCGGGGCGGTCGTTTAACATTTGCCACACCGAGGTGCTTCCCTTACGTGTGATGCATGGACGCTTGCCTATCTTGGGCTACCGTATCGGAACCATAGGCTATATCACCGATATGCTCACTATGCCCGAAGAGTCTTATGAACAATTGCAGGGGGTGGATGTTCTGATAATGAATGCACTCCGCATAGCACCACACCCTACTCACCAGAATCTGGAAGAAGCCTTGCGGGCGGCAGAGCGCATCCGGGCAAAGAAAACATACTTTATCCACATGAGCCATGATATAGGCTTTCATGCCGAAGTGGAAAAATCGCTTCCTAAAAATGTGCATCTCGCTTATGACGGGCTGGAAATTTTTTAGCAAAAGTTTTGTTTTCTTTGGAGAATTTATTATTTTTGCCCAAAGCCGATAAACAACGAATATTATGAAACTTCGTACGATAATAAAGATAGCGGTAACTTCCTCTGTTGTGCTTTTATGTACAGGTTTCGTTATGTACTATTTTTTTAAGCTGTCTGCGGCTGCCGACCGGCGGGATTTCAATCTTTATACCCTTGTTCCCGAATCTGCGGTAATGGTGTTCGAAACCGACAATGTGGCTGGCTTTGTGCAGGATATTAATGAATTGAGTGTTAGCAAGGCTAACCACTTTCTATATGCTTCGCGGCTTTTTTCTTATCTGAAACAACATCTTTCTACATTACTCGAAGATACTCCTCATGGCCTGAGCCGGCAGATGAACAAAGTTCTTATTAGTTTTCATGAGCCGGATAATGAGATGAATCAAGTGCTTTATTGTTGTCTGGGCGAAGGGGATAAAAAGCGGGTAGAAGATTTTATTGTGAAATACATTTCTTCATTGTATCCCTCAAAGACATTTAGCTACAAGGGAGAGAATATTCTTATTTATCCCGTTTCGGATGGTCAATTTCTTTCTTGCTATCTGACGGACGATTTTGTGGCGCTTAGTTATCAGAAGAAGTTGATAGAACAAGTTATCGATGCTCATGTGTCCGGGTGTTCTCTCATGCAAGATTCTTCATTCACCGCAATTCGTATGCCGGAGAAAAGTCCCGTGTCTGCCGGATTTTATATCCGGATGCCTGCTTTCGAAGGAAAGAGTATGGCGGATAGCGGGAATTGCAACAGGACATTGCCCGGCAGCTGGGTAGAGTTGGAAATGAAAATGAAGGGTGACATCATTTATTTTACAGGTATTGCGCACGATTGTGATACGATTTCCACCTATGTTGATGTGTTGCGCAGGCAACAACCCGTACAAGGATTCCCGGGGAAACTTCTTCCTGCTTCCACTTTCTCTTTCAGTAAGCGTTCCACGAGTGAGCTGCATTCCATGCTCCATTTGTTGAGTGATGATGCCGGATCTGCCTCGGCGGGAAAAAAGTTGAGTGTTTGGGACGAAACTCTTGCCCGGTATTTGCAGGAAAACGGAGGAACGGAACTGGTGACGTGCCTGTTCGGGAAACAGGTAGACGATACGCTGTCGGTTCCTGTAGCGGTGGTCAGTATTCCGATGACGGAGGTAGTTCGTGCGGAAAGGATATGGCGGCATTTGTTGGCAGAGATTCCCCGTGACGAACTTCCCCCAGCCTCCGGCAGGCAGGCCTTTTGCTATACTTCGGAGCGTGCTTATCCTCTTTATTACTTGCCGGATAATAACTTGTTTTTACATTTGTCGGGAATCGGAAATTCTTCTTTTCAGACAGTGGCTGCTTTTTACGATGGCAGGCTCTTGCTGGCATCCGATGCCGAAGGATTGTGCAGCTACATCCGCTCCCTCGAAGCGGGTGAAGTGCTCGAGGGTGCGGCTGTCTATGAAGAAGGAAAAAATACGTTGGCGGATGCCTATACTTTTATGATGATGGCGGACTTTTCCGATATTCGGGAACAGCCCGGCCGTTATGTCGGGTTGGTTCCCGGGTTCTTCCTCAGGCATGCGGATTTCTTCCGTCATTTTATCTTTTTCGTTCAGTTTGTTTGCACCGATGGGGCGGTCTGTCCCAACATCGTTTTGCTGTATAAAGGCGAGTGAAAACCCAACTAAAACCTACCTTTAAAAACGTGCGGAAACATTCGAAAACCCTTTTAAAACTATTATGCAATTTTATGCGCGAAAATGCAAAAACTAAAAACGCTGAAACGCCTTCTACCACGGCCTAAAAACCCAATGGTAACCCAATGATAACCTAAGAGAGGAGAAGAGAGAAAAAGAGAATATATTAAAGAAAATAACAACAGCAGAAAGAAAAAGAAAGAAGAGTCTGCCGCCGCTGAAATCTTTTGGACTTCTCAATTCCGTTTCTTCCGGTTTGATTCGATTCTTGCTCCGGCGCCTGCCGTCCCTCTCATCCCGGGGCTTGCCGTTCTCCACGCCCCGACTTATGCCTGTTGTCCCCAGGGCTACACGCAAAAAACTCCCGGGGAGAGAGTCGCTCAGCCCGGGAGTTTCGATATGGTTCTGTTTTCGTTGATTTTTCGTTTTTCGCTTGTCTGCTTAGAAGGGCAAGTCGTCTTTGGCGTCTCCTGCGATAAATTCGGGTGCAGAAGTGGGTGAGGGAGGAGGAACCGGTGCGCCCGGAGCTGCATATCCCGGAGCTCCCACACGTTCTACCTTCCATGCCCGGATGCTGTTGAACCAACGGTCTTGCCATTGGCGGGCATCGATGTCGAACGAAACCGTCAGTTCTTCCCCCATCTGGATGTTGAATTGCTCGATTTTATCTGCTCCGAATATGTCGAAGCACATCTTGCGGGGGTATTGGTCGTGGTTTTCGATGACATACTCTTGTGCCTTCCATTCGTTGCCACTTGCTTTTGAAACTCCTCCTCTAGGTGGGAGTATAGCGATGATTTTTCCTGTAAATTCCATTGTGATAAGTTTAAATTTCGGGGCGAAGTTACAATTTTTTAGGGATATGTGCCACAGATTTTCCGGTTTTTTCTTCCCTTTTGTTGTGCCACCCCAATCTTTTTTGTAACTTTGTGCGTTGATAAATTTAAAACTTAAATACACGAAAAATATATGAAATTTGTCGTTTCAAGTACTGCCCTTTTTAGTCATTTACAGGCTATTAGCCGTGTGATAAACTCAAAAAATGCGCTGCCTATTTTAGAGTGCTTCCTCTTCGAACTTGAGGACGGAACTCTGTCTGTAACCGTTTCTGACAGTGAAACCACCATGGTTACCACTCTCGAAGTGAACGAAAGTGACTCCAACGGACGTTTTGCCGTAGTTGCCAAAACACTGAGCGATGCCCTGAAAGAAATACCGGAACAGCCACTCACTTTTGAAGTGAATCCCCAGACATACGAAATCACGGTGCAGTACCAGAACGGTATGTACAGCCTCGTAGGACAGAATGCCGACGAATTTCCACGATCAGCAGTGTTGGGTGAAAATGCAGTCCGTGTGGACATGGATGCTGAAATCCTGCTGAACGGAATCAACCGTTCGGTATTTGCTACCGCCGACGATGAATTGCGTCCGGTGATGAACGGTATCTACTTCGACATCACTACCGACGACATTACACTGGTAGCTTCAGACGGGCATAAGCTCGTGCGTTGCAAGACGTTAGCGGCTAAGGGAAACGAACGTGCCGCTTTCATCCTGCCTAAAAAACCGGCTACACTGCTGAAAGGACTCCTGCCCAAAGAACAAGGCACGGTAGCCATTGAATTTGACGAGCGCAATGCTGTGTTTACACTTGAAAATTACCGCATGGTGTGCCGTCTCATTGAGGGACGCTATCCCAATTACAATTCCGTTATCCCGCAAAACAACCCCTATAAGGTCACTGTAGACCGTGTGCTGATGATTGGGGCATTGCGTCGTGTGTCGATTTTCTCTTCACAGGCAAGCAGCTTGATTAAGCTACGGATGATGGAAAACCAGATTGTTATTTCAGCTCAGGATATTGATTTTTCTACTTCCGCCGAAGAGACGTTGGTATGCCAATATACGGGTAATCCGATGAGCATCGGCTTCAAATCGACCTTTTTGATTGACATCCTGAACAATATTTCGGCTACCGAAGTTATCATCGAACTGGCAGACCCGTCACGGGCAGGCGTCATCATTCCGGTGGAACAAGAGGAGAATGAGGACCTGTTGATGTTGCTCATGCCCATGATGTTAAATGACTAAAAAACACTCAGAACTAATGAAATTGAATCTTAGAAATCCCATTGTCTTCTTTGATTTGGAGACAACGGGAACCAATATCAACACAGACCGAATCGTTGAAATCTGCTATCTCAAAGTGTATCCCAATGGGAACGAAGAAGCAAAAACTCTTCGTATCAATCCGGAAATGCATATCCCTGAAGCGTCTTCTGCCGTGCATGGCATTTATGACGAAGATGTGGCTAATTGTCCCACTTTCAAAGAAGTAGCCAAAGTCGTAGCCCGGGATATTGAGGGATGTGATCTGGCTGGTTTCAATTCCAACCGTTTTGATATTCCTGTTTTGGCGGAAGAGTTTCTCCGTGCTGGAGTAGATATTGACCTGACGAAACGTAAGTTTATAGACGTTCAGGTCATTTTTCATAAAATGGAGCAACGTACTTTGTCGGCTGCTTATAAATTCTATTGTCAGAAAGACCTTACGGACGCTCACACTGCCGAGGCGGATACACGGGCTACCTACGAGGTTCTCAAAGCACAATTGGACCGTTATCCGGAGTTGGAAAACGACATCGTTTTTCTGTCCAACTATTCCAGCTTTAATAAAAACGTGGATTTTGCCGGTCGCATGGTTTATGATGATAATGGAGTGGAGATATTCAATTTCGGAAAATATAAGGGAATGTCCGTGTCCGAAGTCCTCAAAAAGGACCCCAGCTACTATAGTTGGATATTAAACAACGATTTTACGCTGAATACCAAGGCGATGTTGACCAAGATTCGCCTTAGGGAGATGACGAAATAGTTGAGAAAGAAAAAGTTATGCTTAAAGGAAAGAAAATAGTTCTTGGTATTACGGGGAGTATTGCTGCCTATAAGGCTTGTTACATCATCCGTGGATTAATTAAGCGTGGGGCGGAAGTACAAGTGGTGATAACTCCCGCCGGAAAGGAGTTTATTACTCCTATTACTTTATCGGCACTCACTAGCAAACCCGTTATCAGTGAGTTCTTTGCCCAACGAGACGGAACGTGGAACAGCCACGTTGACCTTGGCTTATGGGCAGATGCCATGCTAATAGCTCCCGCCACGGCGTCCACCATCGGCAAGATGGCAAATGGAATTGCTGACAATATGCTGATTACTACTTATCTATCTGCTAAAGCTCCCGTGTTTGTGGCTCCTGCTATGGACCTCGATATGTATGCCCACCCTTCTACTCAGAAGAACCTGGAAATTCTCCGTTCCTATGGAAACCACATCATTGAGCCTGCCAGTGGCGAACTGGCAAGCCATCTGGTGGGAAAGGGTAGGATGGAAGAACCGGAAAACATCATTCGGGTGTTAGATGAGTTCTTTTCCAATAAGAAAGACCTTGAAGGGAAAAAAATATTGATTACTGCCGGACCTACTTACGAAAAGATAGATCCGGTACGTTTTATCGGCAATTATTCTTCTGGAAAGATGGGCTTTGCGCTGGCGGAAGAATGTGCTCGCAGAGGAGCGGAAGTGACCCTTGTTGCAGGTCCTGTCAGCCTGAATACCTGTCATCCTGCTATCCGACGTATAGACGTGGAATCGGCAAAGGAAATGGGAGAGCAAGCTGTGGCTTATTTTGAGGAGGCGGATGCTGCTATCCTTTCGGCGGCTGTGGCCGACTTTAGTCCTGAACAAGTGGCGGATAAGAAGATGAAGCGCGAGGGAAATACATGGACGCTGAACCTGGTTCCTACGATGGATATTGCTGCTACACTGGGACGCTGCAAGCGAGAAGGACAGGTGTTGGTAGGCTTTGCTTTAGAAACCAATAACGAGCAGCAAAATGCTGAAGGAAAGCTCCAGCGCAAGAACTTCGATTTCATTGTTCTCAATTCCCTGAACGATGCCGGAGCGGGTTTCCGCCATGATACGAATAAGATTAGTATCATCGACCGGGAAGGGCGTACGGACTATCCCTTGAAACTCAAATCGGAAGTGGCGCAAGACATTATAGACCGTTTGAAAGATCAGCTCGAAAGTATACATAAACTTTAAAAGCTAAGTTGAAAAAGTGTTACGTTCACTATATATACAGAATTATGCGTTAATAGAGAAGCTGGACATCTCTTTAGATACCGGTTTCTCTGTGATTACAGGCGAAACAGGCGCAGGGAAATCTATCATTCTCGGAGCCATCGGATTGTTGCTCGGTCAACGTGCCGACGTGAAGTCTATTCGTCGGGGAGCGCGGAAATGCGTGCTAGAGGCGCGTTTCGATATATCCACGTATGGGATGCAACCTTTTTTTGAAGAGAATGAGTTGGAGTATGACGAAGAGTGCATTCTCCGTCGCGAGATACATTCGTCCGGTAAAAGCCGTGCTTTTATCAACGACACTCCTGCTTCGCTGGTACAGATGAAGGAATTGGGAGAGTTGCTCATCGACGTGCATTCTCAGCACCAGAATCTGTTGCTCAATACCGAAGGCTTTCAGCTCAATGTGCTGGATATATTGGCACACAACGATGAGTTGCTGGCACGGTATCAGGATGTTTACCGCGAATGGAAACAACTCGAAAAGGAATTGGCGGATACGATTGCAGCTGCCGAACGGAGCAAAGCCGATGAAGATTATCTTCGTTTCCAGTTGGAGCAGCTAGAAGAAGCACGTCTGACAGAAGGCGAACAAGAAGCTTTGGAGCAAGAATGTGAGATATTGAGCCATGCCGAAGAAATCAAGGCGGGGTATTACCGTGTGGAACAGACGTTGAGTTCTGACGAAGGCGGCATGCTCTCTGCCCTGAAAGATTGCCTGAACACGTTAAGCGGGTTAAGAAAGGTATATCAGCCTGCCGGAGAGTTGGCAGAACGGGTTGAAAGTCTCTATATTGAACTCAAAGACATAGCCCAGGAAATCTCCATGCAGGGAGAAGCGGTAGAATTTTCGCCTGGGCGTCTGGAAGAAGTAAATGAACGGTTGAACACGATATATTCGTTGCAACAGAAGCACCGGGTGCAGACACTCCAAGAGTTGATAGCGCTTACTCAAAGCTATCGTGAACGGCTGTCGGCCATCACCTCCTCTGACGATCGGATTGCGGAACTCACCCTTCGTCGCGACGAGCAATATAAGAAGGTGAAAGAGCATGCTTCAGTGCTGACCCGTGCCCGTACGGCGGTGGCAGGGGAGGTGGAAAAGCAAATGGCTGCGCGTCTCATTCCCTTGGGAATGCCCAATGTGCGTTTCCGTATCGAAATGGGGCTTCGCAAAGAACCGGGCATTCAAGGAGAGGATACGGTGAATTTCCTCTTTTCTGCCAACAAGAACGGGGCGTTGCAAAACATATCTTCCGTGGCATCGGGTGGAGAAATTGCCCGCGTGATGCTTTCTATCAAAGCAATGATAGCGGGAGCCGTGAAGCTACCCACCATTGTGTTCGACGAGATAGATACCGGAGTGTCCGGTGAGATAGCCGACCGCATGGCAACCATCATGCAAGAGATGGGAGAGCAAAACCGGCAGGTTATCAGCATCACTCACTTGCCGCAGATTGCAGCCAAGGGAAGCGCCCATTATAAAGTGTACAAACAAGATAACGATACCGAAACGAACAGCCATATACGACGCCTCACGGAAAAGGAAAGGGTGGAGGAGATTGCTCACATGCTGAGCGGGGCTACTCTCACCGAGGCAGCCTTAAACAATGCCAAGGCTTTGCTCAACCATTCACAGGCAGGGGAGGATAAAGTGTTAAAAAAATAGATTTGCATGATTGATAAAAGTGAAATGATATTTGGCGTGCGCGCCGTGATAGAAGCCATCCAGGCAGGTAGAGAAATAGATAAGATATTAGTGAAGAAGGATATCCAGAGCGATCTTTCCAAAGAACTTTTTGCAGCTTTGAAAGATACGCTTATTCCGGTACAGCGTGTGCCGGTGGAACGTATCAACCGAATTACCCGCAAAAACCATCAAGGAGTGGTGGCTTTTATATCTTGCGTCACATACCAGAAAACAGAAGACCTAGTGCCTTTTTTATTTGAGGAAGGGAAGATTCCTTTCTTTGTGATGCTCGATGGTATCACGGATGTGCGTAATTTCGGAGCGATTGCCCGTACGTGTGAATGCGCTGCTGTGGATGCTGTAATTCTTCCCGCAAAAGGCAGTGTGTCGGTGAACGGGGATGCCATGAAAACCTCTGCCGGAGCTTTGCATACCCTTCCCGTCTGCCGGGAACAAAACCTGAAAACTACGCTTCAGTATTTGAAAGACTGTGGCTTCCGCATCGTTGCGGCTACCGAGAAGGGAGATTATGAGTATACCAAAGCCGACTATACGGGACCGCTGTGCATCATTATGGGGGCTGAAGACACGGGAGTTTCTTACGACCACCTGGCTCTTTGTGATGAGTGGGTGAAAATCCCCATGCTGGGGAGCATCGAGTCGCTTAACGTATCAGTGGCTGCCGGTATTTTGATTTATGAAGCTGTGAAACAAAGAAACAATGGATAGTACTATGATGAAAAAGCTGATACTTCTTTCAATGGTGTGTTTATGTGCACAATGGGGACTGGCACAAACACCAAAATGGGTGGAGAAAGCCAAACGGGCTGTGTTCTCTGTGATTACATACGACAAAAATGATAAGATTCTCCGTACGGGGAACGGTTTTTTTGTGAGCGAAGACGGAATTGCTTTGGCAGATTATGGCTTGTTTAAAGGAGCCGAACGGGCAGTGATTGTAAACGCCGACGGCAAACAAATGTCGGTAGAAGCAATTCTCGGAGCTAATGATATGTATGACGTGATTAAATTCCGGGTAGCTATCACCGAGAAAAAGGTTCCTGCGCTGGCAGTGGCTACAGTTGCTCCGGCTGCGCAAAGCAATGCATGGTTGTTGCCCTATTCTACGCAGAAAAGCATAGCCTGCACATCAGGAAAAGTGACAAAAGTGGACAAGATAGGTGAGCAACATCACTACTATACTCTGCAAATGCAACTGAAAGATAAAGAAGTGAGCTGTCCCGTAGCGAATGCCGAAGGTAAGGTATTCGGAATTGCACAAAAAGCGTCGGGAAGTGATTCGTTGACAACTTGCTATGCCGCCGGAGCTTCTTTTGCCATGGCACAAGGCATTAACGCGCTCTCGCTGACAGATGCCACCTTGAAAAGCATCGGCATCAAAAAAGGGCTTCCCGATACGGAAGAACAAGCATTGGTGTATCTGTTCATGGCTTCTTCACAGTCGACTACCGAGGAGTATTTAGAGTTGCTCGCAGATTTTATCAAGCAGTATCCTACAAGTCCGGAAGGATATATGCGCCGTGCCGCTACGTATGTTTACGACAAGCAACCTGCGTTCGACAAAGCCGAAACTGACATAGAACAGGCATTAAAAGTGGCCCAGAAGAAAGACGATGTATACTACAATATTGCGAAGCTGATATATGGATACCAACTAAGTAAACCGGAAAAAACTTATAAGGACTGGACTTATGACCGTGCATTGGAAGCCGTGCGGAGTGCATTGGCTCTCGACCCGTTGCCTGTTTATACCCAGCTCGAGGGAGATATTCTGTTTGCCAAGCAAGACTACGCCGGGGCTTTGGCATGCTATGAGAAGGTGAACAGCAGCAATCTTGCTTCGCCTACTTCTTTCTTTAATGCAGCTAAAACCAAAGAGTTGATGAAAGCCGATCCTAAAGAAGTGTTGGCATTGATGGACAGTTGTGTGGCACATTGTCCGCAACCTATGACGGCAAACGATGCCCCTTATCTTCTTGAACGGGCACAAATGAACATGAATGCCGGAGAGTTCCGGACTGCATTGCGCGATTACGATGAGTATGAGAAAGCTGTCGGTGGGCGGGTGAACGATTTGTTTTATTACTATCGCGAGCAGGCTGCTCTTAAGGGTCGCCAGTATCAACGCGCGCTGGACGACATTGCAAAGGCTATACAACTGAGCCCGAAAGACCTGACTTATTTGGCTGAACAGGCAGTTATCAATCTGAGGGTAGGACGTTATGAGGAAGCTATCAAAGGACTTGAAGCAGCCTTGGCTATCGACCCCAAGTATGCGGAAGCCTATCGCCTTATAGGAATTTGCCAGGTTCAGCAAAAAAAGATGGAGGATGCTTGCACCAGCTTTGCCAAGGCGAAAGAATTGGGCGACCCTAATGTAGATGCGTTGATTGAGAAACACTGCAAGAAATAATTCTAAGAATTAAAAATAGAGTAAAGAAAACCCCTGTCACCAGAGAAATAGTGACAGGGGTTTTTGGCTTTAGGGGGAGTTCTTATACAATACGTTTCTCTTTTTTCCCCTTTCTTTGGTCTAGGTTGTATCAGGTTACTATGCTTGCATAGTTTATTTTCGCGTTCTTTTTGCTCTGTTTTATAGGGTAAATGCAGCGATATTCGGAATACTGCATCGGACCGAAGGTTTTTTTAGAACTTTCGCGCGGTTATTTGCTTTTTTTTATATCTTTGCTCAGATTCTTTAAAGAAAGAGAAATAATCTTTATTTATTCACACATAAAAACTTAATAAATTATGTTCAAAGCTCCATTTTCTTTTGAAGGACGTATTAGAAGGATAGAGTACTTCTTGTCCGGTGTGCTTGCAGGTGTTGTGGCCAGTATTGTTTGGACAGTTGCTTTTGCGAGTATGTTTGCAGGGGTAGCTATGGGAACTCCGGGAGCTGCTGCCGGGGGATCTTTTTTCGGCATCTTGCTGGGGATTGTTGTTTGGGCTGCAGCCGTATGGTTCGGTTTGGCACAAGGCGTGAAACGTTTGCATGACCTCGACAAATCAGGATGGCTCATCCTTTTGTGCTTAGTTCCTATCGTCGGATGGCTTTTCGGTCTGTATATGCTGTTTGCAGATGGTACAGTAGGTCCTAATCAATACGGTCCCGATCCTAAAAATCGCCAACCTTATCAACAGCAAGCTGCTCCGGTGAACGTGACGGTAAATATTTCAAGAGATAAAGAAGAAGTGAAAATTGACCAACCGGGCACACCGACTGTTGTTTCTGAAGAAAAAACAGAATAATAATTGAATATTGAAATGAAGAAAGTTATTTGTAGTGAGAAAGCTCCCGGAGCTATCGGACCCTATAGCCAGGCTATCGAAGCAAACGGTATGGTGTTTGTTTCCGGACAACTTCCCATTGATGCTGTTACCGGACAGATGGCGGAAGGAATAGAGAATCAAGCGCGTCAGTCTCTGGAAAATATCAAGCATATTCTTGAAGCGGCGGGGCTTAGTATGGCGGATGTGGTAAAAACCACCGTCTTCCTTCAGGATATGTCTTTATTTGCCGGTATGAACGGGGTATATGCTACTTATTTCGACGGGGCTTTCCCCGCACGTTCGGCGGTTGCCGTCAAGGCATTGCCCAAGGATGCATTAGTGGAAATTGAGTGCATCGCGGTTCGCTAACAAGTCGGCGACAATAAAGCTACTGCCTCCCACGAAGATAAAGTCTTCCGGGAGGCTTTTTTGTTGGGCGGCTTGCACGGCTTCCGTCACATTGGGGTAGAAATCTCCATGGAGACCAGCGGCAATAGCTTGTCGCATTAGTTCCTGTTCAGGGAGGGCGCGTTTCACGCTGGCTTTGGTAAAATAGTATACCGCTTCCCTGGGAAGCAGTTTTAATACACTGCTGATGTCTTTATCGTTGACCATACCGAAGACAATGTGCAAACGGTGATATGCGTTTTGCTTTTTTAAATATTCCAGTTGGTCTACGATGTAGGAGATGCCTGCTACGTTGTGTCCCGTGTCGCAAATAAGAGTGGGAGATGCCTGCAATTGTTGCCAGCGTCCCATCAGACCCGTCATTTCGCAGACATGAGCGAAACCTTGCTTTATGTGTTCTTGCCCGATGGAATAGCCTGCCTGTTGCAGCAGGGGAATAGCTGTAAGGATAGTGTTGGTGTTCTTTTCCTGGCAGAAGCCGGTGAGTTCGCCTTCTATCTCTCCGTAGTCACGGGTGCGATAGAGAAGACGACCCATGTTGCGGGTGCATGCAGTTACGGGATACATTTCTTCGGCAAACCGGAGGGAAGTGCCCACTTCTGCAGCTTTTTGAAGAAATACAGGGCGGGTCTCTTCTACAACTTCTCCTATTACCGCAGGTACTCTTTCCTTGATGATACCAGCTTTTTCTGCGGCAATCTGTCCGAGGGTGTTTCCCAAGAACTGCATGTGATCGAAGCTAATGTTGGTGATGATGCTCAAGTCCGGACGGATGATGTTAGTACAATCCAGTCGTCCTCCTAACCCGACTTCGATAACTGCTACATCTACCTTTTCGTCAGCAAAATATCGAAAAGCGAGAGCAGTGGTCAGCTCAAAAAAAGAGGGGTGGAGAGGCTCGAAGAATGCCCGGTTCTCTTCTACAAAACGCACTACGTATGCTTCAGGCATCATCTTTCCATCAATGCGGATACGTTCTCTGAAGTCTATCAGATGTGGAGAAGTATAGAGCCCTACTTTGTAGCCGGCTGCTTGCAGGATGGCAGCAAGGGTGTGGGAGCAAGAACCTTTTCCGTTGGTACCCGCAATGTGAATGGTTCGGAAATTGCGATGGGGATGCCCGAAATGCTCGTCTAATGCCCGCGTATTTTCCAGTCCTTCTTTGTAGGCTTTGCTTCCGACTTGCTGAAACATCGGAGTACTTTCATATAAGTATTTTAAAGTGGTCTGATAGTCCATGTTTTATAATATTTAACGTGTTACGATTTCTGTTTGGCTTTTTATTTCCTATCTTAGAAGCATCAATCAACCTGTTTCGGGGTTCATTGCAAAAGCGACTGCAAATATCAACATTTAAATCTAAGAAATCATGGGAACCAAGAAAAATTTCGTAATTGACACAAATGTTATTCTTCACGACTATAACTGCCTGAAGAACTTTCAAGAGAATGATATTTATCTCCCCATTATCGTATTGGAAGAGCTGGATAAATTTAAAAAAGGTAATGAGCAAATCAACTACAATGCCCGTGAATTTGTGCGCGAACTGGATACGATTACTGACGAGGATCTTTTTACGAAAGGAGCTAAACTCGGAGAAGGAATGGGACATTTGTTTGTCATTGCCGGAGCAGTGGAGTCTCCTTTAGTGTATAGCTCGTTTCCTCAGCGTAAGCCTGATCACCAGATTCTTGCAGTAGCCGACTTTCTGTCGAATAAATATCCTAAGATGAAGACCATCCTTGTGACGAAGGATGTAAACTTGCGGATGAAAGCTCGTTCCATCGGTATTCTCTGTGAAGACTATATCACAGATAAAGTGACGAATGTGGATATTTTTGATAAGTCCAGCGAAGTGTTCGAGGGCATCGACCCGGCTCTGATTGACAGAATTTATTCGACCAGGGAAGGATTGGATATTGATGAGTTTGACTTTAAGGATGTACTGCATCCCAATGATTGCTTTATTCTGAAGAGCGACCGTAACAGTGTTTTAGCCCGTTATAATCCGTTTACACGTACCATCTGCCGGGTAAACAAGGCAAAAAATTATGGCATTGAACCGAGGAATGCCGAGCAGAGTTTTGCTTTTGAAATTCTGAATGACCCACAAGTAAAGTTGGTAGCCCTGACAGGAAAAGCGGGAACGGGTAAAACGTTGTTAGCTCTGGCAGCAGCTCTCGGTAAATTAACCGATTATAAGCAGATTTTGTTGGCACGTCCTATTGTCGCTCTTTCTAATAAAGATATAGGTTTCCTTCCGGGCGATGCAAAGGAGAAGGTAGCTCCTTATATGCAACCTCTGTTTGACAATCTGAATGTAATAAAGAGACAGTTTGCCTCCAATTCCAGTGAGGTGAAAAGGATAGAAGATATGCAAAAGAGCGAGCAGCTGGTTATAGAGGCGCTTGCCTTTATTCGCGGGCGTAGTTTGAGTGAGATGTACTGTATCATCGATGAAGCACAGAATCTGACTCCAAATGAGATAAAGACTATTATTACCCGTGCGGGCGAAGGAACAAAAATGGTATTTACCGGTGATATACAGCAAATCGACCAGCCTTACTTGGATAGCCAGTCAAATGGATTGGTATATATGATTGACCGAATGAAAGACCAGAAACTATTTGCTCATGTCAATCTCGTGAAGGGAGAGCGTAGCGAGTTGAGTGAACTGGCAAGTAATTTAATGTAGAATGTAGAAGGAAAGAAAGGAGTTTGAAGGAGTTAAAGCTCAATATACCGGTAATTGATAACCCGCGTACTGAACTTTAACTCCTTATCTACCTATTTATTACTAAAGTACTTCAAGAACTGGGTTCTTTCCCACATATTAATTCCTTTCACACTTTCAGCGTTCAGTTTACCTTTGAACTGGGCGATAGATTCGAAACCTTTACGCTCCATCCAAGCGCTAAGGAAACGGGTCATTTTTCCAATATAAAGGTTAGTGTTCTGATAGATGGCGCTACATACTTCTACGGCGCAAGCTCCAGCCAAGATGGCTTTTACTACTGCTTCGGGCGTAGCTACTCCTCCGGAAGCCGCATACTCCATTCTTTCTATTTGGGCGGAGGCAATGCCTATCCAACGTAGAGTATTAGGCAGATTGTCTTCTGTGCTGAACACATTGCCCGATGTATGTTCCATCTTTTCAATATCGATGTTCGGCTGGTAGAAACGATTAAAGAGAACCACAGCGGCGGCACCATTGGCATACAATTGATCAATTAGGGACACCGGGTTGGTGAAGTTATCTCCCAATTTCATGATTATCGGTATGTTGACCGTCTGTCTCACATGCCGCAGAATGTCGATGTGACGTTGCTCAAATGAGCCGTATTCATATTGAGCTTCTGTCTGCAATGCTAGAATATTGATTTCCAGTGCATCTGCGCCTGCCTCTTCAATGTTCTTGGCAAACTCTACCCATTCACTGTCCGTGTAACAGTTGATGCTGGCGATAATGGGGATGGGACACACTTTTTTGCTCTCTTTGATTAGCTCCAGATATTCCGCCAACTTATGTTCCCGAAGATATTCTTCCAGATAGTCATTCCCTTCCGGAAAGTAAGTGGGGTCCTTCAACTGTTCTGCTTCCAGCATGATTTGTTCTTCAAACAAAGATTTGAGAACAATGGCCCCAGCTCCGGCTTCAGCCAGCTTTTTGTTCTTTCCGGCACTGTTGGTAAGCCCTGAACTACTGATAATAATGGGATTTCTGAGGGAAAGCCCGGCGAAAGTAGTTTTTAAATCGGTCATAATATTAATGATTTAATGTGGACGATTGATTTATTTATAATTTCTTTCTCCGAAGATCTTGCTTCCTATTCTCACCAGCGTGCTTCCGCAAGCGATGGCATGTTGATAATCGTGTGACATTCCCATGGAAAGTTCCCGGAAATCGGGCGCATCATCAAACCAGCGGTGATGTACGGAAGTGAAGAAATTGTTTAAGTGGTGAAACTCACACTCGATTATCTTAGGATCGTTTGTATTGCTTGCCATACCCATCAAACCGCATATATGCACATGTGAAAGCGATTTCCATTCGCCTGCTTCCAACATTTCGCGACATTCGTCGAAACTGAATCCGAACTTGGTTTCCTCTGTGGATAGGTGTAATTGCAGCAGGCATTCGATAACGCGTCCTGCCTTGGCTGCCTGTTTGTCAACTTCTACCAATAGTTTGTAGGAGTCGATGCCATGTATCATGGAAACATAAGGTGCTATGTATTTGACCTTGTTCGTTTGTAAGTGGCCGATGAAATGCCATTCGATGTCTTTGGGCAGACTTTCGTATTTAGCTGCCATTTCTTGCACTTTACTTTCTCCAAAAATACGTTGTCCTGCCTGATATGCTTCTTCAATCGCTTCATTGGATTGATATTTCGAAACAGCTACCAGCCGGACCCCTGAGGGAATTTCCGCCAGCACTTGCTTAAGATTGTCAGCAATACTCATAGTCATTTTTTTATTTATATATTAGTTTTTATATTTCGGGTTTATCATTGGGACCTGCGCTATAAGGATATACATCCATAATGGCAGTTTCGCTTACTGCCCCGATCTGATAATCGGCCATGGTACCCTTCATGCCTTCATCGAGCTTTTTCACGGCATCTCTCAGGTCGGCTGCCTGTACTAACACCTGCGTAGATGTTTTCTTTTCCGCTCCGCTCTTTTCGTCAAGGGTGATAAAGATAAGTTTGCATTTAAACCAGCGGTCGGCAGTCTCTTCATCACTGGGGAACAGTTCACTGTAGTTGCCGCGTTTAATGTCGGACACGGTAAACTCTCCTGAGATGAAAGGCGTCATCTCTTCGATGATACGTGCTTCCGCTTCGGTGAAACTGAGTGCATCCACCAGATAAGGTTCCGTTACTTTCTTTTGCATTCCGTTCTCCATGATTTTTTCGTAACGGATTTTGCACTCAAACCAAGTATGCATTGCCATATTTTTCTTGCTTTTTTAATGAGTTAATAATATAAGGTGCGTTTACGTACACACATTTGTCTGCAAAGATAATGGAAAATTGCTCCTATTGAAATCTATTCTCTCTAAAAATAGATAATATTCTCCTTGCTTGTCGCTGGAACCTTCGAGCAGGTCTTTTCTGAAGAACAAATCCTAAATAAATAAACAAAAATTAGGGGCACTTAGAAAATTGTTATATATTTGTCTACTGTAACGACTGTAGAGAAGGCGGCTATGCCTAAAATGATAACAAATCCAAAGATTCTTCAAAAAGATGTTATAAGACATATTTTATAATTTGGATAGTATCGGTAAAAGCAGCTATCTTTGCATCGTTATCCTGAAAACAATCTTTTTACCTTAAAAAAAACTAATACCTATTGAAAACTGAAAAATGGAGCTTTGTGAAAAGCCCCATTTTTTTTGCTTCTACCTCCCCTTATTCGTACCTTTGTCCCCCAAAATTCATAATTCAAAATTCATAATTCAAAATTCATAATTCAAAATTCATAATTCAAAAAACATGTTTTCCGGAATCGTAGAAGAGTATGCTACCCTTGTAGCAATGGTAAAGGACCAAGAGAATATACACTTTACCTTTAAATGTTCGTTTGTAAGCGAGTTGAAGATTGACCAGAGTATTTCGCATAATGGAGTGTGTCTGACAGTAGTCAGCCTGGCAGATGATGCCTATACGGTGACTGCTATGAAGGAAACATTGGAACGTTCCAACCTGGGCTTGCTGAAAGTAGGAGATAAAGTGAACGTAGAGCGTAGCATGCTGATGAACGGGAGGCTCGACGGTCATATCGTGCAAGGACACGTAGACCAGACGGCTACTTGTATTGACATCCAGGATGCGGAAGGAAGCTGGTATTTTACCTTTAAATATGCCTTTGACAAAGAAATGGCAAAGCGAGGATATATAACAGTGGATAAAGGCTCGGTGACGGTAAACGGTGTCAGCTTGACGGTATGTAATCCTACTGAAGACACTTTTCAGGTAGCCATCATTCCTTATACGTATGAGCATACGAACTTTCATACTTTCCAAGTGGGCAGTGTGGTGAATGTAGAGTTCGATATTATCGGGAAGTATATCAGCCGGATGCTCCCCTATATGGACTGATTGTGCAGAACAAAGTACTGTTAAAGGAACTATAAATCCTTTAGCAGTACCTTACTCGCTTTTTTATAATATTCTTCTCGTGATTCAGTTAATATTTGCCACTCGTCGCTGAATTCCTCGTCTTTATCTACTTTGAAGTTTTCCGATCCGAAAGTATCCAGCCTTTCCAGTAACAAGGCTACGTTTAATTGGTTAATATCCATAGAAGGTTGGTATACAATATCTTCGCTTTTCTGGTCTGATTTTATTACTTCATGTATCAGGTTAATCTCTTGTAGTTGGAAGAGCACCTGGTTGGTCAGCCGGATAGGTATATGGTGTTCCGACGAGATTTGTTCTGCGGTATAAGGTTCTTCATTTTTCTCGAAACGCTTCGCAATGACGGACATGATAAGGATACAAATGAAATCACGATAGCGGCGACTAACATGCTGGGTGTCTTTATTGAAACTGAAGTTATTGATATTTTGTCCGGCATAGGTTAGCTGCGCACCGAAGAGGCAGATGGTCCATGAGATTTGTAGCCATAACAAGAATAAAGGCAGTGCGGCGAAACTTCCGTAGATGGCGTTGTAGCCGGATACCCATAACTGGCTATTGATATAGAGGAATTGGAAAGCTTGATAGGCTGAGCCGGCAATGATGCCCGCTATTACAGCGTATTTAAACTTCACTTTAGTATTCGGCATAAATATGTAGAGTCCTGTAAACATGAGCCAGGTCAGCACAAAGGGAATTAGCCGGATAAGAAATTTCAGGATAGGAGCCAGCAAGACAAAATTCTCCATTTTTTGCAGAATGGTAGTCATAAAGATGGAAAGACCGCCTGATACTACGATTAAGATAGGCATAAGTAAGAGCATAGAAAAATAATCTGTAATCTTACGATATACACTGCGCTCTTTCTTAACTTGCCAAATGCGATTAAAAGTAAGTTCTATGTTGCTGATAAGGTTTAGTACTGTCCATAACAACATGACAAGTCCCACGCCGATAAACACTCCGCTTTTTGTATGTTCTATATAGGAATTTACAAAGTTCAGTATAGCTTCGGTAGTTTCTGAGTTTCCACCAAAATTACTGCGGAACTGGGTCTCCATCAGGGTGGAGAAGCCAAAACCACGAGCGATGGCAAAAAGGATGGCGAGAATAGGAACAATGGCAAGCAAAGTGCTGTAAGTTAGTGCCGAAGCTTTGTTCATAAGGCGATCCTTGATGAAGCTGGTTACGGAAATGTATCCTGCTTTTATAATGTTATATAGCGAGAATTTGGTTTTTGTGACTTCGCCTTCCGTGATGCGCCAGATGTCATACGTGAGAAATCTCCATATATTCTTTATCTTTTTATTCATGGGTTTCAGCTTTCCTTCAAAAGTATTATCTACCAATAACAAAAAGAATGTTGTTTTGTCTTGTTAGCAATTCATAAATAGTTATCGGTGAGTTGAAAAAAAAGCAGTCAGCCTATAAGCCGAGTTCTGTCTCCCCTGATTGACAGGGGTGTTTGTCATTTATCTGAGCGACGTGTTGCCACGCCGCTTTAGCGGTCTACCCTCCGACATGGAGCGAGCAACTCTCATAACGCCGGTTTAC
>JAUUNK010000363.1 GCA_030844565.1 Bacteroides ovatus
TTTGATATTAAAAGCTATGGCAAAGAAGGCAAAGTCCATTGTCACCTTGTCTTCTGCCACATGCCGGAACCTTCTGTATGCCATGTTGTATTTCATTTGTCCGAAAACAGCTTCCGGTTCTATACACCGCCTTGCCCTATGCCTGATTCCTTCTTCTGAGAGCAACCTTTCCCGTGCCTGCCGTTTGTATTGGTTCAGCCGGTGGTTGACTTCTATAATACGGTTCCCCCGTGCTTTAAAACAACTACCACGCAGAGGACAGCCTTCGCATCTTTGTGCTTTATACCGGAGGCTTTCGGTAATGTATCCGCTTGCGGTTTTGTCACGTTTGGTTCCTATACGGTTCAGGTGCTGCCCCATCGGGCAAACATAATAGTCCTCTTCCGCATTGTAATGGAGACTTTCCGCATGGACCGGGTTGGGAGTATAACGGGGACGCTGTTCTTTATGGAAGTAATGGTACTTGACAAAAGCTGCTATCCCCCTCTCCTGCATGAACCGGTAATTCTCTTCCGAGCCGTAACCGGAGTCTGCCACAGCGATAGCGGGTAAGCGGTTATAGCGGTACTGGAAGGAGTGGAAGAAAGGAATCAGGGTCAGTGTATCGGTAGGATTGGGAAACAGCCGGAAGTCTAGGATGAATTGATTTTCAGTACCTATTTACAAATTATACCCGGGCTTGGTCTGCCCGTTCTTCATGGCGTCTTCTTTCATGCGCATGAATGTGGCAGCAGGATCGGTCTTGGAATAGGAGTTACGTTCTCCAAGGACATCAAGGTGATTGTCATATTCCATCAGCTTGTCACGATACCCTTCAAGTTCCCTGACCTGTTTCTTCTTTTCACGCAGGGCTTTCTTTTGTTCCTTATCCTTTGTTGCAGGCTGTTGTTCCAGGACTTCTTTAAGTTCATCCACTATGTCAGAGAGCATGGAGGAAGTAAATTCCACGGATGTGTCTTTTACGGAGTTCTCCTGTGCAATAGCTTCATCCACCTGCTCCAGAAGGACGCGAATCTTATCCATCAACCTGGTACGGTTCCTTTCGACTGTTTTGCGCCAGACAAAAGTATATTTGTTGGCCTTGGACTCAATCTTGGTGCCGTCGATATATTCTACATCAAGACTGATGAAACCTTTGTCAGCAAGGACAAGGACCAACTGCGTGAAGACGTTGTTTATTTCCTCCTTTACACGGTTACGAAAACGGTTGATGGTAATAAAATCCGGATGCTCATGACCGGCAAGCCAGATAAAATGGAGATCACGAAGGAGAAGCTTCTCTATTTTACGGCAGGAATAGATATTATTCATGTAAGCGTAGATAATTACCTTGAGCATCATTTTAGGATGATAAGCTGAGCGGCCCGTTTCCTTATAAAGCTTCTTGAAACTCTCAAGATTGAGATTATCAACAACAGGTTGACTATGCGGACCAGGTCGTTCGCAGCTATGTTTTCATCAATCCGCCCAGGAAAAAGAACGGTTTGGTTGGGAATGTAAGGACGAAAATGTAACTTTGCCATAACGAAAAATTTATGCCTAAAGTTACAAAAACTTTGGGTAATAACAAAGCCCGGGCTTGGGAAAGTCTGGGCTTTGCGCATAAAAAAAGAGGTTGCGCCAGCATTTTGACACAACCCCCACTTACTTCTTTTTGAAGTTTAGTTTTCAAAGCGTTCCAATACTTACGAGGACGAGGACTGTCAGTGAGCACCTCAATCACCTCAATGATGGAGAAGAACCATTTCTCTTGTTCTTCATCCCAAACGGTGCGAACCTTCTTCTGCTCAAAAGGCTGTATTTTATTTTGTCGCGTCATTGTTATACTACTTCAATTTTTAATCCAAGATTCAAAGCCTCTGAGATTTTTCTCTATCTGCTGCCGTTTTTGTAGTCTGATTATAATTATCTAATTATTCTCGCTCCACATATTACATTGAGTCATGATGATGTTTAGAGCATCCTCTTCACCTTCAGGTGGATATTTGTATTTTTTCAATAACCTTTTTATAATACGTCGCATTCCGGCACGAGCACTCTCCTTGACATTCCAGTCAATGGTTTTGTTCTCTCTAAGTGCTTCTGTTAGCTCTTTGGTTATAGCGATCAACTGCTCATTGGAATAGAAGTCCTTCACGGCTGAAGGCTTGGTCAAAGCATCATAAAAGGCTAGCTCTTCTGTGGAGAGATTTAGTTTTTTAGTTTCTTCTTCTCCATTTATAATATCTTTAGCTGCTTTCATTAACTCCTGAATTATCTCCTCATTGGTTAAAAGCCCTTTTAGATAATTACTCATGGCATTAGAAAGTATTTCTGAGAACTTGGCAGCTCGCACCGCATTTGTCCGTTGATAAATACGCACCTGTTCTGCAATCAACTTACGCAATAATTCCACCGCAAAGTTTCGCTCTTTCATTTGAGCAATTTCTTCTAAGAATTTAGGGTCAAACAATGAGAATTCTTCTTGAATATCAGAGAATAGATTAATAACACCTTCACTCTTAATACTCTGTTTGAGTAACTCGTTAATCCGCCCGTTTACTTCCTTGAAAGAAATTTTGCCCGTGCCTTCTACTCGTGTTAAGAGCGTGCGCACAGCTTCAAAGTAGGCAGCTTCAATACGTTGATTGTAATTCAAAATACTGCGACACAGCGTTAATGCTTGATGTAACAGCAACGATTCTTTTATAAAGAGTTTTCTTGTATCTTCCTTATCGGGTGCGGTGAGGAAGTTTACACCTCCACTTATGGCTTTTGCTCGCTGAAGGTCTTTCTCTCCAAAGAAAGCCGAATAATCGAATCCATGCAAAAGTTCACGACACACTTCTAGTTTTTTCTCAAATTCAGGATATGCAGTTTTGGTAATATCTGTATCTCCGTAGTTTTTACGGTCACGAATGGTGAAGTCATTCATCGCCTTTTTCAGCGCAGATGCAATTCCTACATAATCCACAACAAGACCGCCAGTTTTATCTCCGAACACACGATTTACACGCGCTATTGCCTGCATCAGATTATGCCCACTCATCGGTTTATAAACATACATTGTAGAGAGTGATGGCACATCAAATCCTGTCAGCCACATATCCACCACAATTACAATTTTTAGTGGACTATCGTTATCTTTAAACTGTTTTTCAAGCTCTTTTTTATGGTTGTCATTGCCTATTATAGTTCTCCATTCTTCGGGGTCGTTATTCCCCGAAGTCATTACAACTGCCAGTTTCTGACTCCATGTAGGACGCAGTTCAAGTAAGCGAGCATATATCCTCATCGCAATCGGTCGAGAGTATGCAACTATCATCGCCTTACCTGTTTGCTCATATTGTCGAAACTCTTCGTAGTGTGCCAATATATCATCACATAGCGAGTTTACTGTATCTTCTGCTCCGAGTATGGAGTCTATATGTCCGAGTTCTCGTTTGCTCTTTTCGATGGCATATTCTTCTGCTTCGCCAGCCATCGCCTCATATTCTGAATCAATCTGACGAAGTGCCGCTTCATCAAGTTTAAGGTTTATCACACGGCTTTCATAGAACACAGGGCGAGTTGCTCCATCTTCTACTGCTTGCGTCATGTCGTACACATCGATATAGTCACCAAATACTTCACGTGTGGAGCGGTCTTTTTGCGAAATAGGTGTGCCTGTAAAACCTATAAATGTAGCATTAGGCAGTGAATTACGCACCATACGTGCTGCCCCTATTTTTATTTTACCTGTTTTAGTATCTATCTTTTCGTCCAATCCATATTGGCTACGGTGGGCTTCGT
>JAUUNK010000364.1 GCA_030844565.1 Bacteroides ovatus
GTGGAAGCGGGTAGATTCGATGGGGGCAAAACGGTAGTTTCGTCCGCCTTTACCGTCAGAAGTTCATATATTCCCAAGTCAATCACATCTTTGGCTGCTGCTGCGGCTTTAGCCCATTTTTCTTCACTTGCAGTTTGAGAAATCAATTCCCGACCCTCATCATCCGTTAGGGATTTCAAGTCCGTATTTCCATTATACAAGGGGCTGGCGGCATATAAAAGCACTTTCGCTTTTGTGGCAAGGGCAGCTCCTCTTGTTGCTTGCCCCCAGCGGGATGCATTGCGTGTGAGAGGTAGTACCCGTGCTGCTTGGGTCATCTCCCGGCAAATGAAATCCACACATTCGTCATGTGTGTTTCTTGCCACAGCCAGGGCATCATAGCTCAAGCTGACGTCTTGACCTTCCTCAGGCATAATGGGGACGGGACCATATTGCTTTATCAGCAACCAGTAGAAATAGGCACGCAGAAAACGAGCCTGCGCTTTCATGTCTTCTTTTTCACTATTCGACAGTTCCGGGCAACCTTCTACTCTATATATAAAGATGGAAGCCCTCCGGATGCCTTGATATAGATGTCCCCACCGGTCCTCATAATTATCATTCGCTGTATATTCGCAGTTCTGGTAGATGCGACATCTTGGCCACCAATCGCCGAAAATGGCTTCGTCCGAAGCAAAACTGAAACAGTTTACTCCTTTGTTGGCGATTTCCGCTCCGGCATTGTTAAGATAGCCGTAGGTATTCCAAAGCCATTCTTCCGTATAGTTCTTTTTCAAAAACACTGTGTCCAGTGTCAGCATATCGTTTACATATTTATCTATGGATAGATAGTCGCTACAGGAACATGTCATTCCCAGAGTTATGATTGTGACAAATATTATATATATCTTTTTCATGTGTTCCGTCTATTAGAAGTTAAATGTCAGACCAAGCGTAAAGTTTTTCTGAATAGGGTATCTGGCTCCATTGTCGGATGCCAGTTCGGGGTCCCACCAACCAAAGCTGTCCCATACGGCAAGGTTATTCCCTAAGAAATATATGCGTGCCCCCTCCATCAGAAGCTTGCGGGAGATTTTCTTGGGAATTGTATAGCCCACTGTCAGGTTTTTCAATCGTAAATAGCGTCCGTTGCGTAGCCAGTGTGTGGAAGCCCTGTTGTTATTTTGGCTATTGCCATACGTGAGCCGCGGGAAAATAGCATTCGGATTTTCCGTATCAGGCGTGCCGGATATTTCTCTGGAAATCCAGCGGTCGGCAGGATTGGAAGCCACTTTCATAATGTTTCCGGCTTCTCCTTCCTGGAAAGGATAAACTCCCCAGCCACCCACGAAAAAATCACAGTTGCCGGCTCCCTGAAGCAAAATGCTAAAGTCGAATCCTTTCCATTCCACGCTCAATCCCATTCCATAAATAAGTCCCGGATTGTGGGTATATCCAATGGGAACAATATCGTCGTCATTGACGACACCGTCGCCATTCACATCTTTATATTTAATATCTCCCGGTTTTACCGGACCGAAGGTATGCACGGGACTATTTTCTATATCTGCTTCGTCTTTAAACAATCCCAAGGCAATCAGTCCCCGGGTCTGGCTCCAACGGTAGCCTTTGGTCGTTTTATAATTCAACTCATTGGCTGCTTCGTCATAGTCGAGTACATTGGTATTCGAGTAAGTGATGTTGCCGCGCAAGGTATAAGTAATATCTCCTATTTTGTCCGAGTAAGCCATTGTTCCGTCGAAGCCGAGGTTCTCCATTTTTCCTACGTTGGCCCATGGGACCTGTCCGCCACTCAGTCCCACAGTCCCCGGTATATGGTCACGTTTCATGAAAATATTCTTTCTTGTGTCTTTAAACATGTCCACTGTCAATGTGAATTTGCGGAAAAGTCCGATGTCAATACCGATGTTATGCTTCACCGCCGTTTCCCATGTCAGGTTGGGCGTACCGATGGTTTTAATCGCGACCCCTCCGACACCTGTTTGCCCGGTCTCTCCAAAACTGTATCCGCCTTCTCCATCGACCACGGAAATGTATGGAAAACGGGTATCTCCCGCTAATCGGTCATTACCTACTTCTCCATACGAATATCTTAGTTTCAGATTGTCCAGCCAACGGGTCGTTTTTGCCATGAAATCTTCGTTGGAAACCACCCATCCCACTGCAATGGCGGGAAAGAAACCAAACCGTTTGCCTTTTTCAAAGTTCTCGGAACCGGTATATCCAAAGTTGAATTCTGCTAAGTATTTATCTTTGTAAGAATAGGTTGCTCTTCCCGACAATGCTATGTTCCGTCGGGGAACAGCGGCGAATATATTATCTCCTGCATCATTCCTTGCATACTCTTGCTGGTAATACAATAGCAACCCTCCTACACGGTGTTTCCCGGCAAAGAGGCGGTCATACGTGAGGTTCATTTCTCCATAATACCGCCTGTTTCCCCACGAGCTGGTGGACTGGGTAAGAGGCTTCTCGTCGAGAACCTTTGTAAGCACAAGTTGTCCTTTCGCATCCCGCTCTTTCTCAGCTCTGTATAAAGTAGGGTTTTTCAGGCGTTCCACATAGTTCTCGTTAAAGGAATCATACGAGAAACGCACATAAAAGCTAAGTCCTTTCGTCACGAAATTCAGATTCTGCTTGATAGCGATGTTTGTTTCTATTTTATTTTGCCACATTTCTTTGTAACCCATTTCGTTCAACTGCACATAGGGATTTGTTTGAACGCCTGTCCCGTAGGTAGGGAATAAACCGTTGGAATAGATTTTGGGGACCGTGAGTGGGGTGAGGGCGGCAAACGAGCCATACAGGTCATCGGAATTAGCATTGCCCGGTTTATTTTGCGTGGCAATCCAGCCGGATACTCCGAGCTCGACGGTTGTCGTTTTGGTGACGTCCACATCTACGTTCGAACGGAAATTATATCTTCTGTAATTGGCATTGGTGTTATAATTCTTCATTTTATCGGCTTTGTACAGCCCGTCTTCATTGTAATAGGCTCCGGATATGAAATAGCGGGCTGTGGTTCCTCCACCGCTTATATTCAGCATGGCACGGCTGCTGGTTGTTGTTTTGTTCAATATTTCTTTTTGCCAGTCCATGTTGGGATAGAGGTCTTTATCCAATCCATATTCTATAATATCCATTTCGGCAGGAGTATATTTAATATCTTCCCCCCTGCTCAGTCTTGCTTCATTTGCCATGGCTGCATACGTAGCGGCATTCACATATTCGGGCAGTCGCGAAGGCGCAGTGATGCCATATTCTACTTTAGCATTGATATTTACCTTTCCGGCTTTTCCTTTTTTGGTAGTGATGATGACTACTCCGTTGGCCCCGCGATTCCCATAGATAGCAGTTGCCGAAGCATCTTTAAGGACGGAAAACGATTCGATGTCTTCTACACTTACTTCATTGAGGCTGCGCTCTACGCCATCCACTAACACCAGGGCGGAAGCATTGGCGCCAAATGTGCTGATACCACGTATCCAGAATTCGGAGATATTATTACCTGGTTCTCCTGTATGTTGTGCGGCTATAATTCCGGCTATATTGCCTGCCAGGGCGTTGCTTAAGTTAGCCGAAGAGTTGTTTTTAAGTACGCCGGTCTCTACGGAAGTGATGGCGCCCACTACACTTACTTTCCGTTGTATGCCCGACCCGACTACGGTAACTTCTTCCAAGGCGGTAGTGTTCTCTTTAAGTGTCACGTTTATAGCCTTTTTCCCATTTACAAGAATTTCCTGCGGGATACAGCCCAGATAAGAAAAGA
>JAUUNK010000045.1 GCA_030844565.1 Bacteroides ovatus
TTTACTCATTATGATTAACTTTTATTAAGTCAACCTTTCCCAGTGTAAGACACCTTATAAGCAGGGCTTTTTCGATGAAGTCAGGATGTTGGTAATTAGATTATTGGATTGAATATTCTTCATTTCTTTTTTTGTACATAGACTTTACATAAGTCAAATCGTCTATTCTTTAGCTTTATCTTAAAAATAGAACATATATTCAAAAGAATAGACCTTGTGTAGCTTGATTGTATTCAGTTACTTTGCGGCTGATTTTGCCTGCTAAGCAATTGCATAATTTCTTCTTTCTTTTGAAGAAAAGGACATATTTATTAATTAAATAAAGTTTGTATGAAAAAGAATTTATTTTATTTATTTTCAGTTGTTTGTTTATTAGGATTATTCACAGCTTGCAGTGACGACGACGATGTGCAATATCCTATTAATGAAGAATTGAGCGGAGCATATAAAGGTTCCATGGATATTTATTATGAAGGGATAGCAGATCCTATAACTTCTGGGTTACTACAGAAGGTGTATATTTCAAAAGCATCTAATGATGCAATTAAATTTGAGCTGAAGAATTTTAGCGTAATTGGTGATCCTACGGAGATTCTTGTGGAAGATATTACTGTAGACCATTGTGTTTTGAAACAGAAAGGAGATACTTACAGCTTTTCGGGAGATCAGACATTGGATATTGTCGTCGGTAAATGCAATGTAAATGTGTCCGGCCAGATTGGTAAAGGTTCGCTGGATATGGAGATTAATGTAGATGTCATTGACAGGGGTTTGAAAGTAAAGGTCAACTTCGATGGCAAAAAGTTGAGTGGAAGTGAAAGTTCGGAAGCTAAAATATTAAGCTTTACTTTTGATAAAAGCGTAGAGGCAAATTCTATCGTGAAGGGAGAACCTGTTATGATGGGTAGTAATATTACATTCTCTGTAGGAAGTGATGTTGCAAAAGAACAGTTAAAAGCGTTGGTACCTA
The DNA here is from genome assembly GCA_030844565.1 of Bacteroides ovatus. GTDB lineage: Bacteria > Bacteroidota > Bacteroidia > Bacteroidales > Bacteroidaceae > Bacteroides > Bacteroides ovatus_A. The sequence goes on from JAUUNK010000045.1 coordinate 971, forward strand.
CTATTACAGTTTCAGAAAAGGCAACGATTAATCCCGCAAGTGGAGTAAAAGCAGACTTTGCTAGTCCAGTAACATATCAAGTTATAGCAGAAGATGGAACAGTATCTGCTTACGTGGTGACTTGTATAAAAGGTGATACTTATGACTTTGACGAATGGTATGTGGTGAATCGAGATTCTAAAGAAGATTTGCAATATTCCGAGCCTGTGGGAGGATGGGTCACAACCAATGCGGGCTTACAAATGATTAAGTTAATGTATTCAAAATTATATTCAGGTCCCTTTTCTACTGTGAAAATAGAGCCTGGTGTCAATTCTTCTGCTTTTGCTGCTCAAATAACAACAGTGAATACTACAGGTCAACCCTCAAAGTTGAATGGAATTATTCCAGCTATTCCTATGATTACCTCCGGTTCGTTGTTTACAGGAACTTTTCAGACTGACATGAAAAATACTCTGAATAGTACTAAATTTGGTGTACCTTATGTAGCTAAACCTTTAAAATTAAAAGGGCACTATAAGTACATACCTGGAGAAAAGTATTATACTTGTCCTGATCCTACGAAGCCCCATGTGGCCGATATAGATGAAAGTAAAACAGATCAATGCTCTATCGTAGCTGTTTTATATGAAGTTGAAAATGATGAGGAAGTTTTGACGGGAGTAAATATTAATACATCTGATAAAGTTGTATTGCGTGCTGAAATGTTTAGCGGTTTCCAAGAAGATTGGAAAGCGTTTGATTTAGATTTTAATCTGGAATCGGGTAAAGAATATGTAACAGGTAAGAAATATAAATTGGCTATTATATGTTCTTCTAGTAGGTGGGGAGATGCATTCTCGGGAGCACCGGGAAGTACTTTGACTGTTGATGAATTGGAGGTAATCGCTGAATGATAAATGGTAGTTTTCGTATAGAAGTTCAGTCATCTCACATTATTTTATCAATCTTTTTGTCTTAAGGCTGAAAAGAAACTAAATGTTAAGTTTGATAAGATTGTCTGTAAAGGAATAGTAGTTCTAAACGATGGGATGAATAACCTTTATGGGCAGTTTTTCTGATATTGAATTAAGTCTTATATAGGGTAGTTTTCTTAAAAAAAGGTTAGTAAGAATATGGATTCCTTCTATTTATCTTAAAAATAGAACATAAATAACTAAGAAATGACCTTGCACATTTAAGAAAGTTCCCGTTACTTTGCAACACTTTTTGATATAAATTTGGAAAGAGATTCCTTTTTAAGAGGAAATTAATTAACTAAACAACAATTATTTATGAAAAAGAATTTATTTTATTTGTTTTCACTGCTGTGTTCTGTAAGTCTGTTCACTGCTTGTAGCAATGATGATGATGAAGATAATAGTTGGAAAAAGCTGCCGGACGGAGAAATTGTCGCTAATGATATTGATTTAAATTTGAATGGCGAATCTACTACGGGTACTATTGAATTCAAAGCAAAGAGTTCTCAAGCTGCTGAAGTCGCTATTAAAAATGTAATTGATGGATATAGTGATGTTACAGTAGATGCAGTCTTAGAAAAACAAACAGACGGCTCTTTCAGGTTAAGTGGTACTAAAAATATTAATACTAAGCCTGTGACGAGAATGGCTCTTACCCCTGCTCCTTTCCTAAAAGTAGTGATAGACGGTGTTATAACTTTAGATGGCAAGTTGACTCTGGATATTCAGACTTCGGGTCCAGGACTTTATATCGGTACTTATAAAGATGGGACTTTAGCGCTTTCTTATGGCGGAGAACCGGTAAGTGGCAAAACAGTTGTTTTTGATGCCACGGATGGTAGTAATATCAGTATCTTGTTGCAAGATGTAATACCTGGAGAAAGTGAAACTATTTTAACAGGTGTACAGTTAACTAGCAGTGGCTTTAGTGGAAGTTTTGAAGGTTCTAGTGCTACTATTAGTTATACAGGTTCACGTGTGGATAAAATATTAACGTTGGATCTGAATGTAACAATGAAAGATCCGCAAGGATGGGCGAAAAAGTATGTATTAAATAAATATGCAGTAGGTACTATTGATTTTTATGGTTCTCCTTTTCCTTCAGTCACAGCAGGAGCTTTATTTGTAGAATGGAAAGGAATTGAAGATTCTACTGCCCCTTTATACTCAGGTCTATTAAGAGGTATAGGAGGTATGCTTTTACCTCAAGTTCTTCAAGATATTACACTTGCAGCAGATGGTAATGTGGGCGCAACCATTTCATCTTCTGAAATCCAAATGGATCAAGCGAAAATAATGGGTATGATGAATGGTGAAGTACCTAGTGTTGAGGAGGTACAAGCTATGATACCTACTGAAGGATGGCAAATGTCTCCTAAAAATTTAGCTTATTGGTACGAAAAGGATGGGAAATTGTATCTGAAACTAAATATCGCTAATATACTTGCTCAGTCTCCTAGCATGGGTGGACTTTCAGATATGATAGATCAGATTCTTAAAGGAGATGCTGCTAGTATAAAATCTATGCTGAAACTTATTGGTGTAAATTTGGATAAGGTAGCTGATGAAACTTTTAATACTATACTTGGCTGGGTGAATAATGGTTTCCCTATGACCGTAAGAACAGAAGAAGGACATACCTATATTTACTTAGATAAAGAAGCTTTGGCTCCTTTATTGAAAGCACGTCAGACTGGCGAAGTTGATAGTTGGGGGGAACCAGAGACAGTTATGGACCTTGTGTTAATATGGAGTGCATTAGTTGAAGCTAAGATGATTCCGGAGGAAATGCAAGCTGCTGGTTTTTTAGTGGCAGTGATAGGAGGATATTATAACATGAGTACTGATTTTAATTTAGGATTTGATTTAGTTGCTCAATAAAGTATTTCTTATACTAGACAAAATAGGTTGCGTTAAAAAGATATTTTGACGCAACCTATTTTTATCCTTAATCTACTTTGAAATTAAACTTCCTATATGAATATAGGCTTTTGATGAACAGTAGGGTTCATTCGTATATGTATAAGATGTATTGAAGTGGCATTAACTTTATTCAAGTAGGGAATCTAGTAAAAGCAAGCTAGGAGTTTTCCTGATATTTTCAGTAAATATTGCATTTTCTATCATTCTCGCAAGTTCACTTTCTCTAAACCCAGCTTCTTGGTCAGTCTTTTTCATATCATAGTTAATAAAGGTTTTCATTACAAAACATAAATGGGTGCAGTTTTCCAGTTGCACACAAAAACCTACTCCTTCTTCGAAAGTAGCAGTAAGTTCTTCTTTTCCATTAATAATACGTTTCTTGATATAAGAATTATTGTTATTCTCAAAAAAGTTTCGGATTAAAGGAATGCCGGACAATTCCAATTTCATTCTTTCAGCATATCTGTGAAAGAAATGTGGGGAATATATGAATAAGGAAGGTTCACCTTGGGTAACTTGCCGTATGATAGCGGATTTTCCAGCGGATGTTTCTTGAATACACAACGAATAAAAGTGAATATCTCCTGAAACATCTTTTTTACTTTTAGCAGAAAAGAGAAGTAGCCAGTTGTTTTTTCTGCTAGTAGTCACCATAGAGTAAACATTGACAGGGAACAATTGTGAACGAAGCACCACTTTCCTGAATTTAGGTTGTTTATACTGCAAAAAAGAAAGCATATTAGGTATGTCCGCCATGATTTCATCGTATATTTCGTTGGGAGTCATTGAAGATACTAACATATAGTTATTGATTTATATAGTTTTCAACCTATCACCTCTTTCGTCATGTGATGAGTGAACCAATTGACGAGAGTGGAGATAGGTTGATAAAAAGAGAACTATAAAGTTTGTTTATTAAGTCTTTCTAGAAAGCGTATCCGAATCCTATGTTTAGATATACAGGATACATGGCGAACGTGATGGTATTAAAATTTTTTTTAAAAATATCGTTTAATCCCCAAACCAAATCACCGGAAACGGTCAGATGCTTAAATGCTTTCCAGTTTACCCCGGCTTGCACTCCCCATTGTAAATTTCTTAAGTCATCAGAAAAATCGTATGAAGCTATCCTGTCTCCTTCAAACTTGACTTTATCACCAATGGGATTATCTTTTCTTAAATATCCATCATAAACGTATCCGGAAAAATCACCGCTGGTTAAGAATGAAATATAAGGTCCTGCACTTAATCTTACGCGTGGACTTAACTTATAAGCAACGAGAAGTGGTATCGAGAAATAAGAGTTTCTTACTTTTGTTTTTACTCGTCCGGTCCAGTTGCCTTTCAAACGTTCGCCGCCGTCTCCGATGATTTCCATGCTGTAATTTTTTGTTCGGGCTTTGGCTTCCATTCCTTTATTCTCTAGACGTAATCCTAGAATTACTCCCCATTTTTTCTGTTCATCAAGCCATTTGATAATGTTTCCTTCAATAGAAATGCATACAGTTGGTTTATATCCAGTCAGAGCTCTTATCTCTTCGGGCAGTGGTAGGGGTGTTGTGCCTCCAATATTGAACCCAGCTTTAATTTCGTATTCTAATCCTTGCAGGGATGACCAGATAATTCCGTGATTTCGGTCTTCCTGCGCTTTTATTTTTGTTGCTGTGGCTAATAATAGCAAGCAAAATATGAATATACTTTTCTTCATAATATATTTTTTGTTTATTCGTAGCTTAATACAACTTCATCTATGTTGAGGGTACTTCCTGGGGCTCCTTCAAAATAGGCTCCTCTGATACTAGATGAGAAAACAATGGCAAGATTATATTTCCCACTCTTTAGTTTTTCTGAATCAACAGTTTTGCCCGGACGATATTTGAATTCAAGGTTAAACCGCGTCCATGTATCAGTTTCGTGTGCATCTTCAATACGAGCAACTGATACGATGTAAGGGTTATCTTCCGCTAGCACATTTGTTCCATCAAGAGTATTTAGGTTTTTGTCTGTTTCGTAAAATACAGCATAAATATCACACATGTCTTTTTTTCCCGGGACAGGTCTTAATTTCTTATTTTCATCTGATTCATAGAATGTGTCTCCTGCTTTGTATTTATAATATCCACTAAAACTTGTAGGGATATAATCGAAAGGTACACCAAAATGCGTAGCCTTCAATGCGCTATTCAAGGCATCCATTACGTTAAAAGTTCCTAGAAAAAGATTACCGGCTGCTATCGGCATGTGCACCCATTCGCCGAGACTACCTGTTTCACGTGTGGTTAGGGTAAGGCATTTATCTACATAGCCCTCTGTGGATTGGTAAGTAGGATAACCTTCAGGACCAACTTTGACCCCTGTTAGGGAGTATCCTGGATTACCACTGGCCCATTCCATATCCTCTTTACCTTGAGAATTTGTTTCATAGAAAATCTGGAATTGTCCTTTACTATCTAGTTTTACGTTCTCAAATGAGTAAGTTGTGCGGGTAATTCCTGATATAGAAACTTGTACTTGATATTTCTTTTGCCATTTTTTATCCTCCGAAGTCACTAGATAATATTGAGGCTCCGTAAAGTCTAATAAAGTACCACTTTCAGGAAGGATGGTGGCTCCTGGAGTTAAAGTGAATTTTGGAGCTAGTTGTGTAATATCAGTTCCTTTTTTAATAATCAGGGTTATTTTCTCATTTTCAATGATAGGGTCTCGGTTAAGTACGTCTCCGGGGACAGTACAAGTAAGGATGTCTGCTTCTGCATTAAGTGCTTCATCTTTGATACAAGATGACATCGCGAGAATAAAAGAGAAACAAAATAGTAGAGCTTTTAATTTCATTGGATTTTGTCTTTTAGTGATAAATTTAACTCTCTTAAATGAAAATCAAGTTGCAAAGGTAACTTCTTTTTTGAAATGAGCCATTTATGTACTGTAAAAAAGATGCTAAAATGATTTATATTAATAGTATATTTTCTACATTTGTACAAATTAAAATATATCAGAATCCTTTATGACAGAATCGGAAAGAAAGCAAATCATAGATTTGGTGAAACAGGAAGTTATTCCTGCTATCGGGTGCACGGAACCTATTGCAGTGGCATTGTGTGTTGCTAAAGCAGCCGAAACGTTGCAGACCAAACCGGAAAAGATAAAAGTGGCGCTCAGTGCCAATATTTTGAAGAACGCGATGGGAGTGGGTATTCCCGGTACAGGCATGATAGGTCTTCCCATTGCTATCGCTTTGGGCGCTCTTATCGGAAAATCAGAGTATCAGCTGGAAGTGCTCAAGGATTGTACTCCCGAAGCGGTGGAGCAAGGTAAGCAATTTATCTATGAAAAACGGATTTGTATCTCGCTCAAAGAGGATATTACAGAAAAACTTTATATCGAAGTGGTCTGCGAAGCAGGAGAGAAGATTGCGACAGCCGTCATTGCCGGAGGACATACTACTTTTATATATATAGCGCGCGACGGGGAAGTCTTGTTGGACAAGAAACAAGTCGGCGAAGGCGGGGAAGAAGAAACCTCTTTAGAACTAAATCTCCGCAAGGTATATGATTTTGCTTTGACGGCTCCTTTGGATGAAATCCGTTTTATCCTCGATACAGCGCGAATCAATAAAGATGCAGCCGAGAAATCCTTTCAAGGCAACTATGGACATGCTTTGGGAAAGATGCTCCGGGGCACGTATGAACACAAGATAATGGGAGACAGCGTCTTCTCACATATTCTCTCCTATACTTCCGCCGCTTGCGACGCTCGTATGGCTGGGGCGATGATTCCTGTGATGAGTAATTCGGGAAGTGGAAATCAGGGAATTTCTGCAACGCTTCCTGTACTGGTATATGCCGAAGAGTGTGGAAAGTCCGAAGAAGAATTGATTCGTGCCCTGATGATGAGCCATTTGACGGTGATTTATATTAAGCAAAGTCTGGGACGGTTATCTGCTTTATGCGGATGTGTGGTGGCTGCTACCGGGTCGAGTTGCGGTATCACTTGGTTGATGGGAGGCAGTTATGAGCAAGTGGCATTTGCTGTGCAGAACATGATTGCCAATCTTACTGGTATGATTTGTGACGGAGCTAAACCGAGCTGTGCTTTGAAAGTTACTACGGGCGTGTCTACTGCTGTATTGTCTGCAGTGATGGCGATGGAGAACCGGTGCGTTACTTCAGTAGAGGGTATTATCGATGAAGATGTGGACCAGAGCATTCGTAACTTAACGAGGATAGGGTCTCAGGGGATGAACGAAACGGATAGAGTGGTGCTGGATATTATGACGCACAAAGGATGTTAATCTGCTGCTCGTTTGAGGGGGAAAAGCAACGTTGGTCGTACTTTACGACCAACGTATACGTTTATTTATTATTAGCAATGACCTTCGCAACCGCAATTGTCGCTGCATTCCTGGTCTCCGCAACCACTGCCGCAACTATCGCAACCACATCCGCATCCTTCGCCACTCATCATTTTCACCATTTCCTGGATTTCTTCATTAGTGGCGGGGCGGCTTTCCACAACTTCACCTTCAAAGATCAGGTCAGCGCCTGCTAAAGGATGGTTCAGGTCGACAGATACATTCTCTGAGCCTATGTGTAGGATAGTACCGTTTACCCGTTGTCCGTCTGAAGTCATTAAAGGAACTACGCTTCCTTCCACTACCCGTTCGCTGTCAAATTTACCGTCTATCTCGAAGATATTCTTTGGCAATTCCAACACATGGTCGTTGTCATATTCACCGTAACCCTCATGGGCAGGAATAGTAAATTCAAATTTGTCACCTTTTGCAAGCGGTACTATTTGGTCTTCAAAAGCTTCGAGAGTGGTTCCCAATCCTGAGATAAATACGAAGGGCTGTCCGTCTCTCGTTTCTTCTACTAATTCTTGATCTTCACCTTCTTCCAGTGCGTACAGTCTGTAATTTACAGCAATGTACTTGTTTTCTACTGTTTCCATTTAATTTTAAAATATTTGTAATTAACCATCCCGGTTATCCGGGCGGGCAAAGATACGAATAATTTTATTGACAATACTTTTTAAAAGGTAAATTTCAGATTATTAAGCGCTTTTGTCCGTTGTAAAAGTAATTGGCATTGACTAACGCATGGTTTCATTTACAACTGATAAGTGATAAAAAAGAGATTTATCAGCCGTGTTTTCTTACGATTATTCATTTTTATATGATTTTTTTCTTCAATTTGTTTGGAGTTAATAAAAAAGCCCTTACCTTTGCAGCACGAAATAAAGAAAAAAGATTAAGATATGAATATCCATACATCCATAAACCTGGCAGTCCTGCATATTATTCGCGTCGTGGTGGTCCCATCAAGAGCGTGAGAAAGGTTGTGTGTATGTATTCGTACCATAAAAAGATAAAAAGTAGAGCCTTTCTCACCATAGTGAGAGAGGCTCTTTAATTAAAAGAAATAAGGAAATGAAAAAGCAATTACGCAGTTCGTTTAGTACGCAGGGACGCCGCATGGCAGGAGCCCGTGCGCTGTGGGCAGCCAACGGCATGAAGAAAGAGCAAATGGGAAAGCCTATCATTGCCATAGTCAATTCATTTACGCAGTTTGTACCGGGACACGTGCATTTGCACGAAGTAGGACAGTTGGTGAAGGCGGAGATTGAGAAGCTGGGTTGCTTTGCTGCGGAGTTCAATACTATTGCTATTGATGACGGTATTGCCATGGGACACGATGGAATGCTCTATTCACTTCCTTCACGAGACATTATCGCTGACAGCGTAGAGTATATGGTGAATGCCCATAAGGCAGATGCTATGGTATGTATTAGTAATTGTGATAAAATTACTCCGGGTATGTTGATGGCTGCGATGCGTTTGAATATTCCTACGGTTTTTGTTTCCGGAGGTCCGATGGAAGCCGGTGAATGGAATGGACAGCATCTCGACCTGATTGATGCTATGATTAAATCCGCCGATGAGAGCGTAAGCGATGAAGAGGTGGCGCAAATCGAACAACATGCTTGCCCCACGTGTGGATGTTGTTCGGGTATGTTCACTGCTAATTCAATGAATTGCCTCAACGAAGCGATTGGACTCGGTTTGCCTGGAAACGGTACAATTGTGGCGACACACGAAAACCGTACTCAATTATTCAAGGATGCCGCTGCGCTGATTGTTCGCAATGCTTATAAGTATTATGAAGAAGGGGACGAAAGCGTGCTGCCCCGTAGTATTGCTACTCGAGAGGCTTTTCTCAATGCTATGACACTGGACATCGCTATGGGAGGTTCTACCAATACCGTGCTTCATTTATTGGCGGTGGCACACGAAGCGGAAGTAGATTTTAAAATGGACGATATAGATATGTTGTCCCGTAAGAGTCCTTGCCTCTGCAAAGTAGCGCCCAATACCCAGAAATATCATGTGCAGGATGTTAATCGCGCCGGAGGTATCATCGCTATTATGAACGAATTGGCAAAAGCCGGATTAGTGGATACTTCCGTACGTCGGGTAGACGGAATGACTCTGGAAGAAGCTATTGATAAATATTGCATTACCAGCCCCAATGTTTGTGAGGAGGCTATCCGTAAATATTCGAGTGCCGCAGCAAGAAGATTCAATCTAGTACTCGGCTCTCAAAATACATATTATAAGGAATTGGATACTGACCGTGCCACTGGATGTATCCGCGACGTGGAACATGCTTATAGCAAAGACGGTGGACTGGCAGTGCTGAAAGGAAATATTGCCCAAGACGGATGTGTTGTCAAGACTGCCGGTGTGGACGAGAGTATCTGGAAATTCACCGGTCCCGCCAAAGTATTCGATTCACAAGAAGCGGCTTGTGAAGGCATCCTGGGAGGAAAGGTCGTCAGCGGAGATGTGGTAGTCATCACACACGAAGGTCCCAAGGGAGGTCCGGGTATGCAGGAGATGTTGTATCCCACTTCTTATATTAAATCCCGTCATTTAGGAAAAGAATGTGCGCTGATTACAGATGGACGTTTTAGTGGCGGAACTTCCGGACTGAGCATCGGGCATATTTCGCCCGAAGCGGCTGCTGGAGGAAACATCGGTAAGATAGTAGATGGTGATATTATCGAGATAAACATACCGGAACGTACTATCAACGTGAAACTGACAGATGAAGAACTTGCTGCCCGTCCGATGAGACCCGTCACTCGTGACCGTCAAGTTCCCAAGAGCTTGAAGGCATACGCCAGTATGGTAAGCTCGGCGGACAAAGGAGCTGTGAGATTGATATAAAAAAGCCCCTCATTTTATTACTTAATACTATACACATTTATGGATTCTATAAATCATAAACAGGAGCATTCACCTATTACGGGTGCTGAAGCATTGATGCGTTCATTGGAATATCAGGGGGTGCATACTATATTCGGTTACCCCGGAGGCTCCATCATGCCGGTATTCGATGCTTTATACGACCATCGGAATACATTAAATCATATATTGGTTCGTCACGAACAGGGAGCGGCACATGCGGCGCAAGGTTTTGCCCGGGTTTCGGGTGAGGTCGGCGTATGCTTGGTTACGAGTGGTCCTGGAGCGACAAACACTATCACGGGTATTGCAGATGCTATGATAGATAGTACTCCTATCGTAGTGATAGCCGGGCAGGTAGGAACCAGTTTCTTAGGTACGGATGCTTTTCAGGAAGTAGATTTGGTGGGTATCACCCAGCCTATAACGAAATGGAGCTATCAGATTCGCCGGGCGGAAGATGTGGCATGGGCAGTGGCTCGCGCTTTTTACATTGCCAAGAGTGGTCGCCCCGGTCCTGTAGTATTGGACTTTGCCAAGAATGCCCAGGTAGAAAAGACTGCATATATACCTGCTAAACTCGATTTTATACGTAGTTATGTTCCTGTTCCCGAGATGGACGAAGTTGCAGTGAAGGCTGCCGCTGAATTAATTAACCAAGCGGAACGTCCGTTGGTATTGGTAGGTCAGGGTGTCGAATTGGGAAATGCTCAGGAAGAATTACGTGCTTTTATAGAGAAAGCCGGGATGCCTGCCGGTTGCACCCTTCTCGGATTATCGGCTTTGCCCACTGACCATCCTCTAAATAAAGGCATGTTGGGAATGCATGGTAACTTAGGTCCTAATATTAACACAAATAAATGTGATGTGTTGATTGCTGTGGGCATGCGTTTTGACGACCGCGTGACGGGTAATCTGGAAAGTTATGCCAAGCAAGCGAAAGTGATTCATTTCGACATTGATCCGGCAGAGATAAATAAGAATGTAAAAGCAGATGTTGCCGTTCTCGGGGATTGTAAAGAGACTTTGGCTGCGGTGACTGCTTTGTTGGAAGATAAGCAGCATACTGAGTGGCTGGACAGCTTCAAGATTTACGAGGATGTAGAAGATGAGAAAGTCATCCGCCCCGAGTTGCATCCGGCAACTGAGACACTGAGCATGGGTGAAGTGGTGCGCGCTGTCAGCGAAGCCACTGCTCATCAGGCAGTATTGGTGACAGATGTGGGTCAGAATCAGATGATGTCCGCACGTTACTTTAAATATACGCGCAACCGTAGCATTGTTACTTCCGGTGGCTTGGGAACGATGGGATTCGGACTTCCCGCAGCAATCGGCGCTACCTTCGGATGTCCCGACCGTACGGTCTGTGTCTTTATGGGCGACGGCGGATTGCAGATGAATATCCAGGAATTGGGTACTATTATGGAACAGAAATCACCTGTTAAGATTATCGTGCTGAACAACAATTATCTCGGAAACGTTCGTCAGTGGCAGGCAATGTTTTTCAATCGCCGTTATTCTTTTACTCCGATGCTCAATCCGGATTATATGCAGATTGCATCGGCATACGAGATACCTTCTAAGCGGGTGTTGAAACGGGAAGATTTGAAAAAAGCGATTGATGAGATGTTGGCAACAGATGGTCCTTTCCTCTTGGAAGCATGCGTAGTAGAAGAAGGAAACGTATTGCCGATGACTCCTCCGGGTGGATCTGTCAATCAAATGTTGTTGGAATGCTAATAAATAGAGAAGAGTATGGATAAAACATTATATACTATCATTGTTCACTCGGAGAACTTTGCCGGACTATTGAACCAGGTAACGGCTGTATTTACCCGTCGCCAAATCAATATCGAGAGCCTGAACGTATCTGCTTCTTCTATAAAAGGAGTGCACAAGTACACGATTACTGCATGGACGGACCCGGCTACGATTGAAAAAGTGGTGAAACAGATTGAAAAGAAGATAGACGTGCTCCAGGCACACTATTTTACGGATGACGAAATCTATTTCCATGAAATAGCCTTGTATAAAGTGTCCACTCCGGCTTTCCAAGAGAATCCGGAAGCTTCGAAGCTGATTCGCAAATATAATGCGCGTATTGTAGAAGTGAACCCTGTGTTCTCAATTGTAGAAAAGAATGGTATGAGCGAGGATATTACTTCTTTATATGCTGAATTGAAAGCTTTGGATTGCGTATTGCAGTTTGTACGTTCGGGACGTGTGGCAATCACGACCAGTTGTTTTGAGCGGGTAAATGAGTTTCTTGATTACCGGGAAGCGAGATATAACCAAAGTAAGCAACAGCAGCAACAGGAATCATGAGTAATACAAATAAAATAGGAGCTTATAATTTTGTGGCAGAGCCTTTCCATGTGGATTTTAACGGACGTCTGACTATGGGAGTGCTGGGCAATCATCTGTTGAATTGTGCCGGTTTCCATGCCAGCGACCGTGGTTTTGGTATTGCCACTTTGAACGAAGACAATTATACATGGGTGCTCTCCCGGCTTGCTATCGAGTTGGAAGAGATGCCTTACCAATATGAAGACTTCACCATCCAGACATGGGTGGAGAATGTATATCGCCTCTTTACAGACCGTAATTTTGCGATTCTCAATAAAGAAGGAAAGAAAATTGGATATGCCCGTTCAGTGTGGGCAATGATTAGCCTCAACACACGTCGGCCTGCCGACTTGCTGGCATTGCATGGGGGAAGCATTGTAGATTATGTTTGCGACGAGCCATGTCCTATTGAGAAACCGTCCCGCATCAAAGTGGAGAGCAAGACACCCCTAGCTACATTGACGGCTAAATACAGTGATATTGATATTAACGGACATGTCAATAGCATCCGGTATATCGAACATATACTCGACCTGTTTCCGTTGGAACTGTATAAGACCCGCAGGATTCAGCGGTTCGAAATGGCTTATGTAGCAGAGAGCTATTATGGAGATGAACTCTCTTTTTTCTGTGATGAAGCAAATGAGAACGAGTATCATGTAGAAGTGAAAAAAAATGGCAACGAAGTAGTTTGTCGATCGAAAATAGTATTTAAATTATAAAAAAGAAGAACAAAAATGGCACAAATGAATTTTGGCGGCGTTACGGAAAATGTAGTAACCCGTGAAGAATTTCCGTTGGAGAAAGCTCGTGAAGTATTGAAAAATGAAACAATCGCTGTGATTGGCTACGGTGTACAAGGACCGGGACAGTCATTGAACCTGCGTGATAATGGATTCAATGTAATCGTAGGACAGCGCAAAGGTGGCAAAACCTGGGAAAAAGCCGTAGCTGACGGTTGGGTACCGGGCGAAACCCTTTTCGACATTGATGAAGCTTGCCAACGTGGAACCATCATTCAATATTTGCTTTCGGACGCAGCTCAAATCGAGGTATGGCCTACTGTAAAGAAGAACTTGACTGCCGGCAAAGCTCTTTATTTCTCTCATGGCTTTGGTATCACTTATAGCGAACGCACTGGCATCGTTCCTCCCAAAGATATAGACGTTATCATGGTAGCTCCGAAAGGTTCCGGTACATCTCTTCGTACTATGTTCCTCGAAGGTCGCGGATTGAACTCTTCTTTTGCCATCTATCAAGATGCAACAGGCAGAGCTTGGGAACGTGTGATTGCTTTGGGTATCGGCGTAGGTTCCGGTTACCTGTTCGAAACAACTTTCAAACGCGAAGTTTATTCCGACCTTACCGGCGAACGTGGTTCTTTGATGGGAGCTATCCAAGGTTTGCTGTTGGCACAATACGAAGTGTTGCGCGAAAACGGTCACACTCCTTCCGAAGCATTCAATGAAACGGTAGAAGAACTGACTCAGTCTTTGATGCCTCTGTTTGCAAAGAACGGTATGGACTGGATGTACGCTAACTGTTCTACAACAGCTCAGCGTGGTGCTCTCGACTGGATGGGCCCGTTCCACGACGCTATCAAGCCCGTCATGGAGAAACTGTACGAAAGCGTTAAGACCGGTAACGAAGCTCAGATTTCTATCGATAGCAATTCTAAACCTGATTATCGTGAGAAATTGAACGAAGAACTTCGTCAGTTGCGTGAAAGCGAAATGTGGCAGACTGCCGTTACCGTACGTAAACTTCGTCCGGAGAATAACTAATCTGACCAGATAATATAAGTTTCTGGAGAGGGAAGGCATGAGTCTTCCCTCTCTTTTTAAGTATCGGCTTTTTCATTGAGACATTTCCTTTTCTCTCTTTCGCCCCTACTTCAGTAATATCTTCTTTTTAGCCCAAAAAATAACAAAGATGTCTCATGTGAGGCTTTTCTTCTTCTCTGTTACTACATATCTTCTATAAAATGGGTAGTCTGTACTTTCGTTTTCCGAATATCCGTCCTATATTTGAACCATTCTATCAGAAGCCATTAAGTAATTTATCATCTTTAATCTTGTATTTATGCACATACCGTTGAAGTCGATTCTCATTGCAATAGCTTGTTTCCTTTCTTTTTATCGTTTAAATGCTCAGTTGCGGCAGCAATATACATTGCAAAAAGACTGGGAATTTCGATTAGACAAGGGCGATGCTGCCTGGCAAAAGACATCTATACCCCATACTTGGAACGCTCATGATGGAACGACTCCGGCGTATTACCGTGGAGTAGGCGAGTACCGCTATTCACTCGACGTGTCGCCTGCCATGCTCAAAAAAAGAATCTTTCTGCGTTTCGAAGCCGTCAGCCAAGTAGCGGAGGTATTGGTAAACGGGAAGAACGTCGGAACTCATCAAGGTGGATTTAACGCCTTTTGTTTTGAACTCACTCCTCTGCTCCGCAAAGGAACCAATCTTATCGAAGTGAAAGTATCCAATGAGAAAGAGAACAATATAGCTCCCTTGGCTGGTGACTTTACCGTTTTCGGAGGAATATATCGTCCCGTATCTCTGTTGCTCCTCCCCAAAGTCTGCATCACACCGCTCGACTTTGCCTCTTCCGGAGTGTATATCCGTCAACAAACAGATTTGGAGCATTCCCGCTTATCCATTGTAACGAAAGTGGACAAGGGAACACAAGCAACAAAGAATCTGACTGTGAGAACCAGCCTGTTCGATGGAAAAGGAAAATTGATAGACCGCCGTTCTACGCAGCACTATACACAGGAAGGAAATACGGCAAATTTCACTAACCTGCTCCACGTCGATCATCCTGTTTTGTGGGAGGGGCGCAAGTCGCCTCATTTATATCGTGTCTTTGTAGAAATACTCAAAGGGAATGCGGTGGTAGATACATTATCCCAATACACAGGATTAAGATATTGCAGCATCGATGCCCGCAAAGGTTTCCTCTTGAATGGTAAGTCTTATAAAATCAAAGGAGTCAACAGACACCAGGACCGCGAAGACAAAGGATGGGCCATCACCCGGGAAGACCAGCGGCAGGATATGGAACTCATAAAAGAAATAGGAGCCACGGGAATCCGGCTGGCACACTATCCCCATTCCGATTTCTTCTATTCCCTGTGCGATAAAGAAGGAATGTTGGTTTGGGCTGAAATCCCTCTTATCGGGAAAGCGCGTCCGGAGGCTGCTTTCACGGAAAACATGAAGTTACAGTTAACGGAATTGATTCGGCAGAACTTCAATCATCCTTCTATTTTTTGCTGGAGCCTGTTCAATGAACTCTCCGAAGGCAACGTGAAAGGGCTGGTAGAGGAATTAAACGGTTTGGCACATCAGGAAGACCCGGACCGATTCACCGTGGCTGCTGCCAATATAGAAAAACGACCCGAGAATACCGTCACCGATATAATGGCTTACAATACTTATCCGGGATGGTACTGGGGAGAACCCTCTACCATGAAATCTTCTTTGGCACATTGGAACCGCCTCGTAGGTGAGAAAGGCATCGCCGTCAGTGAATACGGGGCAGGTGCCAACGTCTGGCATCATTGGCAGAGCGACCGGAAGGTACCTAAAGCGGATGGTATCTTTCATCCGGAAGAATGGCAGTCCATCGTGCACGAGCAAAACTACCGGGCCATCAGCGATAGTCCCTTCGTCTGGGGCTCTTTTGTCTGGAATATGTTTGATTTTGCAAGTGCATCCCGAGACGAAGGGAATATGCAGGGAATCAACGATAAAGGTTTGGTCACTTACGACAGGAAAATAAGGAAGGATGCTTTCTACTTCTATAAATCTTTGTGGTCCGACGAACCGGTGATACACATCACTAGTAAAAGAGATGTTGCGCGAAATACACCCCTGACGTGCGTCAAGGTCTATTCCAATGGTGACGCTCTGTTTTTGAAAGTAAATGGAAAAGATTGCGGAGCCCCTCTGAAAAAGAATAATATCTATATCTGGGAGAACGTTCCCCTTAAACCGGGCGAAAATCAACTCCAAGTATCAGGAACTAAAGAACAAGAGCAGATGTCCGACCATTGCAAATGGATACTTTTATAAATTTTGCCAGTGAATACAGCATGTATCTAATTAACTCATAACACTATACATATAAATAATATGAAGAGAAGACTTTTGTTACTTATAGCACTATGTACAGGTTTCACTTGTTCTTTTAGCCAAAACAAAGACGTAGTGGAGTATGTGAATCCGTTTATCGGGACAGCTCTCAAAGGAGAAGGAGGAACTGTTCCCTATGTAGGTACTCCCTTTGCCATGACCAACTTTCTGCCTCAGACGCGGGAAAATAAAATGGGAAGCATGGCTTATGTCTATGATGATGAGTATATTATGGGATTCCTCGGTTCCCATCAGCCTACCATTTGGATGGGAGATTATGGCTATGTGTCCGTGATGCCTCAAGTGGGAGAGAAAGTAAGAGTTCTTCCCCAAGAGCGAAAGATGAGTTTCAGCCACAAGAATGAAAAGGCTGCTCCGCATTATTATTCAGTGGCATTAACCGACCAACAACAGAACCGGATATTAGCGGAAATGACTGCTTCCAGCCGTTGCGCCTTACTGAACTTCCGTTTCCCGAGAAACAAAGCGCCCCGTTTAATCATTCAGGGCATCAACCTGAATCCGCAGTTAAACGATTGGTGCAACCATTATAATCATCGCTTGAACACCCTCAAGGGATGGGTAAAAATAGATAAAGAAAAGAAGGAGATTATAGGATACAACCCCGACCGCCAGTCCGCCCAACTGGGACCGGAACTTCCTAACTTTAAAGGATATTTCATCATCCGCTTTGATAGTGACATCCAAGACTTCGGTTGCTGGAACGATTCCATACTCTATCCCGGGCAGATGGAATTATATGGTACGCGCATGGGAGCCTACGTAGATTTCTCCAAGAACAACCGGGAAGTAAAAGTGCAGATAGCCACTTCCTTCATCAGCCTGGAGCAGGCTCGTGCCAACCTTGAAAAAGAAGTGCCCCACTGGGATTTCAAGCGTTTGTGCGGGGACACCAGGCGGGCGTGGAATGACAAACTATCCAAGTTCACCCTTAAAGGAACCACTGAAGAGAATGCCCGCATTTTCTATACCGCGCTTTATCATTCCTATTTGTTCCCTCGCGAGTTTTCGGAATACGGGAAGTATTATAGTGCTTTTGACGACCGGATACACGATGGAATCTCCTACAATGACTATTCCCTGTGGGACACCTTCAGAGCTTTCCATCCTTTGATGACTCTGATCGAACCACGGCTGACCGGCGACTGGATAACCTCTCTCTTACAGATGTATAAAGAAGGAGGATGGATGCCGATGTGGCCCAATCCCTCTTATACCAACATTATGATAGCCACCCATGCCGATGCCGTCATTGCCGACGCTTACATGAAAGGCATCCGTAACTTTGACACCGACCTCGCCTATGAGGCTATGCGCAAGGATGCCATGACTCCTCCCGATTGTGACACTCAAAGAAATTACGGTGACCGGAATTATTGGAGTTCGTTTGAAGGGCGTGCCGGAGCGAGCTATTACCACTCCATCGGTTACGTGCCCGATGACAAGACTGCCGAATCCGTTTCGCGCACCTTGGAATATGCTTACGATGACTGGTGCATAGCGCAAGTGGCACGCGAAATGGGAAAGCAAGAAGACTATAAACGACTGATGCAGTTCAGCCAAAACTACAGGAATCTCTATCATTCTTCCAAAGGCTTCTTCCTGCCCCGCAAGTATGACGGCACATGGATTGACCTCGACGACCACTCCCGGCAGGGATTAACCGAAGGCTCTAAATGGACTTACTTGTTTTGTGTGCTTCAAGACATCCCGGGCATGATTGAGATGATGGGAGGAGAGGAGAAGTTCTCCGGGAAATTGGACCGGAACTTTGAAGGCAACCACTATCGCCATGATAATGAACCGGGACATCACTATATCTATCTGTATAACTATTGCGGCAAACCCTGGAAAACCCAAGAGTTGGTACGCCGGCATGTACGCAACAATTATAAAAATACTCCCGATGGCGTGAATGGGAACGATGACTGCGGGCAGATGTCGGCTTGGTACATCTTTTCTGTTATGGGATTCTACCCTGTCACTCCGGGAAGCAACGAATTTGCTCTTGGGGCTCCTCAGTTCCCCGAGATGGTGGTCCGTTTGCAGAACCACGATTTGTCGATTAAAGCAGAGAACCTGTCCGAAGAAAATAAATATGTGCAGTCCGTATCGGTAGACGGAAAGAAGCTTCTTAAGCCGTTTATTAATTATTTCGACCTTATAAAAGCAAAGGAAATTCGTTTTATAATGGGCAATCAACCGAGGGTATAATAGAAGTAGTTTTGCCACCGTGGTGGCAAACTTTTGCCATAACTATGGCAAACATTTGCCACATTGATGGCAAAGTTTTGCCACCGGCATGGCAATATTGTCGTTATTGGGAGAGTATTATTTCCGTAATATCCTTTTAGATTTAACTACTGTTTCTCCGGGAAGCAGTCCGTCGGAAGACACTTTTACTTTGATTTTGCCCGGTTTGAAAGTAGTCCGCACGGCAACCCTCATCAATCCTCCTTCCGCTTGCAATTCCTTGTCGCCGGGAGCGTGATAGCTTAGTTCTTTTCCTTCGCTGACATAGAAGTTGTACGAACCCTTGTATACGCCTTCTCCTTCGACCTCAAATCTCAGCAGATTGTCCGCCAGAGGACACCAGTGTCCCTCTTTGTCAACCACTTTTGCAGTGACGATAAAGGCGTCCGAGGCGTTTGCTTTCCATGTAAATGTTTCGCCGTTGGGTTTCACAATCGGCTTTTCCACCGTCACTTCTATGGCGTAAGGCTCTCCCGAAGAATGTATTTCTTCCCGGCACACGGGTTGTTTCTTCCCGTCCAACCCGACAGCTTGCACCATGCCCGGTTCCCACTTGATTTCTTTCCACGTGCAGCGCCGGGTTGCCGGATGGGGCTCGACGATGCCGTATGATTTCCCGTTAATAAAAAGCTCTACGTAGGGGCAGTTGCTCCAGGCATCCACCTCTTGAATGCCGGAACAGTTCCAATGGCTCTGTAAGGCGACTCCCGGTTTCTGTGAGAATGGTACCCAGAGCGCTTTTTCATAAATCCGGTATTTTAGCTTGGGAAAGCGGTTTCCGTCCATGGCACACGAACCGAGGCTCTTTTGATTCTTCATCCCATTCAGGTAGATGGTATATCCTTCGCCGTAAGTCTCTGCCAACATCCAGTCTATCCAGCCGCAAGCGCGATGGTCCACGTCGTGAAGATAGTTTTGTACATAATCCATGGAGAATTCTTTTTCATTTTGATAATCGAAGCGGGCGATGCACCAACTGGGAAGCCCGGACCAATTGGCTCCGTACACTTCCATATTAAACGAAGGATAGCCTTCCACCTTTTCATAACGGTTCGTATATCCTATGATAAGGGGTTCTTTCTTGTCCCATTCAGGAGGATAGCCATCCCGGTTGAGCACCAGCCGGGGTTGTATATAGTCCCATTTTTTTACTTCTTCCAGTGTATAAGAAGGCAGATATTTTATGCCGTCATACGCCAGCCCGTTATTGGATTCCCAAGCCACTACCGAAGGATGGTTACGGAAAGCTATTATCATGTCGCGGTCATATTCCCGCTTGTAGGTATTAGCCGGCTCGTTCTTCAGTGACCATTCGTTATCTCCGCTGTTGACAATTAATAGTATGCCATACATGTCGCAAGCGCGGAACGCTTCGCGGAAAGGAGGCTGATGGCCGATGCGCAGCGTGTTTCCTCCGCATTGTGCAATATAGGCGATGTCTTGCCATTGCAGGGCTGCCGGCACTGCCGCTCCCAGTCCGGGATATATGTTTCTGTTTCCGAATCCCCGCAGGATACACTTTTCTCCATTGACGTAGCAGTGGTCTTTGTCCCAGGTAATCTTCCGGATACCCCATTGCTCGCTTTGGGTATCTGCGAGTTTGCCTTGTACGTACACTTCGTTTTGTACCGTATATAAATAAGGTGTACCTGAGCCGCCCACCGGATACCAAAGGTGAGGGTTGCGGATGGTTTCTGTCCGGTCGAACAGACAGGTTTCTCCCGCTCCCACCTGTTGCCGGCTCGAAAAGGAGGCTACCGTATGTCCTTGGCTGTCTTTCAGATAAGTGCGCAACTCTATGTTTTGTGCCTGTTTCTCATTGTTCTCTACATTTACCTGGAAACGTACTTCTGCTTTTTCGTGCGTAGCGGATACCGTCCCCAGATAAGTTCCCCATTTCCCAGCGGGAGAATAGCTGTTGAAGGGAATGTGTACCTTGTGCTTCTTGTGTAAATAGACCGGGCATACGATTCCCCCCATCGCTTGCCCGAACCCTTCGTTTACCCCGAATTCCGGCCAGGTGAAGAAAGTGTTTTTCGCGTTGGATACTTTCACGGCAAGTTGATTCTCCGTGTCCCATTGGATGTATTTAGTAATATTCACCACGAACGGCAATGAACTTCCCACATGGGTAACTACGTCCGGTTGTTTTACCCGGGTGTTTCCCGGTATGGCCTGTCCGTTGACATAAACGGTTGTTCCGATATTTACTCCCTGGAACTCGAGGAATATTTCTTTTCCTTGGTCGCGTTTATCAAAAAAGAGTTTCTTTCTGTACCAGGCTTCTCCCCGCCAGCAGCGTTCTCCGGTGGTCGCGTTTAAATAAGTGTCTTGCTCATTATAGCAATGGGGAATGCCTACCGTTTCCCAATTGCCGTCGTCAAAGGTTAGGGAGGCGAGTTGCTTATCCGAATAGTGCTGTTGCTCTTCTACGGGATTGATGATGATTTCGCTTATACGGATGGGAAGCTTTTTATCATCTTTGGATAAGCATGCTGAGACAGAAAACCTTATGTAGCGGTAAGGCGCTTTCACAGGGATGGATAGTGAGGTGTTGACGACGGTCTCCACATAACCCACTGTACCTGTGTTGCTTGTGCTCGTGATGTCTCCCTGTTTGTTTAAGTTGCAAGCATTTTTATCCGTTCCTTCTGATAAGGTATCCCATTGTTTTTTATCAGCAGAAGCTTCCATCTTGAGGATGACAAATTGTATCTGGTCTCCTTTAAATATTAGTTTCACTTTTTCAAGCTGCCGCACCTCATTTAAGTCCACCGTCCACAGGGATTCCGGTTTACCGTCACTTTGCCATTCGGTGTTGATGTCTCCGTCGTGGACGGCAACTATCTCTTGAATCCCATATATGACTTTGGCATCTTTTGCCAGATTGGTCTCTTTATGAACCACTTTAGTGAACTTCCAGGGGGTCTCTCCCAGGTTGATAGGCTGTCCGGTATTATGTGCATGTCCGTTTAACTGCAACAGCAGAGGGACGAGAGAAAGCAAAAAATGTTTTTTTATCATGTGTATGAGCTATAATAAGGATTTAAAGAATAAAGTTCCGGTTAGAAATCTTTTAAAGACCACTCATCCTGCCATTCTATGCGGATGCTGTCCGAATGAAATTGAACGGGCAACCATATATAGCGGGAATCGATCAGGTCCAGTTTGTTCCACTTATCAAACATGGCGATATATCTGTCTTTTTCCGAGCTTACGGGTATCACAAACGTGCTTTGTCCGCCGAAGGTTTTATCGGCATTTTCTCCGATACACGGGTTGCCCATTACTTTCCATTCTCCCAACATAGAGTTTGATATGGCATATTCCGCTTCATTCGGGTCCCATCCGCTACAACCGGAAGTAATCAAGTAATATTTGTTTTGTCTTTTAAACACTGCCGGCGCTTCTCTGTATTTTCCGGCGAATATTGTTTGATAAATATCCGTGTGCTCCAGGTAATCGTCCGAGAGTTGATGGATATACAGTGTAGAGTTTCCTTTGGAAGAATAAATGTGATAGGCTTTCCCGTCTTCATCTTTAAAGAGGGTCATGTCGCGGCTTTCTTCCCCGTGCGGGCGAAGCGAATGCAAATACCGGAAATCGCCCGTGGGGCTGTCGGACACTGCCACTCCGGTTGCAGCCTTCGAGTAGTTATAATTGTCGATATGCATCCACATGACGAACTTCTTCGTCCGGTCGTTATACACCACTTTGGGACGTTCTATCACCATCGAAGGATGAATGTCCGAGGTCGAATCCGTCAGATTGGGTTTCAGCACGATACCTTCAAACTTCCAGGAATGGAGGTTCTTGGAAGAATAACAAGCCACTCCGCCGGCTTCCGTCCGGTAGCAATCCCATTCTACACCCGGGGCGTGGTAAGTGGAATCATTCTTATATTCTCCATACCAGTAATAAGTGCCTTCATGGAATAAAACACCGCCTCCATGCGCATTGATGGTGGCATGATTCTTGTCTTTCCACGCCCTGCCCGGATAAATTCTTTGTGAAGAACATGCATAAAGTTCGATCAGGAGGATGGCGGAGAAGAAAATACCTATTGTTTTCATTTCGTTATATTGATGTTTAAGTCATTGGCTGTTGTCATTCTCTGTTGCTTTTCAAATTCTTTGGGAGTCATTCCGAATTGTTTCTGGAATAATTTGATGAAATAAGAAGGCGAGTTGATGCCGACGATGTAGCAAACTTCTCCTGTCCTGTATTGTCCCTCAGCTATTAATTCCGAAGCCTTCTTGAGCCGGATGAGCCGGATGAAATCTGTGGGTGAGGTTCCCGAGAGGGCTTTTATCTTGCGATGCAGGCTCGAGCGGCTCATATTGGTAATCTCCGATAACCGTTCGACGCCAAAGTTGGGGTCGGTGATATTCTCTTGGATAATGTTTATAATTTTGTTCATCAATTCTTCATCCGCTTTGCACAAGCCTATCGATTGGGAAGTCACATAAGGTTTCTTGATGAAAGCTTCCCTTTCCCGTTTCCGGTTCTCAAGCAGAGAATTTAATTGCGTTATTAAGTACTTGAAAGAGAAAGGCTTCTCGATGTAGACATCGGCTCCGGTCTCCAATCCTTTGATTTTACTGTTCAAGTCATTCTTGGCGGTTAACAGGATGACGGGTATGTGGCAATATTCAATATCTGTCTTTATCTTTTTGCAAAGCTCGAATCCGTCCATGATGGGCATCATAATGTCGGTGATGACCAGAGAGACATTCTTGGTTGCTATAATATCGAAGGCTTCGGCGCCATTGGTCGCTTTCTCCACCAGGAAGGTCTGGCTGAGTTTCTCCACCATGAAGGTCAACAATTCGATGTTGTCTTCCACCACCAGAATCTTTTCCTGTTTAGAGGGTGTTTCCGTTTCTTTATCTGTAAACATTTCGATGTTTTCTTCCTGTTTTACCACCTCTTTTATAGGAATGGTTAACAAGAAGACATTCAGGTTATCGCGGCATTGATACACTAACGTCCCATGATGCAACTCTGCCAGCGAGCGGGCTAGCGAAAGTCCGATACCGGAGCTGGAATTGACATTGGCGTTTTTCTTCAACTGATAGAAGGGGTCGAATATTTTCTCCGCCATTTCCTCAGGGACCACTTCACCGTCGTTGCTCACCGTCAGGCAGAGTTGTTTCTCGTTCGTTTTCAGTTCTATTTCTATATTCGTATCAGAATAACGAACTGCATTGGAGAAGAGATTATTGAGAATCTTTCTGAAAGATTCCCGGTCCACCCTTGTACAGATATTCTTTTCGGGCAACGTCAAGTGGAATTTTTTGTTGCTGGACAGCGCCATGGGCAGAAACTCTTGATAAACGTCGTTGATAAGAGTCGTTATGTTGCAATTGGTAAAGTTCATCGTGATTTTGTTTGCATCAATCTTTCTGAAGTCCAGTATCTGGTTGATGAGTGTAAGCAGTTCCATCACGTTTCTCTGCATCTGTTCTATGTTCTTTTTTATTGCCGGGTCTTTTATATCCATTTCTCCCAATGCCTCCAAAGGGCCGTTTATCAGCGTCAAGGGAGTTCTGATTTCATGCGCCACGTTGGTGAAGAAATCTATTTTGGAGCTATACAGTTCTTTTTCTTTTTCGCTTTGAAATAGGCGGAGTTTCTCCTGATTCTTTTTCCTGTTTATGTAGATATAGTATCTGTTTATTCCCAGAATACACATAGAAGCAATCAGGATGTAGCAGGCATACGCTATCCAGGTTCTCCACCAGGGGGGTAAGATGGTGATGTCGATAGAAGCGCCTTGTTCGTTCCAGATATTGTCATTATTGCAAGCCTTGACTATAAACTTATACTTTCCCGGAGATAAATTGGCATACGTGGCACTTTGATTATCTTTCGTATAAATCCATTCCTCATCGAGATTCTCCATCTTATAAGCATATTGGTTGGCGGCAGGCGCCGTGTAGCTTAGAGCGACAAAGCCCAGTTCTATGTTATTTTGGTCATATTGCAACACTATCCGGGAGGATTCCAGGAATTTGTCGGCATCCTCTCCCTTCTCCAGCTTCGAAGATGATTTCTCATTTTTAGGATGAATGTATGTGATATATACCGGGGGAATGAAGTTGTTCCGGTTTATTTTATCGGGAAAAAAAGAAATCAGTCCTTCCGAGGTTCCCAAGAATAGTTCTCCGCTACTGCTTGTTAAGGCGGAGTCGTAGCCAAACTGATTGCTGGGCAATCCATTATCCGTAGAATAAACATTAAAGCTGAAATCCTTCGGATTCATTTGTATCAGGCCGTTATTCGTGCCGAACCACAAGTTCCCGTTTTTGTCTTCCACTATTTCGTAAGCGCTGTCGTCCGGCAATCCTTCGGGCAGGGAGATTCTCTGGAAGTTGTTTTCTTTGTTGTTGTATTTGCACACTCCCCCGCGGTCGGTGGCGAACCATATATCTCCGTTGCTCACTTCGGTAATGCTGCTTATCGAGTTGGAACTAATGGAATGCTCATCGCTGATGTCATGCGTATAATGTTCCATTTGCTGCGATTCCAGATTGTATTTGAACACGCCGTTTCCCATTGTGGCAACCCACATATTATCATGCGAGTCTTCCAGGATGTCATAGATAAAGCACAAACCGAATTCGGGCATATTGACGAATTCCATGGTTTCGCGGTTGCCTTTATAGACGCCCCATCCATTGCCCAGCCAGATATTCCCATGCTTATCTTCGCAAAGGGCATAAATGCTGGCTTCATTCAAACCCAGTTGTTGTCCCGAATAGTGGCGTACTTTGTAGTCTTTGGGAGAGATGACATCCAACCCGTTCTTAAACAGTCCTACCCAGATGCTTCCATTTACATTCAACAGGCAGAGAGATTGCTCGGAAGTCAGTTTGTCTCCTACGTCTCTTCCCAGTTTTTTAAATGTCTTGTCGGTAGGAGAGAAGATGTTGACTCCGGCATCTTCCGTGCCTATCCATATATTTTGGTTGTTATCTTCAACGATGTCCCGTATGCGTTTGCTGCTGATTGTTTCCTTCTGATTGAGAGGTATATACCGGGTGAAGTTGAGGACAGAGCTGGATAGGTAGTTGATGCCGCCTGCATTGGTACCTACCCAAATTCCTCCTTCGCTATCCTGATAAATCTTTCCAATCTGATTGTCGGAAAGAGAATAGCTGCACATCGGGTCATTATGTATGTGGACTATTTCATTGTCTTCGTCTATAATATAGATGCCTGCCTGCGTCCCTATCCATAATTTATTATCCAGCTTGGAGATGCAACGAATTATCTTGTAATGTACTTCCGGAGCGTTTACATCGACCACCGTATTTTTCCGTTTATTAATCTTGCGCAGTTTACCTTCGTGGATGCCGAGTATCAGATAGTCGCCGTCGTCCGCCATCGTGTAGATGTTTTCTCCCGCCAGAGTATTTCCTTGTGTATCGCCCAGGTGTTGTATGAATTGGTCTGTGTTCTCATTGTATAAGTAGACACCTTTCCCGTTCGTTCCTATCCATATCCGGCTGCTTTGGTCTATGCAGATGCTTTGGGGATTGCCATGGTCCGGTATGCTGTTTTCTCCGAAGGCATAGAATTTCAATGTTTCCGCTGCTTGGATATAGCGGAATAGCCCTTGATTGGGCACCACTATCCATATATTCCCATTCCGGTCTTCCTTTATATCTGATATCCAATCGGTCATCGTGATTCCCTCTTCAGTCTGCTTATTCATATAAGTGAATACCCCTGTCTGAGGATTTAATAGAAAGACTCCTTTATCCGTCCCTACCCAAAGATGTTTATTCTTATCTTCGAATAGCGAGGATATATTATTGTTTTGTTTCTGTGCTATCGGGTCATAGCAATTGAATATCTTGAAAGACTTCCCATCGTAACGATTTAATTTGTTTCGTGTGCCAAACCACATAAAGCCATTGCTGTCTTGAATGATTGCTTTCACATCCGTTTGCGACAATCCCTTGCTTTTACCGATAATGGTAAAGTAGTAATTGTTCAGGGCATAGCCCGAGGTGACATAGAGGGATGCCAAAAGAAAAACGATACTTTTCAATAGGAAGTGTTTCATGGCTTTTTTACTTAAAAATGTTCGTTGCAAATATACAGAAGAAAACAGGAACAAATATTTCAAAAAATAGCAATTTAGTCGTAAAAGCCCCTGAATAGGGAGGATGAGTGATAATCATAGGAAGTAAGACTATCCTACGGGTGAATTGATGAAACGGTTTCATAAAATAATAGAAGCGTCGCATTAAGCATCCTTGCAAGGTTTATGAGACGAATCTTTTATTTTTTGCTTCTATTCTACAATCTTAATGATTATAAAGCTCCTATCTTTGATGTTATAAAATAAAAGAGTTTAATTAAATACTGAGAAGAAATAATGAATATTAGTCATAAGCTTATCATTATATACCCAACGTGAATAGATAATTCTTAGTTATAAAATAGTTGTTCAACATTATAATATATATAGAAGAGATGGAAAACAGTACATAACCTTACTCGGACTTTTATGACTACTATGTTGTGAATCCAAACAAAATCCTTTAAGTTAATCTTTAATTAAAAATTATGAGAAAGTACAAGTTGAATTTATTTGTAATGTTTAACATCGCAGCATACTGTATAGTTGGCTGCGATAATGACTTGTCTCCTATTAAATCGGGCTCTGTTTATCCGCCGGATTTAAATAAGGAATGTGTATTTACACGTTTTTCTCCGGATAGTGGAGGGGTCGCTACTCAGTTGATTTTGTATGGGGAGAATTTCGGTTCGGACACCTCTTATGTAAAAGTTACCGTAAACAATAAAAATG
>JAUUNK010000046.1 GCA_030844565.1 Bacteroides ovatus
TGTGCCCATTAATTTTAAAGCATCGCCTCTGTGAGGAACTTTTTCAGTGCCCTCGTCATACTTAGCATTATTTTTTATAAAAGACTTTTCTCCGGATAAATTAGTAATGGATATATAAAAAAGATAAGGTTGACCGCTTTCCTTGGTGATGACTAATCCTACGCTTCATTACAAACATAGTGATTTATTTAACACGTGGAATGTCTTTTCGGTCAAAATAGGAATTTAGCGCGAATTTTCTATCATTTATGATTTAAGCGTTATGTGAGGTATTTCATGTCTTCTTATATAATACACACCTGACGCACTCAAATGATTTTTCTTTTTTGTAAGGTTAAATGATAAATGTGATTACTTACCTCTTGCTCGCGGATTAGGCAAAAGGACTTAAAATGGTAATTTGTATTAGCTTAATAATGAGATATTTATGATTCCCTATAGTATGAGCTTGGGATGGTGTAGCCATCCCGGTCTTATGGCGTATCCATCTTGAGAAGCCTTAAATGGGGAATTGCGACTATGCTGAGATTGTATACATTTTTGTATAAACTCCCTGTTTCGAACCTCTCCTCGGTTACCCTCTCGTTGGATTTGTAATCACGAATGACCGGAAGATGTTGAATCTTTGAGAAACGGCTTCTAAATTTATTGACTATACGGTAGACGCATTGGATAATGCCAACTTTCGTTATATGTATTGTCGCAAATACGTCAAAAGAAAACGAATGTTATAAAAATGAATCTGTATTCTCAAGAAAGAATAAAGAAGTGGGATAGCGTTGAAGAAAACATACCCGTCATTAGTAGTAAGTTGGATGAACAATGATGCATATATGCTAGCTTGAAAAATAGTAAGTGAACAGCGAATTGTACGTTAGTGTCCGCTCAAAGATTTGTTTTGAAGTTTATAATATTAACTTTTCGATGAAGCTTACGAGAATTTAATTTTGAGATTGGCTTTGTTTCAATTTAATATTATATATGTACTGAGAGAATAGAATTAATAGAGAGTACAGTGTTTTATTTAACGAGTCCATTAAACTTGCCTGCTATTCCTTCTTTCTATAATTTACCTATTAATAGGAGTGGTGGGCATAAAAAACTTTAGGTGGGATTATCGTTTATATGTATGCTTCAATTAC
This sequence comes from Bacteroides ovatus, assembly GCA_030844565.1. Taxonomy (GTDB): domain Bacteria; phylum Bacteroidota; class Bacteroidia; order Bacteroidales; family Bacteroidaceae; genus Bacteroides; species Bacteroides ovatus_A. The sequence continues at coordinate 1,143 of JAUUNK010000046.1, forward strand.
GCATTACCAAACAGTTTGAAGAAAACTCTTTCACTTTTATTTGTGTATTAAAAAAGTATTTTAGTAAAATTCCGCAAATATTTTTGTTATTTATATAAATTAACCATACCTTTGAAATAAATTATTTCAGTTATTATGGATAACCGGAATTCTATATTAACAAAATAAACGAACAACCATGCTTGACCCTAGAACTAAATTTATCTTATCGATTCTTTACAAAATTCATTATAAAGAGAATGAAATGAGTAATGACTGTGATTACACAGAAGAAAAATTAGGCAAAAGCCTTGTGCAACTCGAAAAGGCAAACTTAATTAGGCATATCTCCGGTATTACCGGGCATACCCTTGACACCTACGAACTGGTAAAACCTTATTTCGAGATCACCCTCTTAGATATTTTGTCCGCTACGGGCGATGGCATACACATCCGGACCGACGACGAATCATCCCCTTTACCCTATCATACTTCCGCCTCGCGGAAGCTAAGTATCATGAATTACATGATCCGGTATTATCTCTCGGAGATCTCAATCGCCGATTGCATGTCGGAATTGGAAATAATAGACAAAAGGAGACATGGTTAACATAAATACTCGTTTCGATGATGAGATATACACTTTTGATTTTACTTATCCAATTGTTGTGCAACTTCCCGAAGGTTTCCGCACAGACGTTTTCTCTGCGTACCAACATCTTGCTGTGGACTACTACTACATCCAATGTCGGCGTGGAGTTTGCCCCTTCACGCAAGTTCACGCTCGGCATGAACCTCGCCTACAATGCTTGGAAACTTCCCAAGGACATGAAGCTCAATCTCTATCTGATAGAGCCCGAAGTACGCTACTGGTTCTGCCGCAAATTCGAGGGCCACTTTCTGGGTGTGTACGGACAATACGGACATTATAACATCGGGCAGATCCCTTTCATCTCCTCCCTTACCGACAAGGTATTGCGCGGCGAGTTTTACGCAGGAGGACTTAGCTACGGTTACCACCAGGCCTTGGGCGACCGTTGGGGCATCGAGTATAGTATCGGTGTGGGATATGCTTACATGCCTTACGAGAAGTTCCGTTGTGTGGAGTGTGGCGAGCGGATGGGAAAATTTACCCGCCTCTTCATCGGTCCAACACGCGCCGGTATCTCTATTCATTACCTCATACGCTAACCTCCCTAATACGCTTCAATCATGCAGAAATTAATTATACCTTTCTATAAAGGCTTCCAAAAAGTGCGGATGCTAATGGTCCTGCTGCTTGTCCTGCTGCCAGTGGCATCTGCGACCGCGCAGAGCGTCCGCATACTGTCGCAAGAGGTTGCGCTGGTAAACGACAGTCTGCACCTATTTCTCAAGATGGACCTTTCGGGGATTACGATCAACCGTCACACCGCCGTGCACTTCACCCCCATCCTGAGAGGAGCCTATACACAACTTCCCCTTGCTTCCGTGGTGTTGAGCGGAATGAAGCGTTATCGTTTCGACCGCCGCGAGTGGGCTTTGCGCAGTCCTTCGGAAGTGCCACTCACTGCCCCTTACGCAGTGCTGATACAGACCCGCCGTCATCGTCCGGATATAGTGAATTATCACATCGGTATTCCCTATTCCACATGGATGCGTCGGGCTGCCCTACTGCTCAAGCAGGAGGTAAAAGATTGTTGCGAGCTCGAATGGCTCTGTACCGATACGCTGGCACTGAACTTATCCAGCCTGTCTGCCGGGCTTCCCGAAATTGCCCCCGTTCAGGCAGAGACAAAAGTGCCGGTGGAAGTCACTCCGGCACCCGTCGCAACTCCTGAGCCTGCCGAAGCTCCCGTGGAGCAGAGGGTACAAAGCACCATTCCCAATCCCGTGCAGGACACGCCGAAGCCCCAATATACTCCCAAACCGAAGACCATACCCAAGCAGAAACCCGCTCCCGCCATCGTCCCCGATGAAGAGCCTAATACCGAGACCGTTGTCCTTTACATCGACTATCCCATAGGCAAGGAAGAAGTGTTTCCTTACTTCAGCGACAACCGCCGCGAACTGCGCAAACTGAGCCGCATATTCAACGATGCCGGCAACTTCCTGACGCCTACGGTAAAAGAAATACAGGTATGCGGCTACTGTTCGCCGGACGGCACTTACGCTAACAATGAACGTCTCGCCGCCTCGCGTGCCCGCTTCTTTGCCGAATATCTGCACGCCACCTACAAGCTACGTGGCCTGCGCATCGTCACCACTGCCGTGGCGGAAGACTGGGAGGGGCTTTGCGACCTCATTCGCGACGATACACCTTGGTACGCCGACCGCGTGCTAGACATCATACGCACCTACGGAGTGTTCTCCGGACGCGAAAAGAGATTGATGGATTTAGACGGCGGCACGCCCTACCGCGACATGCTCCACCGCTACTTCCCCCTGTTGAGACGCATTGAAGTCAAAGTGATCCATGAAGAAGAGGAAAATGCCCGAGGAACCGATCCCGGACAGGAATAGCAGAAAGTAGAATGACGAAAACCCTGCTGCGCATACTCCATATCACCCTTGTAATGGCTTTAGGAGCCCAAATGGGGGGCTGCACTTTCAGTGAAGAGCCCGAGCCATGCCCCTACAACATCAAGCTGGAGTATTGGTATGCAGGCAGCGGATTGGAAAATGTGCTTCCGCTTTATGTTGACAACCTGCGACAGTACATCTTCGACGGAGAAGGGAAGCTCATCCAGCAGGAGAATACCAAGGGCAAAGACGTGAAAGAGTGGAACGGCACACTGCCCGACGGCACCTACACCGTCGTAGCCTGGGGAAATCTGGACGAGAACCAGCAGGTGCTCACCCAGTCCGAGGAGCGGAACTTACAGGAAATGATACTCTCGGCAAGGGTAAACGGCGTTCCTCCCGACTATCGGGGCAACACCGCACGCCTGTATTACGGCACCGCGCAACTCGTAGTAGAGGAGGGGGTCACCCTGCGTAAGCGCATCTATATGGCACATGCCCATGCGGCGCTCTCCATCACCGTCCGGTGGATGACCAATCCGCCCGCCCGGGACGGCACTTACCGGATGAGGCTCAGAGGCATCCCCTCGATCTACGAGTTCGAGCCCGGATTTGAAGGCATTGTACCCTCGGGCGATGGATTTTATTCGCTGCCCGTCATGCAAAGCCCCATCACCTACCACGAGACGTGGGCGGCGATGAACTACGAAGAAGAAGTGACCGGACAGTTCATCACTTTCCGGTACACCAGCCAGACGCACCCCATGTGGAGTCTCTGGAAAGACGGGAGGCAGATTGTAAAAGAACTCGACCTCTACCTCTTCTTCGACAAACTGCCCATGGACATGGGTACCAACCTCGAACAGGAGTTCGACCTGCTGGTGACAATCTACGAAGACAAAATCGTAGTCACACAGATGGGCTCGACCGACTGGGACGAAGGTGGAACGATTGGATAGCAATGAGTGATAAAACAAGTAATAAATAAAATATAAACGTAATGCAATTATGATGAAACGAAGTATGAACATGAGGAGTATGCGGAGCCTAACGTCCGCCTTGCTCGTCAGCCTCTTGCTGGTCAATTGTACCCAGGAGACCAACGAACTCACTGACCCGACACTTCCCCCCGTGGAAGAAAGTCATGAAACCAGAGACGTACAGCTACAGTTGAAGAACAGGCTGAACATCGGAACTTCAGGTACACGCGCCGAGGACGCAGCCACCGCCGGCGATGCTGCAAATACCCCCGCAGCCACCCGCAGCATCGCCACCGAGGCGGAGAACACAGTCTCCACTCTCGATGTCTATGCCTTCGGTTCTGACAGGGAGAACGGCACTTACACTTTCCTCCAACGCTTTTCCTATCGCGCTCCCGGCTTTGGAAGCATCCCTGCCGGCGCCGAAGCCTTGCAACTGCTCAAAGGGGCTGACGAGCAGGTCACCAACGGCATCCTCAAGGTAAAAAAAGGGCTGTACGTGAAACTCTACACCCTCGCCAATGCGCCCACCCTGATCGACCCCGCTACCGGTGCCCCTTTTCCCGACACGGGTTTCGAACCCCTGATCATCAACCAGAAAGACGAAGACAACCCTGTATATAAAAAAGGAGTGCCTACGCTTGATGCTTTCACCAAATTCCACTCGCCTTTGCTGAAAGAGACTGACCCGAAAGCAGGCATCCTCACCACCCCTCTTGCCATGAGCGGTACCTACGGCGTGCCCCTCGACCTGACGGACCGGGATGTGTACACCCGCCTGCAAGCCCCGATGAAGCTACACCGCCTCACCGCCCGTTTCGACGTGGTAAACACCGAAGCCGCCTCACGCCTCACCATCCAGAGCATCAGCCTTGCCAAGGGACGGCGTGGAAGCTACTTTTATCCCATCACCATCTACGGTGACCTGCCAGCCAAAGACGGCGAACTGATCACCTACACCCCACGCCCTTTCGAGGAGCAACCCAATGCCAACATCGACCGCGTGGAGGGTGCATTCTATGCCTATCCCTCACCAGCGGACGACCAGGCTTACCTTATCATCAACGGACTCTACCGCGTGAACGCCACCGAGCTGAAACCTGTCACCTATCAAGTGCCTTTCGTCCAGAAGCAGGCAAACGGCAACACGCTCAAACTCGACATCACCGCCAACCACCGCTACACCGTGGGCATCAATGACGCCGACGAGTACAAACTCGAAGTGAACTTTCAGGTGTTGGACTGGACCGACGGCGCTCTCGACGAGCAAGACGCCGAGAACAAGATAGCCGACTTCCTGGTTCGCGATATTCTCCCCGTGCAGGATGCCAGCTACGACCCCGACACGCACATCCTCACCATGTGTGTCGACAACAAGAAACCCGAATGCAGTTTCACCGCCCACACCAACTCCAGCATGCGCTTGAAGGCCGAACTGGAATACCCCACCAGTTCCGACCCGAGCACCCACTGGCTGAAACTGACCGAAATGGACCCCGACCCTGACTACGAGTACAAGACACAGTATGCCGCCAAATATAAGGTGTCGCTGGATATGGCGTACGACAAAGGTGTCTACCCCCAAGCCATCCTCCGTGTAGGCGACGTGGGCGGCGTGGCTGAACGGCGTATTATCATCAACCCCCAGCCTACCCCCCTTGTGCTGCCAACTCCCCCTCACTCGGAGGACATCACCAATAAGCTCAACCGCTTCGATGTCAACACCTCTACCCTCTATCTGCACCGTGTGACGGACAGCTCGTTGCCCATCCGCCTGACTTGTAACGACGGTATCCTGCCTCCGGCAGACACCGACTGGTTCACCATCGAGCAGACTGGCGGAAGTCCTACAGCGCCCATCTTCACTTTTACACTCACAGACCGTGACAAAGTGATCCCCGACAATAAGTACACCCTTACTTTCGTCAACGCCAAGAGCCAGGAACTGAAGATCGATATAAACCTCGTATTGATTGAGGCCAACCTCACCTCGCCTGCCGTGGAAGAGGGAGGCAGCAACGCCACGCTCGACGCTGCTACCAACGAGGTGGTGCTGAAGATAAGGAAAGACAGCAAGTTCAAGCTCGGGCTCGACGGATACGACGGCGCCAAAGTAGTGGAAGTGACCTACGACAAGGACCCCAACGGCCAAACTTCGGACGACTGGCTGACTTATACCGGCGCTACCTCCACTGCTACCGCCGGCAACGCCCCTGCCCCTGCCAGTACAAATCGTGCAGCCATCCTTGCCCGCAGCTCGATGGGTAAACCGGGCAAAGCGCCGGCCTCCACCCTTGTGGAGACACTGGAGGACTATAGCGATGGTGCCTTTGACGGGTACCCTGCAACCACTCCGCCCTTCACTCGCGCCGGTGTGTCGCTGCCCAAGAAACGGCGGACCAACATCGACTTCGCCATGAAACCGGACACCAAACTGAAACACTTCGGCAAGGCACACGTCACCATCAAAAACACTTGCAACGGTCCCGACGAAAAATACCTTATCGAACCGGAATACCAAGTGCCCGTTGTCAGTGCCGCCAAACCCATGACGCCGGATATCAACAATTACGAAAAAAGTTCCGCCGTGCTCTACATGATGCAGCAAGCCAAAGGAAAGATATCCAAAGCTTCGCTCAGCGTCTATTCGCCGGGAGGTAGCGTTCTCTCCGTGCCCACCGGTACCAAAGGCCTCACTTTCGACCCCGTTTCGGGCGAAAGCGACGAACAGACTCAACTATACACCCTTCAGTGGGAGGGAGACGACGCCAAGATACCCGACGACGGTATCGAGCTTATCGTCAAGAATAAGAGTGACCGCGACAACAAGCAGTTCAAGATTAGTATCCGGCGCCTCGCTTCGGACATCACCGATATGTACCTCAACGCCAAGCCTGACAATTGTGCCGTGCTCGACTTCGGGGCGAAGACCGTCAACGTAAACATTGCCGAGGGAAACACTTTCTCCCTCACCATGAAGTGCTATGGCGGCGAGGTAACTGTGAAGAGCATCCCCAGCTTCCTGACAGAGACAAAAACCCGTGCTATGCCACAGAAAGGCGAGACAACGCTTCGCTTCGCCGTCAACGCCAACATACTGGGCAAGGGCGCCGAAAATCTCGTGCTCGCCAACCCCTCGGGAGGACCGGAGATGATCCTCAAGGTGACACCTGTCTACATCGCTCCCGTGGTGAGCGGTAGCAAGACCATGACTCCCGCCAACGCCAACAAGTGGGACAAGGCGGACAACACCCTCTACCTTGTGCAGCAGAAAGACGGAGAGACTTCCAAGGGTATCCTCACCATCTATTCATTGGGAGGAAGCACCCTGACCCTGCCTTCGGGGGTCACCGCCAGTCTCCTCGACTCCGACGAAAAGAGCCAGGACTACGAGATCAGCTGGGCAGGAACCGATAACCTTGTCCTCACGCAGCAGAACAAGATACTCACCTTTGCCAACAAGAGCGACGCCAAAAAGACGCTCGACGTCAACTTGCATCTGCTTCCCAACGTGATCAGCGACTTTGTGGTTACTCCCAAAGAATCCGGTACAGGCGCCATCGACGTGGCGAAGGGCGAAATAACCATCGACGTGGCGAAAGACAACTTCGTGAAGCTCTCGATGAAGGCTTACGGCAACGACGGTACATTCGTCACCGCCACCGCCCCGAACTGGGTCAAGGTATCCGCTCCCGCACCTACCCGTGCTGCCCCTACAAAAGATAATACCAGCATCACTTTCACCATCGACCACTCGCACTACCAGTTCCCGCAAGGCAACATCGTGCTGACCAACCCCAGCGGTGGTCCGAAAGTGACTTTCAAACTGATAGGCAAGCACATTGCCCCGGTAGTGAAAGGAGGTAGCCTCTATACCCCTGTCAACGCCACCCGTTGGGACGACGCCACACAGACGCTCTACCTGGTACAGACCGTGGCAGGCAGCAATGCCAAGGCAACGCTGACCATCTACTCGCTGGGTGGAAGCACCCTGACTCTGCCCACAACCCTGCCCAAAGGTTTCAGCGTGGACGCCACTACGACTACCGACCCTACAAAGGACTATACCTTCACCTGGGCAGGTAGCAACGCCACCGACCTGACGGAGCAGACCGTCGACGTAGTGTTGAAGAACACCGATGACCTGACCGTTAGCCGCACTATCCACATCAAGCTGCTGCCTAACATCATCTCCGACGCCGCCGTCTATCAGAAAGCGAACGCGGACGGACAAAAGACCGAACTGAGCAGCGACAAGAAGACCATTACCGTAGATATTGCCTCCGGCAACTACTTCGACCTGGGTCTGAAGGCTTACGGCGACGGCACCCGCATCACCGTTATCAGCAAGCCCGCTTGGCTGAAGGCGGGCAATCCCTCCGCCACCCGCAGCGTGCCTGTGAAGGAGAACACTTTTGTCCGCTTCACCGTGGACGACACGAAGACTGACTTCACCGCCGGCAACATCGTTCTGAAGAACCCGTCGGGCGGACCTGACCTGACCATCGCCGTAAAACCGCGCTACATGACGCCTACGCACAAGAATTGCATCTCGATGAGCACCTGCAACAGCTACAGCAACTACGGCCTGAAACTCATACAGGCACGTAGCGGAAACTCCACAGGTACTTTGCAGATTTACGCACTGGGCGGAGGATCGGCACAAATCATGACCGCCAAAGGCGGACTGAGTACGGCGCAGACCAACGTGGACAAGTCTACCAACCGCAACTACGTGGTGAATTGGGCAGCCAACAACAGCGCCCTCGCCGACCAGAATACCAAATTGCGTATCTATAACTTCGACAAGTCGAAATACCTGGAATACACTATCTACATGGTGAGCAACGGCGCTATCGACATAAAGAACAACCTGGGCGCATGGAATCCCGCCAGTCCGACCATCACCAACGGGAAGCGCCTCGCTGCAGGTATGTTAGTGCCCATGAACGTAGGCAAGACATTTACTTTTCAAACACTCAGCTACGGAGGCACGACACTGATCAACAATAACCTGGACTGGGCAAAAGTAGACAATGCCACCCCCGCCGCATCGACATCGACCGGTGCAGTGTGGCAAACCTACACCTTCACCGTACAGGCTACCAATGGAGACTGTGCCGCCAAGACATTCGTCATCCGTCCGCGTCTGGGAGGACCCGATCTCACTGTGACCGTGAAGCCTGACTACCAGGCGCCTTTCATCAGTGCTGGCGCCAGCCCCAGCCCCGCGTTGAACAACTGGGACAACGGGCAGAACACAATCTATCTAATGCAAACCTCGGCGGGAAGCAACTCCGTGCTCAACTTCACGGTGAACGCACTGGGCGGTACACAAGTAGGCTTGACGGCTGCTGACGGCAGTATCTCGTTCAACAAGACCTCGAGCACCAACTACACTGACACCTACCAGATAAGGTGGGCAGGCAGCAATACGAAATACAACAATGACAACATCGTGACCAAGACCCTGCGCCTGTATAACAGGAAAAATACCGGGAAATACAAAGACGTCACCCTGAAACTGCTGCCCAACACCCTCTACAACCTCACACTGACCAATGCCGGCAACGGTGTGACGCTGAATAACTACAACGGCTCCACCGGTACACTCACCGTGCCCGTGATAGCCAACAACACGTTCACGCTGAGCATGCAGAGCTATGCCGGCGCACCTACTGTCACCCTGCCCGCCTGGCTGACGAGGCAGTCCGGCAACACCCGTGCACAACCGACTCGCGGCACGTACAACATCACTGTCTCTGTAAATCCGGACGGTACGTTCGGCAACAATGTCATCACCATCTCCAATCCCGGCGGCGGTCCGGCAGTGACGCTTACCATCAAACCGGTGTATCAGAAGCCGACCATCAGCGACCCCGGCACACGGGCACCCAGCGTGAACACCACCAGCTACAATGCCAACGGAGGCTCGATGGTGCTCTACCGCACGGTGAATGGTTATACCTCCTACAACCGCATGAAGATTGGTGCTCTAGGGGGCTGCTCCTATGAATTCTCGGGCGCTAACAATGGCGGCATAACCGTAGGGGAATATCAAGCCGCCACCAGGCAACGCGAGTTCTACTTCCAGGTGTCCAAAGCCGGCGATACGAACAACCGCCACTTAACGCGCAGCACTACCGTTGTGCGGATATGGAATGCCGACAAGTCGCAATACCTTGATGTATCGGTCTACCTCGACCCCTGTGTACCCAGCTTTGCCTCCTATTCGGGCAATGCGCAAACACGAACCAGCATCAGCGTACCTTCTGGCTTCGGGAATGGTACCCGGGATAATAACCAAACGGACGTCTACATCAACGACCACGATTGGAATTACGGCAAACGCGAGTTCTACGTCGAAGTCACTTCACCGGAGAACTTCACTTTGCAAAATACAAACTCGGGTGGGAATATGGGGGGAAACCTCTCTTGCTCCTTTGCCCAAGGCTGGAACTCCAGTACCAAGAAGGCGGTCATCAAGATTTATGTAAACGATAATGTATGGCTCGCTCCGAACGCGAATATGTGGTACCTGCAACTCAATTCCACGAACCTCTCTGCCTTCGGAAACCACAAGATGGACCTCTACTTCAGAGTGCCTACCATCGACGGGATATCGGCGCAGAAAGGAAAATTCAACGGGACAGACTGCTGGTTCGGCGTATCGCGGCAGGAGTACAAGGCAGGTCCTGGTTCGGCCGGTAATGCCGGAAACTACGGCAACTGGAAGACCCCGCGGCAACGCATCGGCAACAATAGTAATGCAGAAAACTGGTCACGCGATATGTTCCAAAATTACCGAGTAGGGTATTCCCTCCACTGGGAGGCTTTGAAGGTCAAAGAGGCTTATACTCATGGTAAAGAGGGACCTACGGCATTCAAGAAAGACTACATCTACTATATCAAGGTGAATGGAAGCGACCAAGTCTATACCGAGTATTGGAGTGACAATGATGGTGGTGCCAGCCACGTGAACAGGTGGGGACGCGTAGTACTCATCCACTTCCTGAATGAAGGTTGGTAAGCAGGGTAGCGAAACACTTAAAATGAGAAATATATATTATCAGTATTACGTTTAACTAAAAACAAATCCGTATGAAATTAAAAAGTTTAGGAAAGCTCCTCGCCCTCGTGGCGCTGGGAGCAAGTTGTACCAACGACCTAACGGATGAGTCCGGCACCCGTGTGCCGCAAGGACGCGCCGAAATACAGGTCAATTTTAGCGGGAGCGGCGAAAGCCACGAATACTCGCCTACGAGAGCCATCGCTTCCGAGAGTGAAAACCGGATAGATAAGCTGGAAGTCTATCTTTTCGCCTCCGACCGGCAGGATGGCGTCTACCGCTTCCTCGAGATGTGGGAGGAAGGCACTGCCTATGACCCTACAAAGCCATCCGACCTTAACTTTCGCAAGCAAGCTTCGGGCACGGGATGGAAAGCATCGCTCTACCCGGGCGAACTCAAAGGATTGCCTTGGATCAAGCTACTCTGTGTGGTGAACAACGGAGTGGATGGACACACGGGCATTGCTGACGGCAAGTTCTATGAAGAAGGAACTGCTGCCAAAGACGTCATGGTACAAGCCGAAAAGGCTGCACTAGTGCCCGTAGTCGTAGATGATGACGGCAACATCACCAACGAAGCCGCCGCCACTACCGAAGCCTTCTTCAAGAACTCCTTTACCCGCCGTCTCGACCCGTCCGCCTACAATACCGGTGTGATTGAAGTACCCCTGATGATGACGGGTGAAGGTGTGACGAAGATCAGCGGCTCGGTGTCTAAAGTAAACATCGACCTCAAACGCATCATGGCACGTTTTGACGTGGAGAATGACAAAATGAAGTCTAACCTCACCATCCAGAAAATTACCCTGAAACGCGGTCGCAGCAACGGTGCTCTGTGGGGGTCGAAACGCACGGTGGTAGCAGAGGCAGACTTCGACAAGTCCGCCCATCTGACGGATTACACCACCATCGACTACACCGCCAAACCGGGCGCCAACCGGGGCATCGTGGAAAGTGTGTTCTACGCCTATCCCAACCTCGACTCCGACCAGGCTTACCTGACGGTGGAGGGAACCTATAAGAGCCCCGTGACGTCCAACGACGAACCGGTAGTCTATAACATCGACCTCGCCGAGACCCCCGAGGGCACAGACGTAGCTAAATTTATCAGCCTGAAACCCAACAGCCGCTATAAGCTGAAAATCATGGATGTGACTAAATCGCACATCTTCGCCACCTTCGAGGTAGTAGACTGGACTAGCGGCGGCGGCATCGATGTGAAACCGGAGAACGATGCTCCCGTATTCGACCCTGCCACTGCCTTTGCCAACACACAAGACGGCGTGAGCAACGCTCATCTGCCTAAAAACCTGAATGATGGGAACCCCGACGCCACTACCTACGACTACGAGGTGCAGGAAGAGTTCGGTAACTTCAAAATCCGCTTGGCAGCCACCGGAAAGATACGCGCCGAGAAACACCCGCTCCTCCCCACCCGTGCCGGCGAAGACAGCTGGATGGACTGGGGAACAGTGACGTACGAAGAGATAGACGGCGTGTGGTACACCGAGTTCAACGTGAACTACAGCCAGGCTATAGGTGCATCGCCCGTACAGGTGAACTTCATCAACGACGCAGCTTCGTTTGACCCTGCGTTGTGGACCACCATCAACTTCTACGGACCGAAACAAGTGCCGTTGTTCTTCGAGGCAAATGGCATCTCCGTGCCGGCATCTCCGGGCAATGAGGTAGACGTGACTGTGGACCAACCGAGCAACACCGACAACTCCAAGGCACCGAAAGTAACGCTCTACCGTGTAGAGAACAGCTACGTGTACATCGATGTGGAAAGTGCCGAAGGCGTTGCCGTACAGACCCCGTTGACCGGTGTGACAGCAGAAAAAGTGAAGACCGACGGACGCATGAACACGTATAAGATTTACGTATCGGATGCCTCGGCTACTACCGTAAGCGGCAAAATCAAGTTTGAGAACACGGGCGACACATCGAAGACCACCGAAATGGATGTAACCATCAAGGATGCCGGTATGAAGTTTGAAACGGACGGTACGTTAGATCCATCTGTAAAAGTAACTGATGCCCCGGCAGACGCTAACGGATACGCAACGGGCGTAGAAGTGAAGATAGACCTCGCTGCATTCGCAGGGAAGAGCTACAAGTTCAAAGTCTTCTCTCCGATAGCTCCGAAAGCAGGTGACATACCGACATTGACTTGTCCGGACTTGACCATCTCACAAGGTGTTCACGACTGGGCGGCAGACGAACCCTATACGGTCTATACCATCCAACCCAGTGGCAACCCGGTATCGCAGGAAGCATGGACGAAGCTGACTTTCCGTAATCCGTTGGCTCTGACCGACTCATTGGTAGTGGCTCCCGGACTTGACGTACAGATGAAGAAAGACTTCACGAAACCGGTATTCAGCGTAGGCACTACAACTGGCTCATGGAGCACGTTCAACACCGGCTTAGCAAGCTCGGCTCAGGAAATTGAGATGTATCGTGTGAACGCTAGCGCCGTGACGGTATCGGTAGACTGCTCGGGTGAAGAAATCGAGTTCGACGTACCAAGTGGTATATCGGTAACTCAGATAGGCGATACGGACGAGTACATCGTGGCAGTGACGGATACAGCTGCTTTGGCTAATAAACAGGAGACTGACCTGGTAGTATACAACAAAGCGGCTAAAGTGGCGGAAAATGTTGCGACCAGTCGCCAAGCTACAGTCAAGCTGAAGATGAAAGATTCTGCTATTACGTGGAAGATGACAGGCGATGCCGGTGGCGCTGCTACGATAACAAGTGATGATGTGATAGACTTTAAGATTGACGCAGCTAATCCAAACTATACGCCAATAAAGATCGAAGTGACAGGTTATGCAGGCAGTGCCATCGCCGTAAACCTTCCGACAAACTCTTGGCTGAAAACCGGCGGTGTAGTTCCTGTAACGATTAGCGCTACCGGTACACCTGAGGAAATAAGGATTCTGGAAGAGGAGACCGGTTCGGGAAGTGACGATGCGACTATTGTAATCACCAACGCTATTTCCGGCGGTCCGAATAAGACTATTACGATCAAGAAAGGTACGAAGTAAATACTGTATCATAATTAAATGATAAACTCTAACATATTAAGAATATGAATTTGAAACATCGAATATCAATCCTCGCCACCGGCCTGCTGATGATGGCCTGTACGAGCGAAAGTATCCTTGACGACGGCAAGAAACCCGGGACGGACGAAACTACCGGGGACGACAATCGCCAGGAGGTGATGCTGACACTGAAAAACAGCCTGAAACTCAAACCCAGTTCCGAAACGCGGGCGGGAGACCCCATCGCTACGGACGAAGAGAACTACATCCGCTCGCTGGATGTCTACGTGTTTGGTTCACCCACCGAAATAGGTACCTACACCTTCCAGGAACTGCACTACTACCGTGCAGACGCCTCCGAGGTGAAAGTGCCCAACGTGGAAGCATTCCCTTTCAGCTTGCTCAACACCACGGAGGGCAACACCACCAAGGGATTGCTGAAACTGAACAAGGGTATGTACGTGAAACTCTACTGCGTAGTGAACCGTACCAAGCTCTATATCGACGACTTGGGCAATCCGGATAATCCCTGCAAGGAGTATCCGCTGACCGACTTTAAGTCACTTATACAGACTGCCCCCGGACAGGAGAATAACCACGTGACCGTGGGTGTTCCCACCGAAGAGACTTTCTGCAAGCTACACACCAATCTTATCGACCCGGACTCTGACGACGCCGGCGAAGACAACGTGCTGAATGTGCCCCTGCCTATGAGCGGCGCCTATACTACCCCCGTAGACCTGACGGACTTCAGCAGCGCTGCCCGCAAGCAGATCAGCTTCCGTCTGACACGTATGGTGGCGCGTTTCGACATCGTGAACAACGCTGCCGAATCGAAATTCACTGTAGAACACATATCGATGGGCAACGGGCGTCTGGGCGCTTCCTTCTTCCCCATCGAGCCGCTGGCTGTAGCGGATGCAAAGGATCTCATTTCTTATCCCACGCGCAGCATCGAACCCGTTACGCAGCAGAAAGCTGATGCAGTCAAGGGTACCACCGACACCACCAAAGGAGCTTTCTACACCTGGCCCAGCCCGAAAGACGACATGGGATACCTGATGCTGAAAGGACGCTACCAGGTGAACAAGACGGAGACCAAAGAGGTGTCTTACCAGATACCCTTCATGCAAAGTAAAAACGGCGTGGGCACTTATATAGAAGTGCAACACAACCACCGCTACACCATCGCCATTACCAAAGCGGATGAGTATCACCTCGATTTCGAGCTCAAAGTGGAAGACTGGGCGGAAGACAGCGTACTGGACCCCTACCAACCGGACAACGAGTTCGACAAGAATGCCGAGTTGAAACTGGAAGACTCCAGCCAGGAAGCATACGTGAACCCTGTGAACGGTGATATTGTGTTGCTGGCAGTACCCAATAGCCATGCCGACTTCATCATGGGTTCCAACAGCGTGCTCGACCGCGAACTGCGTTTCAAAGAGGGCTCCAAGCACTGGATTAAGGACGTGACTAAGGACGATCCCACCGTCCGTGCCGGTGTATCGATGAAGAAGTTGATGAGCTTTGCGGTAGACAGCGCAGAGCTGGGCGACGATGAGACAAGGCTGTTGCCCGTTACCGTCCGCCTGACCAACCGTGCCAGCGGCGAGAGCAAGGACATCATCATCAGCCGCGCCATAGGACCTAAGTTGAGCTGGACACCTGAAGCAAACGTGTACACCAAGTTCGACGAAACCAACAACACGGCTTACTTCTACAACCTGGATAACCAAGTATTGAAGCTGACCGTGACCTCTGAACTCCGTGTCTACGACGACGAATCGGAGAAGACCGGTTCTGAACTTGACTTGTCAGCAGTGAGCTATATTACTTCCGACAAACCCCAATCTGCTGACGAGGTATCGGGATATGTTTTCACTCTGGGCACAGCACAAGGTGCTATCCCCAACCCGGCAGATGCATTCAAGGTGAAATCGATTGCCTCTAAGGCAAGCACATCGGTAAAGGTGGTGCTGAAAGATCCTGAAATAACGAAGCAAGAGGAGAAAGATTTCAGCTTCGGCGTGAAGGGCGGCTCAGTAAACATCGGTGCCGATACGGAAGTGACTCTGACGGGCGTGTTAAACAACTACGTAGATATTGCGGTAATTTCTCCCGAAGGTCTTGTGGCGGAAGTTGACGAAGCCGACTATGTGACCGGCGGTGGAAGTTGGTTGAAAGTGGAACGCATTTCCGAGAACGCTTTCCGTGGCGAGAAGAAGCGTACTATCCTGAGGGCAAGCATAAAAGATGCTACCGACATGGGTACTACTCCGAAGACAGATGGCGTCATCACCTTGAAGAACTTGCTCGACCCGACGAAGACACTGGTAATCAAAGTAAATACCAGCCTGCCTGCAGGACCGGTAGTGACCCGCGACGAACTGGCTGGCGACATGAGTAGCTTCGACCATAGGACACTGACAGTGACCATGTTCAATGCAGCCACCCAGACGGTGACACTGAAGACCGACTCCCCGACAAAGGTAACATTGCCTACAACGGATGCCGTAGACTGCTTCGAGGCTTTCGGCAACGATTTTAAAGAATCTCACACCATCACACTGAAGGCTGCACAAGCAACTCCTATCGTTACTCCTCCGTCTATCGTATTAACAAATGAAGACGGTGGTCAGACAGTTGTTACTTTCGACTTGATCAGTGCAGCTCCAAGTGCCCTCGAAAAAGAGATGGTGAAGATGAATGCCGGTGAGGAAATCTATTTCGACGAGACGGTGAGTGCTCCCGCCAATGCCCGCATCGTACTTTTGAATCCGAAGAAATCCGACCAGTTCCTGTTGACAGGTGTTGTATCTCCGCGCGGCTTGCGTCCCGGTGCTACGGGCAGTCCTTCCACGTTCACTAATGGATGGATCACCATCCGCTGGACAACGGATGATCTTGGCGACGGCGGTACGAAGAAGTCGAACTTTACAATAGACGTAGATGATGCTGCATTTGAAGCAGCCGTGGCCGATGCACAAGCTAACAATGGCGGCGATGGCAAGACCTTGCCTGCCGGCAGCTACGGTTCTATTGTGTTGAAAAACGTCATTGCAGGTGGTGAAGATCTGGTGATTGACATCCAAGTCACCAATACGCCTCAACCTCAACCGGCGCCTTAAAGCTGAATTGACCACTAGATAAGAGACGAGTTGGCAAGGGACTGCACAATACTTAGTATGCAGCAGGGTTTCCTTGTCAACTCGTTGTTTTATATATTCCCCCCCCCTCCCTCCATCCATCCGCACGGTGTAACTTAATTCCCCGCCTTTGGAGGCGGGGCTAGGGGCGGTGGAAAAAACAAGGAATCTACCTATTTCTCCCATTCTTTACATCCTGCCATACATGCAATATTATCCTGCTTAGAAGGAATTTAAATCCAGGGAGACATAAGATTGTGTGTAGAAGAAAATAGATAGACTCCTCTGTTTTTCCACCGCAATTGAGTTACACCATGCGGATGGATGGCAGGTTTGTGTATAAAGGGCAGCCACCGGCTAGCTGCACAAAGCCATTACATTCTCCTCAAATCGTTCTTTGTCACCGATAGCCTTATTTCGCATCCGGCTACGGTAGTTATAGATAGTGGCGAGGGAATACCCCAGGAAGTGGGCAATCCGGTTGCTATCCACCACACCCAGCCGTATGAGAGCGAAGATACGAAGTTCCGTAGTCAGTAGCTCGTCGGATTTGGGATAAACCCGTGCTTCTTCCACCAACAGTTCGTTGAAGGAGGCGATGAAGTGGGGGAATAGTTTGAGGAACGACTTGTCGAACTCATTATAGAACTCCTTTCGTTCGTCGCGGATAAACTGTTCCGACTTGATGGCTTTGAACAAGTCTTCTATGCGCGAGGCCATAGCCAGCTTGGCGAGCGAGCGACGGTAGGTTTCCAGCTTGTCCAGGTAGTTGACGCAGCGGTCGAGGTAGCGGGCGATATACACTTCTTTGATTTTCCCTGTCTGTTCTAGTTCGTGGTTGACGGAGCGTAACTGTTCGTTGGCAAGGCTGAGGTCGTGGCGCATGGCAGATAGCTTCTGCATCCAGCGGTAGAGGAAGAAAACGGCAGTCAGCAGAAACAGGGAAAGCAGGCTGACACTGATAAGCATGGCACGGGAGATGACACGTTCCCGTTCTTCCTTCAACTTATAGGCTTTGTCGATAATAGGGAAGAACTCCGTTACTTCCATAAAGCGGAGGCGGGCGTTGCATGCCACGGCGTCTTCCATCGAGCAGCTCAGATATTTATAGGCGCGGTCTACGTCTCCAAGTTGATACATCAGGTGAGCGAGTTTCTGTAAGGAGGCATATTCGCGGACGGACGATTCCAAGTCGGCAATCGCGGTGAGTGCCAGATAATAGACTTCTTCTTCCATCTCGCCTTTGAGGTGGTGGGCTTCAGACATGGTATAGTAGATGTATACCTTTTGGCGTTCGTCGGTGGTTTCTCTTAGTGCTTGGTTCAGCATCGCCAGTGCCGTGTCGGCTTCTCCGCCAACAATACATTTCTCGGCGGCTACGGTGGTCCGGTTCACTTTCTGCGGCATCACGCTGATGATAGAGTCGCGGTAGGCGTCTGTTTTTTGCAGGTATTTCTGTTTTTCTTCTTTATTGGTGGTATAATCCGTCAGCCAGCCATAGCAGGCGCGGTAAGTTTGATAGTAAGATAGCAAGGTCTTTTTATCCAGCTTTTGCGGGTCTATCTTCTGCATTTGCTCGATGGCTTCGATATACATTCCCATCACACCCATGACTGTGGCAAGATTCAAGGTGATTTCATTTTCCAATTCCGGTTTGTTCAGTTGGGGCAGAATATGCATTCTTTCATTTATATAATGAAGTGCAGAGTCCGCCTGATAGTGGAGATAGGCGTCGTAGAGGGAACCATAAACGCGGTATTTTTCATCAGGGGTGGAGACATGGGCGAGTTTTGTCTTGAGCTCCTTTATTTCTTTTTCTTTTTGGAGCTGATAGGTATTCTTTTGGTCGATAACCTTATCCAATTTTTTAAGAAATACTTTATTGCCTGCGCCCAAAGCAAACGCAGAGGTTGAAAAGACTAAGAAGAAAGATACTGCATAATAGGTTAGATTCTTCATAGGGTGCTCTTTAAAGATGTGCACAAATATAAGAAATATAGCTTTGATAACACCTAATTTACTTCTAACTATTTTCATTTTCATTTGTATTTTTAGATATTTCATTAAATATTAATACTCTTATTTTCAGCTAGATAAGTTTTAATTCTACTTATATTTATATTCTAGTCTAAGAATGGCGGGTACTATCCCCCTACATTTGCATTGTCGGTTCGCCGAGCAAACATTAAAAATCTTATTGCAACCATGAAAAAGAAATTATTGATTCTGACCTTTCTCTGTGCTCCCTTCCTTTCCAATGCACAAGAGAAGCTGACCTCGCCGGATGGAAATCTGGTAATGACCTTCCAATTGAATCGCGAAGGTGCTCCTATGTATGAATTGAGTTACAAAGAAAAAGCAGTTATCAAACCAAGCACCTTGGGGCTCGAATTGAAGAAAGAAGGAAACACTCCCACTGACTTCGATTGGTCAGAGCACAAAGACCCGGATAAACTCGATTCAAAGACTAATCTGTATAACGGCTTTGAACTGAAAGAAGCCAAGACTACTACTTTTGATGAAACCTGGCAACCCGTGTGGGGAGAAGAGAAAGAAATACGCAATCATTATAATGAGTTGGCGGTAACGTTGTATCAGCCCGTGAACGAACGCTCTATCCGCATACGCTTCCGCCTGTTCAACGATGGCTTGGGCTTCCGCTATGAATTCCCCCAGCAAAAGTCGCTGAACTATTTCGTTATTAAAGAAGAGCATTCACAGTTTGCCATGGCAGGCGACCACACCGCTTACTGGATACCCGGCGACTATGACACGCAGGAATATGACTACACTATCTCACGTCTTTCTGAAATCAGAGGATTGATGAAGCAAGCCATCACGCCCAACTCTTCCCAGACTCCCTTCTCGCCGACAGGTGTACAGACTTCCCTGATGATGAAGACGGACGATGGACTCTACATCAATCTTCACGAAGCAGCCCTTATTGACTACTCCTGCATGCACCTCAACCTCGATGACAAGAACATGGTGTTCGAGTCTTGGCTGACTCCGGATGCCAAAGGAGATAAAGGCTACATGCAGACCCCTTGCCAGAGCCCTTGGCGTACAGTGATTGTGAGCGACGATGCCCGTAACATCCTTGCTTCCCGCATCACGCTCAACCTGAACGAGCCTTGTAAGATTGCCGATGCCGCTTCATGGGTGAAGCCGGTGAAGTATATCGGTGTATGGTGGGATATGATTACCGGAAAAGGCTCTTGGGCTTATACCGACGAACTGACTAGTGTGAAACTCGGAGAAACTGACTATTCCAAGACACAGCCCAACGGCAAACATTCTGCCAACACTGCCAATGTGAAACGTTATATCGACTTTGCTGCCGCCCATGGTTTTGATGCTGTGCTGGTAGAAGGCTGGAACGAAGGCTGGGAAGACTGGTTCGGCAAGAGCAAAGACTATGTATTCGACTTCGTTACTCCTTATCCTGATTTCGATGTGAAGGAAATCCATCGTTATGCGGCAAGCAAAGGAATCAAAATGATGATGCACCACGAAACTTCCTCTTCCGTACGCAACTACGAACGCCACATGGACAAGGCTTACCAGTTTATGGTAGACAATGGATACAATTCGGTAAAGAGCGGTTACGTTGGCGATATTATCCCCCGCGGAGAACATCACTACGGTCAGTGGATGAACAACCATTATCTCTATGCAGTGACTAAAGCCGCCGACTACAAAATTATGGTCAATGCGCACGAAGCTACCCGCCCGACAGGTATCTGCCGCACTTATCCCAACCTCATCGGCAACGAGTCGGCACGCGGAACAGAGTACGAATCCTTCGGAGGAAACAAGGTATATCACACGACGATTCTTCCTTTCACCCGTCTCATTGGCGGTCCGATGGATTATACTCCCGGTATCTTCGAGACTCATTGCAACAAGATGAACCCGGGAAACAACTCCCAGGTACGTTCTACCATTGCCCGCCAGTTGGCATTATACGTCACTATGTACAGTCCCCTACAGATGGCTGCCGACATTCCCGATAACTACGAGCGCTTTATGGACGCTTTCCAGTTCATCAAAGACGTAGCGATTGACTGGGACGAAAGTAAGTACCTCGAAGCTGAGCCGGGAGAATATATCACGATTGCCCGCAAGGCGAAAGGCACAGACGACTGGTATGTGGGTTGTACAGCCGGAGAAAACGGACATGCCTCGCGATTGGCACTCGACTTCCTGACTCCGGGTAAGCAATATGTAGCTACCATCTACGCCGATGCCAAAGATGCCGACTGGAAAGAGAACCCGCAGGCATATACCATCAAGAAAGGCATCGTCACTTCTAAGAGCAAACTCAACTTGCGCGCAGCCAACGGAGGCGGATATGCAATCAGCATTAAAGAGGTAAAAGATAAATCAGAGGCTAAAGGATTGAAGAAGCTGTAAATAGCTAGTAATTAGCGGAGGGAATGGAGTTATGGGGAGTCTAAAGCCAGCTCTCCATAACCCTTCTCTCCCGGGATAACAACCGTTTTCAATAGGTATTTTTTCTTTCACAATCATTCAACCACATGAATAATGATACTATTACTATAATTGTTAACTTTAGTTTTTATAATGCATGAGACAAATTAATCTCAGAATCTTTCAATGGATTCTTCCCCTCATATTGGGGTTTATATCATTGGACGCTTATGCACAGCAAGTCACTGTCAAAGGACACGTGAAAGACGCTACAGGCGAACCGGTGATTGGTGCGAACGTTATTATTAAAGGCGCAGCAACAACAGGGACGATTACCGATTTCGACGGTAACTTCACCTTGAACGCTGCTCCGGATGTTGTACTGACTATTACCTTTGTAGGCTACAAGCCCGCCGAAGTGAAGGCTGCCCCTTCCGTTACGGTCACCCTTCAAGACGATACCCAACTGTTGAGCGACGTAGTTGTCATCGGCTACGGCTCGGTGAAGAAGAGCGACTTGAGCGGTTCTGTAGTAGCCATCAAAGCTGAGGATATGAATCGGGGTGCTGTCACTTCTCCCCAAGAATTGATTCAAGGCAAAGTGCCGGGATTGTTCGTTGCCCCGGGCGACGGTAGCCCCGGAGCAGGTTCCACCATCCGCATCCGTGGAGGTGCTTCGCTCAATGCTTCCAACGACCCGTTGATAGTGATTGATGGTATCCCCACCTCCAACGATGCAGCCCCGGGCACACCCAATGCGCTGGCTACTATCAACCCCAACGACATCGAGACATTCACCGTGCTGAAAGATGCTTCCGCCACTGCTATCTATGGTTCGCGCGCATCTAACGGTGTCATTATCATCACCACCAAGAAAGGCTCTCAGGGCAAGGTGAAAGTTTCCTATTCGGGCAGCTTCACCGCCAAAGACGCTTACAAGCGCGTGCCTACCCTCGGCGCCGATGAATTCCGCGAAGTGCTGCTCAACCAGTATGCCGAAGGCACTGCACAAGGCAACACCGTTCGTGAAATCCTCAATAAGTATCCTAACCAGTCCACCAACTGGCAGGATGCCATCTATCAGACAGGTCTGAGCACCGACCAGAACATAGCTGTCTCCGGCAAGACAGGCATCTTGCCCTATCGTGTCAGCTTGGGATACAACAATGAGCGCGGTACGCTCAAGACTTCCACTTATGAACGTTATACCGCTGCTGTCAACCTCAGCCCGAAGTTCTTTAAAGAGCATCTGAGCGTAGACATCAACGTAAAAGGGACCATCAACAAGAACCGCTTTGCCGACTCCGGCGCAGTGGGTGCAGCCGCTTTCTTCGACCCCACCAAGCCGATGTATACCGACAACGGAAACTACCACGGCTATTGGAACTGGTCCGAAGTGCCCGGCGCCGTTCAGTCCGTTGCCACCTGGAACCCGCTCTCCTTATTATATGACAGAGACAACCACGGAAAGACCAACCGCAGCTTGGGCAACATTCAGCTCGACTACAAGATTCACGGACTGGAAGACCTCCATGCCAACCTCAACCTCGGCTACGACGTGGCGAAGACAACCGGACAGAACTTCGTATCTCCCGGCTCCATCCAGAGCGTGCAGGACACTAACTTCCCCAATGTGGGTAGTGGAAACACCTGGAACAACCTGCGCCGCAACCACTTGCTCGACTTTTACCTGAGCTATGCCAAAGAGCTGGAATCCATCAAGAGTCACTTCGACGTGATGGCAGGTTACTCCTGGCAGCATTTCTACTATGCCAACCACGACATCAACTATTCCAATCCCACTGACGGAAGCGAAGGTGCTAAAGAAGGCTATACGTATAATGAGAATGAAGGCAGATACATCCGCGACGACCACCGCCGTATTCCTTATGAGAACTACCTCGTGTCTTTCTTCGGTCGATTGAATTATAACTTCATGGGTCGCTACCTGCTCACCGCCACCCTGCGTCGCGACGGTTCTTCCCGCTTCAGCAAGAACAACCGTTGGGGACTCTTCCCCTCCGCCGCCCTGGCATGGACCATTAGCGACGAGGCTTTCATGAAAGGAACACAGGACGTGTTGTCCAAACTGAAACTCCGTCTGGGCTATGGCGTCACAGGTCAGCAAGAAATTGGTGATTACCAGTATCTCACTACTTACTCGTTCAGCACCAACCCCAATACCACCTATCTGGGCACTACGTTGCTGAAACCCAACGGCTACAGCCCCGACCTGAAGTGGGAACAAACGGCTACCTACAACGTTGCCATCGACTACGGATTCCTCAACAACCGCATCAACGGTAGCATCGAATACTACCAGAAGCATACGAAAGACTTGCTGAACACCGTAAGTGCACCTGCCGGAACGAACTTCACCAACCAGATTACCGCCAACGTGGGAGAGATGAAGAAC
Source organism: Bacteroides ovatus (assembly GCA_030844565.1). Classification (GTDB taxonomy): domain Bacteria; phylum Bacteroidota; class Bacteroidia; order Bacteroidales; family Bacteroidaceae; genus Bacteroides; species Bacteroides ovatus_A. The sequence goes on from JAUUNK010000046.1 coordinate 24,728, forward strand.
AAAGGTGTGGAATTCAACATCAACGCTATGGTGATACAAGCGAGAAACTTCTCCTGGAACCTGGGCTACAACGTGACCTGGAACGACAGCAAGATTACCAAGCTGACCGCCAACTACAACCCCGAATATCAGGGTATAGACGCCGGAACCAACCAGAAGCACCAGATAAACGAGATGCCCAACACCTTCTACCTCTTCCAGCAGGTGTATGACAAGGACGGTAAAGCCATCCAGAACGCATTCGTAGACCGCAACCACGACGGAGCCATCACCGAAGCCGACCGCTACCTGACAGGCAAAAGCCCGATGGCTAAAGTCTTCATGGGACTTAGCTCCGAGTTCACCTACCGCAACTGGGACCTTGGCTTCAACCTCCGTGCCAACCTGGGTAACTACGTCTACAACTCCCTCGCCGCAGGCAACAGCACCATGAATAACTACGGCGGCAAAGGCTTCCTCGTAAACTACTACGATGGAATCTACCGCACGGGCTTCACCCAAATCAACAGTACCGAGCAGGGAGCCAGCGATTACTTCCTCGAGAACGCCTCTTTCCTCAAGATGGATAATATCACCTTGGGCTACTCGTTCAAGAAGTTCTTTACCAACCGCCTGTCGGGACGTATCAGCGCCTCGGTGCAGAACGTGTTTACCATCACCAAGTACAACGGTCTCGACCCCGAAACCTCTGCCATAGACGGCAGCATGTGGCCGCGCCCGCGTATCTTTACACTGGGTGTTAATCTTAACTTTTAAAACCGAATATCATGAGAAAGAAATTCTATATACTGGCATTAGCCTGCCTCACCGGCTTCGCGAGCTGTGTAGGCGATTTGGATGTACAGCCTCTGGACTCCACTGTAGTAACGGGGGAAAGAGCTTATACCGACGCTGCAAGCTACACTAAAGGATTAAATAAGATATACTCCGTCTGGGCACTCTCCGGACAAAATGGAGGTGACTCCGACATTGCCGGGCTCGACGGTGGAAACACTGTACTCATGCGCTGCTGGTGGACCATGCAAGAGCAGAGTACTGACGAATGCAAGAACGCCTCCAACGATGCCTGGGCAACCGAAATCAACGGACTGACCTGGACTACCAGCAAGAACGAAATCATCGAAGGCGTATACCAACGCTGCATGTTCGTCGTGGCACTCACCAACGAGTTTATGAAGAACATAGACAACGCTCCCGCCGAGATAGACCGTCAAAGCTATGCCGCACAGGCACGCTTCAACCGTGCGCTTGCCTATTACGTGCTGATGGATGCCTTTGCCCGTCCGCCGTTCATCACCGAGAAGAACTACTCCCTCAACCCGTCGCAGCTCTCCCGCGCGGACCTTTTCGGCTGGATTGAAAGCGAGCTCACTGCCATCAAAGCCGACCTGCCCGCCACCCGCACCGAATATGGACGCGCCGACCAAACAGTGGTAGACGCCCTGCTGGCACGCATGTATCTCAACGCCGAAGTCTATACCGGACAGCCCCGCTACACAGACTGTATCGAAGCCTGCAAGCGCATCATCCCGCACTACTCGCTCGCCTCCAACTATGCCGAATTGTTCCTTGCCGACAATGGCGAGAATCCCGAGACGCTGAAAGAGATTATCTACCCCGTCATCTTCGATGGAGAGAAGACTCAATCCTGGGGAATGGCAGCTCTCATCGTCGGTGCCCGCAAAGAAGCCTGCGACGGTGTTCGCGAAGGATGGAGCGTCTTCCGCAGCACGCAGAACCTCGTGACGCTCTTCGACTTTGAAGATAACGATAACCCCCGCCCCCAAGAAATATTGGATAAGCGTGGCATCTTCGACGACTATGAAGGCGTGTGTGACTACCGGATAACCACCGGCGTGGTAGGAACCTTCGAGACCGAAGGCTGGGGAGTACGCAAATATAAGAACACCACCCGCACCGGAGCTCCCGGACAACAGGACTTGTGGGTGGATACCGACTTTCCCTTATTCCGCCTGGGAGATATTTACCTGATGTATGCCGAGTCTGTAGCACGTGGCGGCGAAGGCGGCAACATCGCCACAGCCGTAGGTTACGTCAATCAACTCCGCGACCGCGCTTATGGCGACACACAACACCGCCAGATAGACGCAGCTTGGCTCAAAGCCGACAACTACCGCAACATCCTCAACGAAAGGGGACGTGAACTCTACTGGGAAGGTGTCCGCCGCACGGACTTGGTTCGTTTCGGTCTCTACACTTCTTCTTCCTACACCTGGCCTGCCAAAGGCGGTGTCATTAGCGGAGTAGGTGTTCAAGAGAAATATAATGTTTTCCCCATTCCCGTTTCCGACACCAGCGTGAATGGGCAACTGACGCAGAATAAGGATTATTAATCACTAAAAACAACGCATGTAATATGAAAATATTAAGATATATATCCACCCTCTGCCTTGCATTGGTGGTCCTCACTGCTTGCGACAGCGACCTGGAGAAGGTATATTACGACGATAGCGCAGTGACCCCCTCCGTACTCTCGGGCATCGGCGACACTTACGTGTTGAACGCCAACACAGCCGACGCCACTGTGATAGAATTTAAGTGGACCAAGCCCGATGTCGGATACTCTGCCAAGGTCATCAATACCTTGGAGATGGACCTTAAAGGTAAGAACTTCGCCAAGGCAGTTGCCCTGCACTCCTCTGCCGATGCAGGTCCCTATGCTATCTCCGCCAAGAACCTGAACGACAAGATAGCAGCCCTGTTCAAGTCGTATGAAATGGAAGTAACCGCTGAACCCTACGACTTTGAGTTCCGTATCACTTCTTCCATCTCCGATGCCATAGAGCCTTTCTACTCCAATGTAGAGTCTTCCCGGATTACCCTGTTCGTCGGCGAGCCGGAGTATCCGAAAGTGTATCTCCCGGGCGGATATTGCAGTTGGGCAGACCCGGATAATTCCTTCAAGCAATGCCAAGTGTTGTATTCTCCTACCGATAACGGTGTCTACGAAGGCTGGATAGTCTTTGGCGGTAAAGCTGCCGAGGGCTGGAAGATTACTCCCGAAGCATCGTGGGACACTAGTTGGGGATATGACGGCGGAACAACTGTAATGAATCCCGAAACCATCACTCTTAACGGCGGAGGCAACATCGCCTGCTACGACAAGTTCTCTTATAAGTTCTCTTTCAATAAGGAGACACGGGAACTGTCCATGCTCGCTATGGTAAATAGCTGGGGTGTTTGCGGAACTCACAATAGTTGGGGAGGTACTCCCGATACTCCTATGACTTTGGCCTACGACACGGATAGTTCAGGAAGCAGAGCCTATTACCTGACTGCTACCGTAGACTTCAGTGCAGGCGACGAATGGAAGATTCGTGCCGACCAGGACTGGGGGAATCAGTTTGCTGCCGATGCCGTGGACGGTGACTTTGAAGTCGGTGACAATGGCAACTTTAAGGTAAGCGAAGCCGGTACTTATACGATTAAGTTATACTTCAACAAGGTGACAGCTAAAGTTGTGGTAACGAAGAAGGCTTGATAACGACTGTGATTCGAGATGCAGGATAAGGTGGAGTAGCACACAGAATGTTTATACTCAGTTCTTGGAAAAGCTATACCTTGCAAGTCGTTCTCGAATAAACAATATACAAAACACCCGGATGTTTTATGCCAAAACATCCGGGTGTTTTTATTTTGAACATGGGGGTGTTTTTAAGCAAAACATCCGGATGTTTTTCATATATATCCTCTATAATCTACTTCTTGGACATCCTTCTTCCAGGTATAAACTAGTTATAATCTGGGCGTTAGGTCACTATATCCAATGAGTGGGTCGTACATCGTATGGCGCAACATTCCGTTGTTTCTAATAGATAGGTTTCACCATCCGGCATGTTCTTTCCTGTTCTCTTTGGAGTCTGCATCTCGTTTCTTCTC
>JAUUNK010000047.1 GCA_030844565.1 Bacteroides ovatus
ATTATTAGCCCACTAATTTCTAAAGATTGGGGTGATTTAAAGGATTGACAGGTATTCGATGAATATAATTATGTTTTTCTCCCCTTTTTAAAAAAGAGGGGAGTATGCATATAATTTCCTTTTTATAAAAATACTCTTCTAGATCGAACTAATAATTAATTGAATTAATATGAAATGCTTGAAAGAAAATATTGCTGATGTTGCTATCCTGATACTGCTTGTTATCTGGGGTATATATGAAATGTTCTTGATGCCGTATGGCTATGATGACATAGTGTCTATATTTGTTGGAATTATTCTGACATGCCTATTGCCAGCTAGTTGCAAAAATACGAAACCTGAGGATTTTAAATTAAGAATTGATGCTTTACGATATGCTTTTACTTTTATGGTGGTATTGTTCTGTTCTTCAAAAATTGTAGAGGTTTTGCGTGAGCATACTTTGGATGTGGATGGTTTTAAAGTAATTTATATCGGTATATTCATGCAAAGTGCTTATTTCTTAGTTTTCAAACTAAAGCTTATTAGAAAGTAAAAGTGAAAAAGCTTCTTATCTTTCTTATTGCAGTACCTCATAAATAATATATGCATGTTCCATTGCCGGATACTTCGGTTGGTACTGTTCTGTTATATCTTTAATAAAAACAGTAGACAGCCCTGTTTATGGCATTTCTTGTCAGAAGGTGAAAGAAGGTTTTTGTGATGAATTTATTTAAAATAAACGATTGAATAGACGAAAAACTTACTACCTTTGCCCCTGCAATGGTTTCCACGTCGCATCTTCAAAAAGGTCGCGGTACGGAATTAAAAGGGAACCGGGTGTGAATCCCGGACAGTTCCCGCTGCTGTAAGTTCCATCTTACTCTGTCAAGGAGAAGATTTTAGGACTGAACAATCTTTTGCCACTGGTTTTAATAAACCGGGAAGGCGTTCAGTCTGGAACGAGTCAGAAGACCTGCCTTGTGTTTGGATTTACAGTCTACGGGTTATGGACTTACAATCAACAAATAGGGCATCCTCTTTCCGGCTGTTTAATCACTGAAAGTCATTGCATTGTTTGCTGTAAATCCGATTATTAATTTTTTAATCGGAGGAAGCTGTATGCTTAGACCAATTGTGAGGTTACTCATATTATTATTGTTGTTAATTCTAATACCGCAATTCACTTTTGCCCAAAATAATGAGCGGGATACTACTATACGGAAAGACACTATTCTAAACGTAGAAGAGGTTGTCGTTTACGGATATAGAGTCAAAAAGAAGTCATTCCTGTCTGAACTGACCCCTAAAAGCGGACGTTGTAAGGTGCAACAGCAGGCTTGATAAAGTAACATCCTGCAGACATCTTTTCTACTATCTAACAACAAACCTGAAATTACAGTCTTATATAACCAATTGGATATTTCAAAAACTCATAACCACATATTAAAAACTACTATTGTTATCATTGAATCTTTACTGCACTTTTGTATGCGTAAACAGCCTCTATTATATGAAAACTGAACAAGCATATAAAGAAAAGAAATCACACACTATTCAGCCTATGCAGAATAACCGGAAAATCGCCAAATCTGTAGATAGTGAACTAAAAACATTTGCTACAAGGCCATCCCCCCTTATGCAACTGGTTAATAGTCTACGAGCCCAGACTCAAAAACCAACAAGTTTAATGTCTACTCTTCATAAATACGTTTATTCAGCAATCGTTCAAAAAAAAGGCACTTCAGAAATCAATGCCGACGACTATAATTTTTTTAAAGATTATCTAGTAAAGAAAGCTGCCTATTATATATGGCAACAAAAAGGAGCTCTACCCAATCAAGATAAAGAAGAGCAAGATAAAGATTATCACACTGCCTTAAGTATCGTTGAAAAAGAACTACAAGGTGAGATAAAACAAGCCGCTTACTACCAATGGGAAAAAGCTGGAAAACCGAACGATCCAACAAAAACAGACAAGTTTTACTATGAAGCACTACATAAAGTCATTGCAGATAAATGTCTCTCTACTACTGAACCTGCCGAACATCCCGAGACAAAAGGATTTATCCTAAAAATGGAAGATATAGGATGCCCTACCCAACTCGCATCTGAAATATGGCAGATTATCTTAAATGGAATAGAGGAACAAAAAACGCAAAACACAAAAGCGGTATATAAAGATCCTCAAGATAATGGTAAACTAATTTATACGAGCGACTTAGACCGGATAAGAAACCAGAATAAATTCTACGTTCAATTAGGTGAAAAAATAAGCCAATACTTGTCCATAGAGGCAGATAAAATAACTAATAGCAAGAAGCTAGCCTTATGGACAGGAGGGTATGACTTAAGTAATTTTGCAGAAAGCCAAGGTTGTAAGACACTGGAAACAACTCAGTTTGGAAAAGTCTTAGACAGTTTCTATTTATCTAACAATTGGAACTTAATAGGTCCTTTGTGGAATATTATATCCGAAACATTCGTAAAAACGTTCATAGACGACCCCTATGCAGATAAAGAGGTACATGTTTTTATCAGAGCATACGACCCCGCTTCGGTTCTTATACGGCAAGAAATAGACCAGATATATTCAAATCCTAAAATTCCAGTGTACTGGCATTGTATAGGAACACCCGATAAATCAACCTATCAAGAAATAGATGAGAATGGAGATTTAACTAATACTCAAAACCCTGTCATGCGGGAAGATGTGTGCCTGTTGAGACTCATGAAGTATTATGAGAAACAAGAACAACAAAAAACAGCAGGAAGTGAAAGTTTAAAAGGAGGCGAAGTAATGAGAAGTAAATTTGAGAACGTACTGACACTTGATTTTCTGGGAGTCAAAGGAAGTATAGCCCTGTATCGCTATCATAAAAAAATACAAGAATTAGCCTATTATAATTGGGAGCAAGCAGGACAACCCAAAAATAACGATAAGGAATATTATTATGCCGCCCAGAAAAAGGTTGAGCAATATATTGACACTAAAAGTATGAGTATGGGGAAAGAAATCAAAGAGCAGGCTTATCTTATATGGGAAGCAAAACCGAATCATTCCACCCAATCCAAACAAGATGAATTGTCTGACTGGAATATAGCTAAATTAATTGTAGTATGTAATAATGATGAATTCCTTAAAATAGCAAATACACCCTAAAAACAAGTAGCCCCATGAAAACAACCAAACTATATAAAAAATCTGTATCACATACAATACAGCCTCAGAAATTTAAAAAAGGGCTTATTAATAATCAAATAGCCCAAGGATATTTGATTATTAATACAAAGAAAGAAGAAGTACCATCTAAATTAATGACCAATAAGAATGAGCTATTTCGTTCTATTCTATTACAGTGGCATAAAGACAACATCCAACACTCTTATGAAAAATGGGACGAGTTGGAAAAGGACATTAATAGAATGATTAGAATCAAAGCTGAAATGGAAGTAGGTTTAGCTGAAGCACATAAAAAAGTCGATGACTTTCACACTAATCAGCAAGCTGATCCAATATGGATAGAACAATTAAATAGAATAATTTTACTTATTGAATTTATAGAGAAGAATTGGAATGTAGTTCCACTTCAGTATGAAAATTTGCTACAGATACTTTCCTATTTAATACATTTCCCCACCAACAGAGTTCCTACTCCAGATTTAAAGTATCCTTCAGCTTTAATTGAGACACAGCCTTTTCTTACCAATATTGAAGGATGGGAAAAACTGAGAGAAACTAAAAGTATGTTATTTGCCAAAGAACGCTCCACCCGCTTTAATGCAATCGGAAGATTACGGGGTACGGATGACGACAAATACATACAAGAAGGACAGATAAAAGGAGCGATATTCGCTCCATTCATAATGGACAGTAGACGTGCCATTGCCAATTTAGTAAGTGTGCTTGGAAATACCGTAGCCATTTTCAGCCTCGAGAGAGGGGGTTCTCTACTGGCAGACCACCTCCATAGAGTCAGACAAGAATTACTTAACGTAAAAATCCCTAAATCGCAGCTTCACAAAAGAGAAGAACAGCATTTAAGATTAATATTCCGAATGATGGATGCAGAAGAAGGACTATTATTCAAGATGTTATCTAGAAACCCAGCGATAGCCCGGACACCTCCCCCTTTAATAACTTTTGCTATCACAGAAACCGCTATTTCTGGATCCTCGGTAAATACATTATTAAAAACACTTAAAAATTATAGTATGCTTCTACCTTATACCAAGTTTAAACTTCTGGTAGAAAAACAAACGATGAAGGATGAAGATTTCTCACCAACTCTTCCCAGCCGGCTTAAGGTTAGTGATCTAAAAATACGTTTTGCTCCAATCTTATATAAAGGAAACCCGCTCGAAGGGAACATTGCTCAAATAGAGATGTTTATTGCACAGACTCAATATATAATAGGAGAAGATGTTGGCTATCAAGTGTCTTATGACACTAAACTACGAGGAGCACCATTAGTGATATTCGATGAAATAGCTAATAATTTGGTGGCTGTGTCGCTCCAGTCGTGCACCATGCTTCCCAGAGAAATGATTATCGAACTCATAGCCGGTGCATACGATGATATACTGAAGGAGAAGGGATTATTATAGAAATCACCGAAAAGAAAGAAGTCGTTGCCTATCTAGTAACTTGTGCTTTAAAAGTGGCGGACGATTTTGTGAGTCTCTTCAAGTGAGTCTACTTCTGCACTGATAAAAAGTGAAAAAGCTTCTTATCTTTCTTATTGCAGTACCTCATAAATAATATATGCATGTTCCATTGCCGGATACTTCGGTTGGTACTGTTCTGTTATATCTTTAATAAAACAGTAGACAGCCCTGTTTATGGAATTTCTTGTCAGAAGGTGAAAGAAGTTTTTTGTGATATAAAAGACGCTATTATCTCCGCCTTTTTTATTTCATTTTCCAGTTTCTCCTTATCCCCTACTGTCAACTCATCTCCCTGAATGATATACTTCTTTGTCCAGATACCCAATTCCTCTTTTCTGTATTGTACTGTTAAAGCAAGGGGTTTGAAACTTACTTTCTTTCCGTCAAAGCTAGCTTGCACAACTTCTTTGTTGCTGTTTGTCAGTGTATAATTCCCATCACCGCCGATGACGTATAGAGGTGTCGTTTCTTTGATGAAAGGAGTTAGCCTCCACGGGGATTCATTGCTAAAAAGAATTTGGGGATTTTCGTAGTTAAGGGTGATAGGTGTTGTTTTCTCTTCATCCGAACAGCTTACCAGACTCATTGTACACAAGAATAAGAATAGCATGCTGAATAGTTTCTTTGTTTGCGTACCTTTTATCTTTTCTTGCAAAGATATGGAATTAATCAGAAAACAACACCTGTATCTTTTACAAAATCCCCAATGGCTCTTATCGCTTCATCTTGGCAATGAGTACCACATTATTATCTTCCTCTCCCAATGATTTCAACAATTCCTGAGAGCGCTTCTTAGCAGCAGGTGACAAGTCTTTCTTCTTTATTTCTTTTTGGAGGGTTTCTATGAGCTTTGTCGGTTCCATGTTGGCGACGTAATAACCATGCGAGAAGGAAGGATATAATTCCATGTCTTTCGTGCCTAAGAAATCGTTGTACAATCGGAAATAATTGCCATGCAAGGTTTTCTTGTCCACTATATATAAAGCAGGTTTAGAACTGCTCCATGAGGTTTCACTCACTTGTACGGGGAAAGATACGTCGCCGACGAAATGGCCCGGATATTCAGAATAGCTATGCCAGGGTAGCTTATCAGTAGGATATTTGACTGTGAAGCGAGGCTCGAGGCGATTCTTCTCTGCATTGTAGTGATAGAGGCTGTCCACACGGGGAGGAACGATGACAGTGAGCATGACATCGTAAGCGGAGGTATTGTTGCCCATAGACACTTCGTTGCTAAAGTCGCGGGGAACCTTTAGATGGCCTGAGGGTATAAAGTTTTTGCGTTTGCCTTGCAGGTCTTGGGTCCATACCACGGGAGGCAAGCCTTTGAAAGGCAATACGGTGACTGTGACTTCCGATTTGTCTGCATCTACTCTAAACTGTCCTTTAGGCACACCAAGGCAGAGCGGAATATGAGTTTGGGGATTCCCTTTCAGGTCGAATACCAATATCTTGGTGCTTTGCCAAGGGAGGATGTAGATGCGATTGTGCTTTTCGTCGAGTTGATCGGCGTAGGTATTTAAGTATTCGTTGGGACCTTGACCGTAGGAGCCTATATTACATAGGTATTTGCCGCTACGGGTGAAGAGCTTGTAGGGTGTTTGTTTGTTGTTGCTCACTAATATATAATTGTCGCTCACTTGTGTCCGTATCCATCCTCCTACGAGGGCTTCGTCGCGGTTGTCGAGTTTTACAATTTCCAGATTTTCGGTGAGATAGCTCAGCGGTAGGTCTATGGTGTCTTTGAGGGCTTTGAGGTTGCAGCTAATAAGAGTTCCGGTAGGGGTGTTCACTCGGGTGGCTACAACAGGAGATAGAGCTAAAGGGTCTTTCTCCGGTCCGTTCGTGTTCAATGTAAAGGCAAAGCTAACAGTCAATGCGCAAAGGGCGAGACTTCCTAAGAGAATTTTAGTTTTCATATTGTATTATATTTTAGAGTTAAATGTCTGTGTCCGCTGATTTGGTTAGGACAAAAGTAAGGCTTTGAGGATGCAACAGCAAAAAAACAGGCGGACAATAAAGGGGTGTATGCAGATGGGTATAATATTGATATTTAATTTAATAACAACTTTTTGCTACCCGGACATGGCGGACAACTCTCAGGATAATAACAGTCTTTTTACCTACGTGATTAAAAAGACTGTAGAAAAGCATCGAGGCTGATATTCTCATCGGTAATCCCTAGCTTGTCCTTTTTAATACGGTATTTACGTTTGGTGATGGCAGCTTTGCTGACACAATATATATCTGAAAGGTCCTGGAGATTCACATTGATTTTGACCAGGCAGCAGAAGTAGATGTCTTTGTTGCCCAGTTGCGGGTAAGCACTTTGCAAGCGGAGGACAAAGTTGTCGAAAGCATCGTTGATGGCTGTTTTCACTTCTTCCCATTCTGCATTGCTCACGGTGATTCTCCGGTTGGAGATGTTTTCTTCTTCCTCTTCTTTTTCTTCCGTATGGTGGAGGGAAGGGAGTTTGTGGAAGAAAGAGATGCGGCGGAACAGGGCTTCGCGCAATTCGGTTTCTTTGTTGCGCATAAGCATTTCTTTCTCACGCAGAGCACTTAGTTCTGCCTCTTGGTGTAGCAATTGGTTTTCGCCTTGTAGACGTTTTTTCTTCTCCTGATGGTAGAAAAGGAGTGCCACAAACCCTATCAGCAGCAGGATGATTACGATGCCCATCATCCAAAGTTCCTTTTTCTGTTGGTTCAGGCGCAGGGAATAGAGTTCGTTTTGAAGCTTCATTTCGGTGAACTCTTTTCTGTTGATTTCTGTATTAAGATGGTTTAGAATGTTTTCCTTCAATTGTTCCTCTTTTGCCTGTAGGTAATAAGCTTGTTCGGGTAGCTGTTCCCGACAGGCGATTTGTAGCAGGCGGGCATTGGCTTCTATGGCGAGATGTCCGGAAGCGGAGTTGACTGCCTGAGTATAATAGTACTTGGCGGAATCGGGATGATGAAGTGCTTCGTGGACTTCAGCTTTTAGCATCAGGTAGTAAGGCACTTCATATCTGCTATGCCTGTAATGGGAGAGTTGCCTGCTGTAATGAAGCGCTTTATCGAATTCTTTTCTTTGCAGGCACGATTGGACGAGCGATTCAAGGATGTAATAAGATAGATGTCTGAATCGGGCGGAAGTGTCCAAGCAATCAATCAAAGCATGGGATTGACAGATATACTTTTCTTCTTCTCCTTGCAAGTTGAGGATACTTAAATACCTCTGAGACGACCGGAAATAGGAAAAAGTATCTTTTAATTGAGTAGCTATCTGCCGGCAACTGTCTGCTGCTTTCAATGCCTCCGGATAGTCTTTCTTTTGTATATATGCTTCACGGCAGATACCATAGAGGTTCATTCTGAGCGTATCATTAAAATGGGGATGGTGGAAAATTGTTTCTGCAACAGAGAGGGCGGAGTCGGGCAAATTGTGATACACGTATGAGAGTGCCCGTTCATTGAATACTTGGAGCCGCCGTTGAGGGTTGGGGCTTTGTTCGTAGTGGAGAAAAGCTGCTTTTAAAAGAGAATCCTTCACTTCTCCGGTTTTCTGTAAGGTAGTCCGGTAGAGCAGGAGGCAATAGTCACCTTGCTGCTCGTTCGTTAGTTCTTCGGGATGCTTAATTTGTTGTAGGTAGAAGAAGACACTATCGGTAGAAATCTTTTGCATCTCTTTTGCTTTCTGCAACAGGGGCAGGGAGGACATCTCGCATGCGGCTGCAAGGAGAAGCAAGAGTAGAGAAAAGAGAAAGTGGAAGGTAGGGAGCTTTTTCATATTTAATATCTTCTAAAAGCAAATGTAGAGAGGCTGTTTTAACATTGGATGTATGTGTGGGAAATCTTAACAATAATTAGTGTATTCAAGAAGAAAAGTATGAGGTAGCAGCCAATCAATTATCATTTTTTTGAGTACAAGCGTGAACATTCTTTGATAATTCGCGTTAATTGTTACTGTGTAGTTCCGCTTCTTCGAGAATTTCTTGTATCTTTGCGACCTTAATTCACTTAATAATAAGACATGAAGGAATTCTTGCAACTCATGCGTCGCTTCGTTTCGCCTTACAAAAAGTATATTGGTTGGGCGATTATGTTTAACATATTATCTGCGGTATTCAATGTTTTCTCTTTTTCTTTAATCGTTCCTATCTTAAATATTCTCTTCAAAACAGGGGAACATACCAAGGTTTATGAATTCATGGAGTGGGGAAGCGACGACCTCAAACATGTAGTAATCAATAATTTCTATTATTATGTCACTAACCTGATCACTACTACCGGAGCCAGCACAACTTTGCTTATTCTCGGACTTTTCCTTGCCTTCATGACAATGTTGAAGACGAGTTGTTATTTTGCTTCTTCGGCAGTAATGATTCCTTTGCGTACTGGTGTGGTACGGGACATTCGAATAATGGTATACGATAAAGTGTTGCGTTTGCCTATGGGCTTCTTTTCCGAAGAAAAAAAAGGAGATATTATAGCCCGTATGAGCGGCGATGTGGGAGAGGTGGAGAATTCGATTACCAGCTCTCTGGATATGTTGATGAAGAATCCTATTTTAATCCTTTTCTATTTTGCCACGCTGGTAATCACCAGTTGGCAGTTAACGCTTTTCACGGTGATAGTATTGCCGGGAATGGGATGGATTATGGGAAAAGTAGGAAAGAAGCTGAAACGCCAATCCTTGGAAGCACAAGGAAAGTGGAGCGATACCATGTCGCAGTTGGAAGAGACGCTGGGTGGCTTGCGCATCATTAAGGCGTTTATTGCCGAAGACAAGATGGTGGGGCGTTTCGTAAAGTGCAGTAATGAGCTTCGCGATGCAACGAACAAGGTAGCAATGCGGCAGGCGCTGGCACATCCGATGAGTGAATTTCTGGGAACCATACTAATAGTTATGGTGCTATGGTTTGGTGGAACCCTCATCCTTGGTCATGGCTCTACGATTGAAGCTTCTACTTTTATCTTCTACATGGTGATTCTCTACAGTATCATTAACCCATTGAAAGACTTTGCTAAAGCAGGCTATAATATCCCCAGGGGATTGGCTTCTATGGAACGTGTGGATAAGATACTTAAAGCTGAGAACAATATAAAAGAGATTGACAACCCCAAGCCATTGAACGGGATGAACGATAGAATCGAATTCAAGGACATCTCTTTCAGTTACGATGGCAAGAGGGAGGTTTTGAAACACGTAAATCTCACAGTTCCTAAAGGGAAGACCGTGGCATTGGTCGGCCAGTCCGGTTCCGGGAAGTCGACGCTGGTCGATTTGTTGCCCCGTTATCACGATGTGCAGGAGGGTGACATTACTATTGACGGAGTAAGCATCAAGGATGTACGTATCTGTGACTTGCGCTCGCTGATAGGGAATGTGAACCAGGAAGCCATCTTGTTTAATGATACCTTCTTTAATAATATAGCATTCGGAGTGGAAAATGCCACGATGGAGCAAGTGATAGAGGCTGCTAAAATAGCCAACGCTCATGACTTTATCATGGAGAAACCGGAAGGATATAACACCAATATCGGTGACCGAGGCGGTAAGCTCTCCGGTGGGCAACGTCAGCGTATCAGCATTGCTCGTGCCATCTTGAAGAATCCTCCCATTCTGATTCTGGATGAAGCTACCTCCGCATTGGATACCGAGTCCGAACGCTTGGTTCAGGAAGCCCTCGAGCGGTTGATGAAGACACGTACTACGATTGCTATCGCCCACCGTCTTTCTACCATTAAGAATGCAGATGAAATCTGTGTGCTTTACGAGGGAGAAATCGTAGAGCGAGGTAAACATGAAGAGTTAATTCAGTTGAATGGCTACTATAAGCGGCTTCATGATATGCAACAGCTCTAAATAAGAAAGAAAATAAAAAGCCTTTCTCCGAAGAAAGATTATTTCCTGCCGAAGTCGGCAGGAATCTCTCCCCATTGTTGAGTTTCCCATTTAAGAATAGGAGTGGTATAAGTATTTTCGCGTAGCCATTTTTCTGCCCGCTCTATTAAGACGAACAGGCCTTCTGTCTCTTCCGTCCGTTCCAGTTGAGTCTTGCATTTCTTTTGTTTTATCCAGCTAATGGCATTTTTGCTATCGCTGTAGATCGGCATATCATATCCTTTCTGCTTCAGTAGTGCCAGCCCGTGCACGATAGCTAGGAATTCTCCAATATTGTTGGTCCCTTTCACTGGTCCGTAGTGGAAAATCTCTTGTTGGTTGCCCACGTATACACCCCTGTATTCCATGGGACCGGGATTCCCGCTGCAAGCAGCATCCACTGCAAGGCTGTTTAGGATTACGGCAGGAGGATATTCGCCGGTAAGTGAAGCGGAAGAAGACGTCTCTTTTTTCTTTGCATTCTTTCCTATATACTGAAAAGGAGAAGATGCCAGGGCATGTTCTGCTTCTTCCCGTGTGTTGAATGACTTATAGCGTGCTCCTTCGAATCCTTTGATTTGGAGTTGGCAATCGGTCCACGAGGTATATATTCCGGGGGTTACCCCTTGCCATACTACATAAAATTTATGTTTTCCCATCTAGTGTTTTTTTGAAATAAGCTGATAGTGTAGCCGTAATAGCGGGGCGAAGGTACAAAATATATTGTTTTATCGAACAACGTCTTGTAGATGTTTGTTTTCTAAATAGTAGAGATTTAAGAAATAAAATCATAAAGAGCATTCATCATGGACCAATCATTTAGAGAAGTTGTGAAGCACCGGAGAAGTTACTACTCCCTTGGCAGTCAATCTCCTGTCTCTGACGAGGAGATAGAAGATATTATCAATTTTACTGTTACCTATATGCCATCGGCATTCAATTCCCAATCCACACGGGTGGTGTTGTTATTGGGCGAGCACCACCGGAAGTTGTGGGACATAGTGAAGGAGGTGTTGCGTAGCATGCTCCCGGCTGATATATATATAAATACCGAAGCAAAGATAAACGGTTCATTTGCTTCCGGTTATGGCACCGTGTTGTTTTTTGAGGACACCTCTGTAGTCAAAGGCTTGCAGGAGTCCTTTCCTCTTTATAAAGACAGCTTCCCCGGATGGTCTCTTCAGACGTCCGCGATACACCAATTCGCCATCTGGTCTATGCTGGAAGCAGTAGGTTTCGGGGCTTCTTTGCAGCATTACAATCCTCTTATTGATGAAGAAGTGCATAGCGCCTGGAATTTACCCGAAGAGTGGCTGCTTGTTGCCCAGATGCCTTTCGGAACTCCTCTACTGTCGCCGGGAGAAAAGGAGATTCGCCCATTGGAGGATAGGGTGAAGGTCTTTAGATAAGGCTCGTAGTTTGCGGAACTTCCGGTATGTATAAGTCTCATACCGGAAAAATTCATCTATTAGATAAAAAAGCCGTTAAGAACTATAAGTGCCTTTCATTTTATTGCTATTTTTGTCAGTATCAGAGGACAGTTCTTGATTAAAATTAAGGAAAAAGTATGGGCAAGAAAAGCGATATGGAAAAAAATAATGTCTCTATAACTGCATTGACTGACGCGAGTTTGACTCAGCTAGCTGATAATATTACTAATATTGTAATTGGAGCAAAAAGCCAGTTGGCTAAGACAATAAATGCTACGTTGGTAGCCACGTATTGGAATGTAGGTAAGTATATTGTTGAATTTGAGCAGGAAGGTGTTGCTAAAGCTAAATATGGGACAGCCTTGCTTACGTCCTTATCTAGAATTTTAAGAGTAAAGCTAGGTAAGGGGTATAGTCGACCTAATTTGAACAATATGCGGAAGTTTTATTTGCTATACCCAATTTGTCAGACACTGTCTGACAAATTAAGCTGGTCGCATATTTGTGAGCTCATCACTATCGACGATGAAATGGAACGGAGTTTTTATGAGAAGATGTGTATATCAGAAAGATGGGATGTCCGTTCCCTTCGTCGGCAGATAGATAGCGCATTATATTTGCGTTTAGCATCAAGCAAGGATAAGGAAGGTATTTTGCAGCTTTCACAGAAAGGAATTATAATCCAGCAGCCCGAAGATATAATAAAAGACACTTATACTCTTGAATTTCTGGGCTTGCCCGAGAAAAGAAGGTATAGTGAGCATGATTTAGAGCAGAAGCTTCTTGACAATTTGCAGATATTTCTGTTGGAGTTGGGAAAAGGCTTCGCTTTTATTGGTCGCCAATATCCTCTTACTATAAGTAATCGTCATTATCACATCGATCTGGTCTTTTATCATCGGATTCTTAAATGTTTTGTTTTAATTGACTTAAAGAAGAATGCAGTCAAACACCAGGACATTGGTCAGATGAATATGTATATGGGATATTTTGCCAGAGAAGAAAATACTACAGGAGATAACCCTCCTATTGGGCTGATACTTAGCCATAATAAAGATGAACTTTTAGTAGAATATGCTACTTATGGTATGGATTCTCACTTGTTTGTATCCAAGTATGAACTTTATTTGCCAAATAAAGAAGAATTGCGCAGATTGGTTAATGATGTGATTTCAGGTAAGGATGCTTCGGAAAAGCTAAAGGAGAAATAACATATATCAAAACTATGCTATTTACTTCACCTGTCTTTATATTTGGCATTTCTATTTTCCGGTTATTTATTCTATTGATGCTTCTTTCTTATCATTTGTAACCTCTCTTATTCTCTGCTTTATTGACCATATATACTCAGCATGCAGGCTATATATACCCAGCATGCAGGCTATATATACCCAGCACGCAGGCTATATATACCCAATACGCAGGATATATATGCCCAACAGACGGGGTATATATGTCTCTTTCTCTCTATTTCCCTCGACCGGAATAAATCGTTGAAAAGGACGCTGGCAGTTACTAATTAAATAATTACCTTTGTCCCCCACAAACGATAGTTACTATGATTCGGATATTCCTCACCGGCTATATGGGAGCCGGTAAAACTACTTTGGGCAAAGCATTTGCACGTAAGCTGTCTATTTCGTTTATCGATTTGGATTGGTATATTGAAGAACGTTTCCACAAGACTGTGGGAGAATTGTTTCAGGAACGGGGCGAGAATGGATTTCGCGAGCTCGAAAGAAACATGCTTCATGAGGTGGCGGACTTTGAAAATGTAATTATTTCTACCGGTGGAGGAACCCCTTGCTTCTTCGATAATATGGAGTTTATGAACCATGCCGGACAAACGGTTTTCCTGAATGTCCGTCCCGAGGTTCTTTTCCGCCGCCTGCGCATTGCCAAACAACAGCGTCCTATCTTGCAGGGAAAGGAAGACGAAGAGTTGAAAGACTTTATCGTTCAGGCACTTGAAAAAAGAATGCCCTTCTATCAGCAGGCGGAATACGTCTTTAATGCCGAAGAACTTGAAGACCGCTATCAGATTGAAACTTCCGTGCAACGATTGCAGCAACTTTTAGGAGTATAAAAGCGTAATTTCTTCTGTCGGGGTGTAGATATTAATAGATTAATACGTATTTTTGCCGTTCATTAATTTATTAAAAAACACCGAATAACAGAAAAATGAGAAAGTGGCGTATTGAAGATTCAGAGGAACTCTATAATATCACAGGATGGGGGACCTCTTACTTTGGTATTAATGACAAAGGTCATGTGGTTGTTACACCGCGGAAAGATGGCGTTGCCGTCGATTTGAAAGAACTGGTCGACGAATTGCAATTGCGCGATGTGGCGGCTCCTATGTTATTGCGTTTTCCGGATATTCTGGACAACCGTATCGAGAAGACGGCGCATTGCTTTAAGCAGGCTGCCGAGGAATACGGGTATCAAGCGCAGAATTTTATCATTTATCCCATTAAAGTAAATCAGATGCGTCCCGTGGTGGAAGAAATTATCAGCCACGGCAAGAAGTTCAACCTGGGGCTGGAAGCCGGTTCCAAACCCGAGTTGCATGCGGTCATCGCCGTCAATACGGACTCTGACTCATTGATTGTTTGCAATGGCTATAAGGACGAAAGCTACATCGAATTGGCATTACTTGCCCAGAAGATGGGAAAGAGAATCTTCCTTGTCGTAGAGAAGATGAACGAGTTGAAGCTGATTGCCAAGATGGCGAAGCAGCTCAACGTGCAGCCCAATATCGGTATCCGCATCAAGCTTGCCTCTTCGGGCAGCGGGAAGTGGGAAGAATCGGGCGGCGATGCCAGCAAGTTCGGTCTTACTTCGAGCGAATTGCTCGAAGCGCTGGACTTTCTCGAGAGCAAAGGACTCAAGGATTGCCTCAAACTTATCCATTTCCACATCGGTAGCCAGGTGACCAAGATACGCCGCATCAAGACCGCCCTGCGCGAAGCTTCTCAATTCTATGTGCAGTTGCGCTGCATGGGATTCAATGTAGAGTTTGTGGACATCGGTGGAGGATTGGGAGTAGACTATGACGGAACCCGTTCCTCGAGCAGTGAAAGCAGTGTTAACTATTCTATACAGGAGTATGTCAACGACTCTATCTCCACACTTGTGGATGCGAGCGACAAGAATGGCATCCCTCACCCCAATATTATTACCGAAAGCGGCCGTGCCCTCACCGCCCATCATTCCGTGCTCATCTTTGAAGTGCTCGAGACTGCCACCTTGCCCGAGTGGGACGATGAAGAAGAAATCTCGCCGGACGCCCACGAGTTAGTGCAGGAACTTTATGGCATTTGGGACAGCTTGAACCAAAATAAGATGTTGGAAGCCTGGCACGACGCACAGCAGATACGCGAAGAAGCACTCGACCTTTTCAGCCACGGCATCGTTGACCTCAAGACGCGGGCGCAGATAGAACGTCTTTATTGGTCTATCACGCGTGAAATAAACCAGATAGCTTTGGGATTGAAACATGCGCCGGACGAATTCCGGGGGTTGTCGAAACTCCTGGCAGATAAATACTTCTGTAACTTCTCTCTTTTCCAGTCGTTGCCGGACTCATGGGCCATCGACCAGATATTCCCTATCATGCCCATCCAACGTCTGGACGAGAAGCCCGACCGTCCCGCTACTTTGCAGGACATCACTTGCGACTCGGACGGAAAGATTGCCAACTTTATTTCTACCCGCAACGTAGCCCACTATCTGCCGGTGCATAGCTTGAAGGGTAAAGAGCCTTATTATGTAGGTGTCTTTCTTGTAGGAGCCTATCAGGAGATTCTCGGCGATATGCACAACTTGTTTGGCGACACGAATGCCGTACACGTCTCCGTCAATGACAAAGGTTACACCATCGAACAGATTATCGACGGAGAAACGGTGGCGGAAGTGTTGGACTATGTTCAATATAGCCCCAAAAAACTGGTGCGCACGCTGGAAACCTGGGTAACCAAGTCGGTGAAAGAAGGAAAAATATCTGTAGAAGAGGGAAAAGAATTCCTGTCCAACTATCGTTCCGGACTTTATGGATATACTTATTTGGAATAAGAAGAGACATATTATAAAGAAATAGAGGGAAGAATAA
Organism: Bacteroides ovatus; assembly: GCA_030844565.1. Lineage (GTDB taxonomy): Bacteria > Bacteroidota > Bacteroidia > Bacteroidales > Bacteroidaceae > Bacteroides > Bacteroides ovatus_A. The sequence goes on from JAUUNK010000047.1 coordinate 16,055, forward strand.
TGAATACGGAAAATCATAAAGAACCTTTAACCGTAATAAAAGTAGGTGGCAAGATTGTGGAACAAGAAGCAACCTTGCATCAGTTGTTGAATGACTTTGCTGCTATCCCCGGACACAAAGTGCTGGTGCACGGGGGCGGACGTTCCGCCACCAGGATAGCGGCGCAACTGGGCATTGAAAGCAAAATGGTAAATGGACGCCGCATCACCGATGCCGAAACTCTCAAAGTGGTGACAATGGTATACGGCGGGTTGGTGAACAAGAATATCGTGGCAGGTCTTCAGGCGCTCGGGGTGAATGCTTTAGGACTTACCGGAGCAGATATGAACGTTATCCGCTCGGTGAAGCGCCCGGTGAAAGAAGTGGACTATGGGTTTGTGGGAGATGTGGAGAAGGTGGATGCCTCTTTCCTCTCCGGTTTCATCCAACAAGGAATAGTTCCCGTGATGGCTCCCCTCACTCACGATGGCCAGGGCAATATGCTCAATACCAATGCCGATACTATCGCCGGGGAAACCGCTAAGGCGTTGTCGGAGTATTTTGACGTTACACTGGTCTACTGTTTTGAGAAAAAAGGTGTACTTCGTAACGAAGAAGATGACGACAGCGTGATTCCCCAGATAACCCGTAGGGAATTTGAACAATACGTATCCGAGGGCGTTATTCAAGGTGGTATGATTCCGAAGTTGGAAAATTCTTTTGAAGCAATAAATGCCGGTGTGTCCGAGGTGGTAATCACCTCGGCAACAGCAATTAACGCAGGCGGAGGAACACGCATAAAGAAATAACTGAAAAAAAAGTTGGCGGGTATCTGTAACTTTTCATATCCCTGCCCGTCATTAATTATAGAGATGCAAGAAATCAGTTTCCGAAACGATATACTGCCGCTGAAGGATAAGCTCTTCCGTCTGGCACTCCGAATTACCTTGGATAGGGCCGAAGCCGAAGATGTCGTTCAGGATGCCATGATTAGGGTGTGGAACAAGCGTTATGAGTGGTCGCAGTTTGAATCTGTAGAAGCTTATTGCCTGGTCATCACAAAGAATCTGGCGATAGACAGAAGCCAGAAAAAAGAAGCCCAAAACGTGGAACTGACTCCCGAGGTGGAAGAACGCCCCGAAGTATCCGGTCCGTACGAACAACTGGTCACAGCAGAAAGAATGAGAATCATTCACCGCCTGATAGACGGACTTCCTGAGAAACAACGTCTCATCATGCAATTGAGAGACATCGAGGGCGAGAGCTATAAAAAGATTGCAACTATCCTGCATCTGACGGAGGAACAGGTAAAAGTGAACCTCTTCAGAGCCAGGCAAAAGGTAAAACAAAGGTATTTAGAGATTGATGGATATGGATTGTAAGTACATAGAACAGCTTTTAGAGCGATATTGGCAATGCGAGACTTCCCTGGAGGAAGAATCGCGGTTGCGTGCTTTCTTTTCGAAGGAAGACGTCCCCGCTCATCTGCTCCGCTACAAGGACTTGTTTGTTTACCAACAGGTTCAGCAGGAGGAAGGGCTGGGCGAAGACTTCGATGCAAAGGTATTGGCACAAGTGGAAGCCCCTGTGGTGAAAGCCCGGCGCCTCACATTGAGAGGACGGTTTATGCCTTTGTTCAAGGCTGCCGCTGCTGTCGCTGTGATACTTTTGTTGGGAAACGTGGTGCAACATTCATTTTTTGCGGATGATGTGCCCGACTACAATTACGATACTTACAGAGACACCTACGATGATCCGGAAGTAGCCTACAAGCAAGTGACTTCCGCCTTGATGATGTTGTCTGAAGGAATAAATAAATCAAAAGACCGCCAAGTGCCCGATAGCATCGGAACCGACACGGTCGATAGGATAGACGAATAGATGAAGAGCGTTCTTTTAATGTGCTGCATGGCATGGCTGTCCTTGTCGGGGATGGCTCAGGATTTTGCTTCGCGTTTCTTGACTGAACACCAGGCGGATACCAATCTTACCTGCGTCACCATCAGTCCGAAGATGATGGAAGAAATCTTGAAAAGCGATGCCGGAAAAGACGAAGCGGTAGTAGATATAATTTCCAGCTTGAAGAGTATGCAGATGCTAACTTCTAAAGTGAGGGGAGCTGAATACTACCAGGAAGCTTTGAAGCTTGTAGAGAAGAATCCGGGAAGATTTGAACCTTTCCTTTCTTTTCAGGATCAGTCGCAGAATTGCCAGATAATGGTGAGGAAAAAGAATGAAGCGATTATCGAGCTGGTGATGCTGATGCACGAGGAAAGCTCCTTTGCAGTCATTAACTTTACAGGTACTATGAGTCCTGAGTTTATCTCGGCGCTCACTACCTCGATGAAGCAGGGACACTCTTAACAAAGACATTTTCATTTGCTTTAAACATATAATATAGTTAGTGTGCTTAATTAAAACAACTTGAGGCTGTGAAGTTTCAATTCTCTCAAATTTTTATAAATAAACTAACTAAATAAATGGGCTACCGCGTGATGCAGTAGCCCTTTTGCATGTTAATGTTAAAGTGTAGAGAGAGTTTATATATCAAAAGTAGGGAAAGCCAGGCTTACAGATGTTTCACCCCGCCGATTCCCTTCTTGTTGATTTCCGGTTTTGCATTTCCCCGGTAGGTGATGTTGCCTATGCCACGGCTGGTGGCTACCAGTGTTTCGTTGGCGTGGCAGTCTATATTGCCGATGCCCGAACTGTTAGCAGTCACCCTCTGTGCCTCTAGTCCCGATGCACTGATATTGCCTACTCCTTTCGATTCGTAATTAGCCACGGTGGAACTTCCTTTTAAGTTTATGTTGCCTACTCCCGAGCAAAAGACATTTACTTCGTCACATTTGAGCTGAGCTACTTTCACTTCGCCTACTCCTTTGCTGTAGATGGTGAGGGTGGATGTTGCCAGTCCTTCGGGGATAGAGATGTTGCCCACTCCCCTGAAGTCTACGATGTTGAGGTCCGGAGAAGAGACTTTGATGTCCAGGTTCTTTATGTTTTTTATATTGCTTTTCTTCAGGCTGAGATATAGGGTGTGGTCTTTCACTTTGACTTGTATCAGTTCAAGTATGTTGTCCGGACCGGAGATCTGGAGCGAAGTGCTGCCGTCTTTCGATTGAGTATAAACAAGATTGCCCACCGTAGAGGCTTCTATCTTATTGAATTCTTTTACTTGATAATCGCGCGTACTTGTATTGCTGCTAGGACGGATGCTTCCAAGCGCTGTGCAACTACTAAATACCATTATTACGCTTAATGCCACAAGGAGGGAAGGATAAAGTTTTGTTCTCATATTTTTTCTTTTTAAGTGTTCTTTTCTATTAGACGCAAAGTGAATATAAAAAGTTGCAAGTTTCCTCCTGATTATTTTCTTTTTGCGAAGTTTATGTGCGTTTAAAGTCTTAATATTCCTTTAATGTTGCTTTCTCGCACTATTTAACGTATGATATATACTGCTGATAATCAGGGTAAAAGGAGATGGACGTAAAGGTGAGAATAGGTCTTATCACGGTTTTCCGTGATTTTTAATTAGTATTTCTTGGCTTTCTTTGTAGAACCTTGTTAGGTAAAACAGGATAAAATGAGTCTGAGAAACTCCTTTCTAGCCTTCCTATCCGCAGTTTTGGGGGATTGTGATACTAAAACAAGGTTCGTTCTTTTATGAGAACAACCTTATTGCAAATGAGTTAGAGTTGTCATTTTATCTATTTTTGTTTACTGGAAATAAAATATTTTTTCGGGCAGATTAAATTAAAGTATGGATATACGCCTATGTTTACCTTAGTTGGACACATGGTTTCTTCCCTGATATGGGGAATACTGTTGGCTTCACTTCTGATTGGAATAATTCAATTCATAGTGAAGGTGATATTCTCGCCTTATGCCCACAGTGTTTCTTCGCTTGCCATTGTAAGTGTGGCTTTCTGCATGTTGTCTTGGCAGACGGTTCAGATGATAGGAGCTTTCCGGTTGAAAGGCTATGTGGACAATGTAGAAGAGACGGTCAATGCTATCATCCCTGCTGAGGGAATTACAGTCACCCCCGGACAAATTCAGGAAGTGGAACGGCAATTGAACCAGTGGCAGTCCGTATTGGGAAGCAAGTTTACCGTTGACATGCAGGAGTATCTCGTTCAGTATAAAGCTGGAGCACACATTGATAGACTTCAGGTTATCGACTCTGTCAAGAACGGTTTTCGACATACAATTAACTGGTTTATATGGAAGCGCCTGTTCTGGATAGTGGGAATCATGTTGGTCTCTACAGTGTTTGCCGGGCTTTTGGGAAGCCAGGGAGCAGGAGGGACCACCTCTTCCCGGCGCCGTGGAACTCGCGCTTCCCGTTCTTCGCGAAGTACATCTTCTTCGGCAAGGCGCAGACACCGGGAATATTAATGCCAGATATAATTTAAAAAAAGAATATAAGCTATGGAAAATGTGAATCACATCCTTGTAGGGCTGGGAGGTACAGGAGGAAAAGTACTGAAAGCCTTTAGAAAACGTATCTTTCAAGATTATCCGAATCAGGAAGAACGCGATAAGTTGCCTATCGGTTATGTATACGTGGATTCTACCCGTGAAATGATGGGGCTGGGCGATCCCAGTTTCCGCGTGATGGGGCAGGATGCGTCTTTTACAGAGAGTGAGTTTGTTAATATAAAGAAGGTGGACTTAAATGCCATCTCGGCAAGCTTGAGTAGTTATCCCAGTCTGAAGGGGATAGTTCCGAGTCTTGCTATTGTGAAATCTTTAGGTTCCGTGGGCGCGGCAGCAGGTCAGAAACGGCGTGCGGGGCGTATCCTTTTCGCTGTTTCTTCGGGGCTTTATCTTTCTACTTTGAAGAGCCAATATGCTAAGACTAAGAAGATAAGCGGTGTTGATGTTTTAAATATTCACATCTTTACCGGTCTGGCAGGAGGTACGGGTTCCGGTTCCATTATTGATGTTATTTCGCAGACTCGCATGGCTTATCCCCACGCTAATATCATGGTGTATGCGATGGTTCCCGAACTCGACATTCCGGAAGGATGCGAAGCAGGGCGTTACCATCAGAACGGTTATGCGGCCTTATTGGAACTGAATGCTTTACAGGCACTCCGCTTTAAGCCTTTCGATGTAAGCTGCCAAGACGAACGGGTAGACTTTGGAGGACGTGAACATGAGATTCTGGGGGTAGCAGACGGTGTTATGCTCTATTCCAATGTAAATGAGAATGGTATGGTAATCGACTCCCATAAAGAACTTCCGATTTTGTTATCCGACTTTCTTTATTTACGTATCTTCTTAAATAAAATGCCGGAGATAACAATGTTTTTGCAGGCTTATAGCTACGAGAATATTGTAAGTCATCGTTTGGAGTACGATGAAATGAACCGGGGAAGAGACCCCATCCCTGCACGAAGTAAAGCTTTTAGCTCCTTTGGTATAAAACGCATTATCTATCCCGAACGTCGTATTGAGGAGCATATAACTTATACGGTGGGACAGCATTTATTGTTACAGTTTAAATATAACAACTGGATAGACGGCTTGGGCTATCAGAATTCAGCGCCTAAGAAAGACTACAATGACCTCTTCCTCACGGATGCCAATAAGAAAAACTGGTGTCTGGACGATAGTCATTTGCTGCTGAATGAGAAAATCTTGAAGGATGATAAGTTTGTCCCCATTGAACAATACTGGAACGATGTGGTGACAGGCAACGCCGAAGATGCCAAGAAGAGCAGCACTCCTTTGCAGGAACTGGAAGATATTTGCAATGACTATTTTAACACTCGTTTCCGCAAGAATGGTGTTGCCAAGTTCTATGAAGATAAGGAAAAAGTAGTCAAAGAACATTCTTTAGAGATTATCTTCCGCATCGAAAGCTTCCTTTACCAGCAGTGGAGAGAAGGTAATCTGTCTTTGTATGATTTGTTATCAATTTGCGAAGTGCTTCAGGCCTTCATTGCCGATAAGAAGAACGAAATAGACAATCTTATTAAAACCAAGCAAGAAGAAATCCAGCAATACAATGAGGATCGCAGTTGCAACATTGAGGATTGGAGCCATCTTAAGATATGGGAACGGATGGTCGGTATAGGGGCCCGTCGCTATCAAGACCATCAGGAGATATTGAAAGACTGGTACATTGCCCGTACCCAAGAATATGCTTTGGTATTTGCCAGCAAGTTGCTCTCCCGCCTCAAAGAAGACATGGCGAAGTTGAGCGGAGAAGTGGTTACTTTCGTAGACATCTTCAACAAGGCACTTGAAGAAACTGAGCGCCAGATAGCAGAACGTACGAAGAGGAATAAAGGTTTGGAAGACCTTACCAATGCTATTATAGAGATAAGCGAAGAAGACAAAGTATTAGGCTTTGAGAGAGAATTGGTAGAGAATCAGATCTTGCAGAACCAACTCTCTTCGGATATTCGTAATGCCATTCTTCCCCGGGAGTATGCTAAATTGGCTTTCACCTCTTTCGCCGAATTGAATAATGCTATTGACATGGGCATGATAATGGATGCTTTTGATTTCACCTTAAGTGCCAAAATAGTGGAGAACCATCGTAACTTCCGCGAAAACGATCCTGTATTGGGCATGAATGTGTTGCAACAGTTGCAGAAAGTGCTATCTACCGATGATGATCTTAAGCACTTTGCCGACACTATCGTGAAGCAGAGCGGTGTTTATCTCAAGCTTAACCGCACTGAGTTAGGCCGTGAAATCCGTAACAATCCTAATCCGATTGCCCATCCGGAATCTATCAACCGTAAGACAGTTCTTGTTTCTATCCCCTCTTCGGAGAAGAACGAATCGTTGAAACGCTTTGCTAAGAAGTTTGAAGATGCTTTGCGTGCCGCTTTCCCCACCAACACGGAAGGAGCTACGCTCGAAATATATAATAAGAGTGAACGTACCGATGAAATCACCATCGCTACCATTACTTACTGTTTCCCCATCCGTTGCCTCGAGTGGTTGCCCAAGTTGGAGAAGAAGTACTTCAACATGATACACAACCCTAACGCACAGGCTGCTAACGATGCCAAAGTCATGCTCCATGCCGAAGGAGACGGCTCCCAATATCCCAGCTTGACCGTAGCACCGGACATGAAGCCGGAGGAATACATACCTTATTTATACATAGCCGGAGTGCTCGGTTTAGTGAAGTTCGGTCAAGATGAACGTGAAGAAGAGGGCTGGGGACTGGAAACGAAGAACAAGTTCGGACGTGCCAAGATGACTCTTATCGCAGAGAAGTTTACGGATATTGTAGACAGTGCTGCTTTCACCGACGACATCCGCGATTCTATCCGCCAGATAGTGGAAAACGTGTTGAAAGACCCCGAAACCACCAAGACGGAACGCCAAAAGCGCGAACAGGCTATCATCGACTTCCACGGACAATATGTAGAAAAGGAATGCACTTCGAACGCGATGATAGAGCAATGGGAAGGTTATGCAGATAAAGCAATAGAGTTAAGTAACAAGAAATACTAAAAAGATTATGGCAAGAGATAAAGAGCAAGGGAGAATCCGTTACGGTATCTGCCTCAACGATGAAGACGGTTGCGAAATGAGCAAACCGGTTGATAAGAAAAAAGGTAAACCAGTGCAGCAAGTGCGGGGTTCGCGTCCCTTTGTTTGCAGCAAGTGTGGAGAAGAATTGAAAGAAGTTCCCGCTCCCAAGACTACGAACTGGGGAATGATAGGTGGGATTGTTGCAGCCGTAATGGTGCTGGGCGCAGGCGGTACTTTCTTTGCTTTGAGAGATAACCCTTCCCAGCCTTCAGTTGGAGAGGGTCCGGAAGAGGAAACTTCTACCCCCGTCAACGATGCGGCAGGAGAAGGTGAAATAAAATCCACCGCCGTCTTAGCCGAAAGTCTCACTTTCATGGAGAAAGACATGAACCTTGAAGTAGGTCAGGAGAAGCAACTCAGCGTTGACTGCAACCCCGGTAACACCAATGAAGATATAATATGGAGTTCTTCCGACGAGACGATAGCTACCGTTAGTCCTGGTGGAATTGTTACAGGAGTGGGAGGCGGAGAAGCTACCATTACGGCAAAAGGCGCCATGTCCAGTGTCAGCACCTCTATCGTAGTCAACGTGAAAGGCGGAAACAAAGGCGGAGAAGCTGCCGTAGGAGGAACCACCGGTGTGGTAACCAAAGATTTGGGCTACGCTATCTGGACCGGTAAGATGAAGAACGGCAAGCCTCACGATGTGCAAGGAACTTTGAAGTTCACGAAACAACATGTTATCGACTCGCGCGACGACAGTAAGCGCACGGCAAGTCCCGGTGAAAAGGTTATCGGGACATTCGAAGACGGGCATCTCACACAAGGAAAATGGTATAAGTTAGATGGAAATGTAGAGTCTATCATTTTAGGGGGACTTTAATGAGAACTTCTTTAGCGGTAGTCATCTGTTTCTGCCTTCTTCTCTCGCAGAGGGTGGAGGGGCAGAACAAAAAGTTTGAAAGTAAGAAGCTGCAAACGGCAGCTTCTCTACTTTCGAAAGAGATGCCTTATGCGCCGGCTGTCTACCAGTTCGTGGAGAACTACCTCAGCCAGTTGCTTCAACTGGGCACCTCTGAAAGGGAATGGCGGATGAAAGCAGACGATGTGATGATTGAAAGAGGTGGATTGGACCGCCTGCATTTGGTGAACGATGAAACTTCTCTTGCTATGCGGGAAAAAGATAATCGGTATACGGTCAACCTTTCCAACGGCACTACCCTCTTGATTCAGCTTTCTTTCCCGATGTCCTATCAGTTGATTGCCCAAAAGAAATTGAAAGACCTGGAAGGAGACTTTATCAAAGAGCTTTCCGGCTATCCGGTGCACGAGGCGAAAGCACCCCTACCAGTGAAAAAGCAAGATATGACAAAGACAGCTCCTCACTTGTATATGAAGAAAGGGCAGGAGTATTATCTCGAAGCTATCAACAATAACTTGTACTATGTGGAGAAGAAAGGCAAGTTCAGTCTTGCCTATGACCCCGGATACATTGCCGAGAGCATCTGTAACATGCTAATATCCGAAGATACTCCTTGCGAAGTGACGCTCAAACTGGCGGTACGGCAATACGGTTTCAAGACTGACGAACTGAACATCACTCTCCGCCAATGGATTGAATATTGTAAGAGCAAGGGATGCAATCTCTATGTGGGCATAGAGAAGATGGATACCGCCAGCCTCAAAGCATGCGTGTTTGCGGTAAACGATTTGTTTAAGTACAACCATGTGATGAACATTGAAGTCCCTTATTCCCTGCTCAACGTACGTAAGGGAGAAGCGGAGGCGAGTGTCACCATCTTTATCCCCACGCACAACATATTGTCCCTATTTGAAGAATTGAACCTGAATACAAAAAAAACAATAAAGAAAGACCGATGAGAAAGGTACTATTATTTCTGGCAATCAGTTGTTTCGGCATCTCCCTTTGGGGACAAAGTTCCTCTGCCGACACCAAGAAGGTGATAAATAAGATTAAGAAATCGCAGTCCTATCTGTCTGCCGAAGCTACCATGCCCACGGAGGAGGATGCTATCAAAACAGCCAACGAGCTGCTGGTGAACGAAATAAACGAATGGGTCAAATCGAAACGCAACAGCGAGACGGTACAACAGATTGTGTTGCAGGACATCAGCTCGTGTACGGAGAAGATGAATATGAAGCGTGGCACCAATGTCCGTGCATTTGTGTACGTGAAGAAGAGCGACATTGTGCTGATTCGCGGAGAAGGGCAAATCGTATTGAGCGATAATGAGAAGGGAGCCGACCTGCAAGCTTTGTCGGAGATTACCGAGCCGATGAAGATAGAGAAAGAGACGCCTGCATCCAAAAAAGAAAAGGCAGTTTCCACAGTAGAGAAGGTAGGAAGTAGTGAAAGTTCCCTGCAAGCCATCTTGGCGGCAGGTACAATGACTGAGATGAAAAAAGTATTTGCCGATTTAAAGGCAAAGGGAGCGATAAAGTATGGCTCATACCCCTCAGACGCATTGCCGCCCAATTATTATCTGCTCTTCTACACGCGCACCGGAGAAGTGAAAGGCGTGTTAGCAGCAGATGGAGAAACGTTCAGAGATGTGAGCACGCAACAAGAAGTGAAGCTGAGCAATTTTAGTGGCTGCGGCGCTTATTGGTTTGAATTAAAATAAATTTGTGAGATATGAGAAAGATATATTTAGTTCTATTTTTCCTTTGTTTTGGAAACTTATGGATGGTGGTGGCGCAGGAAAATAGGGTGCAACTGGTGGTGCAGGACGGAATCGAAGGTGCGATAAAAAGTAAGATTGAAAGTGTTTCCACCGCCTTGTTAACAGAGATAAACTCTGCTTTCAACCAGAACCGCAGCTTGAACACAGCCAACCTTGATATGACGCAGGAAGCCCGGGAGGGATTGGCTGCTTTGTGGGAAAATGTACACTTTTATTGTGACGATTCCGAAGTGGTACAATCCTGCCTGCATGCAGGGGGTGGTTATCAGGTGAGGCAGATACCCTTGATGCTGCGTCCCGATGGCAAAGCGGCCATGGCGGATGATGAGTACCAGGAAGCCGTAATCAACTTTGATGCCGGTGGAAAGATTACTCGCTTCAACCTCACTATCGGCACCAACCTCTATCAGAATGTGATGAAGAGGGGAACCACCGTGCAGGAAGTGGGTATCCGCCAGCAGATATTATCATACGTAGAACATTTCCGTACTGCCTACAACGAAAAGGACTTGCCTTTTCTAGATAAGATATTCAGCGACGATGCATTAATTATTACCGGTTCGGTGACTACCGTGAAGAAGACGGACGGTTCAGGTATCTCCTACAACAAAGTGAGCTATCGCAAACAAAGCAAGCAGGAATACTTGACACGCCTCAAACGCAGTTTTGCTGCTAATAAGTACATCAGCGTGCGGTTCGATGATATTAAGGTAGTGAAACATCCCACCAAAGAAGGCTTCTATGGCGTGACTGTCCACCAGTTATACTCCAATAGCAGTGGTTATAGTGATGATGGCTATCTATTCCTGCTTTGGGACTTCCGCAAACCGGATAGCGTACAGATTCATGTACGTACCTGGCAGCCGCGCTTCCTCAACAACGCTAAGACGGAGGAATTGCCTAAAGAAGATATTTTCACAGTGGGCGACTTTGAAATAGAATTATAAATGCATCAAGATATACTTATAGAAATATGAAAACGAAGCTCTTCTCTATTACTTTGCTAGTGTTATGCACCTTCTTTGCCGGAAAAGCAAAGGCGCAGAACAACCTGATTGTCTACACCGAGCCTCAAGAGGCGAAGGATGTGACGGTGGGACCCAAAGAAGCAAAGATTATTATTATAACGCCCAACAAAGAAGTCTCCGTGTCTCATACCATGGGACATGAAAAAGGTGTGTTGGCGGGGCGTGAGAAAACGGGTGAATACCGCTTCGAACTCACCCATCCTTTTAGCGAAGATGAACAGGAAGACGGGTTCTCCAAAACTACCCTCACCGTCTCTACGCCACAGGGAAGCAAGACATCGCAGTTGACCTTGAAGCCCGGTAAGTGTTATATCGGTCGTTTTGAAATTCCCTTGAGTTTCTCATACGTAGACGAGAGTAACCTCAAGGGTGTATATGCCGAAGAAAACCGTGCCAAAGTCTCTTTCTTTTCAGACATAGACGACCTGACGATTAAGTTCAACGGTAAAACGGTGATTTCTGACGGAAAGCCGCTTGCGTCTTCGCTCGAATATGTGCAGCCTAATGTCAACAAAGACAAAGAACATGACGGGCAATGGACCTACGATCTTATTTTCGATACATCCAACCCTGCCGCCCAGAGCTCCACCTTCAAGAACCCTACGTTCACCGTGAAGAGCTCTTTTCCTGACGAACTCAACATACAGTTGAAAGAAGGCAGCCAACTCACTGTGAAACGGATGTATAAGTTCCGCATCCTCTTGCAATTGGTGGAAACTGTGATTCAAGAAAAGGAAGTATTTGTTTCGGACTACGCCCAGTTCCTGGCTAATGCGGAAGAATCGGAAAAGAATCTGAAGTTCGCTGCCGCAAAAGGATTCTATCAACAAGCGATGGATGCTGCCGATAGGGATCAAACAGTGACTGAAGGAGCCAAAGAGACCTTAACCAAGAAGATAGCGGAGATGGAAGAGTGCGATAAATACCTCAAACAAGGAACCCGTGCCATGCTCTACATCAAAGACCTGCGTGCTAAAGGGGAAAATGCAGCCATGACTGAGGTGGAAGAAGCCTTCAGGCAAGCTTTGATTTGCTACAGTAATCTGGATAATCTACACCCTTCTCCCGTATACAAAAACATGATTAATAAAATAGAGAAGACATTGGAGGGATTCAACTTCTTTATTGTCGAAGGTAGCGTGCGCGACCGGAAGGATAACACCAAGTTGATAGGCGGAGTGGAGATTTACGGTGTCTATTCTTCCACTTTCACAGATGATATGGAGAAGAAAGCACGAGGAATCCTGCTAGGTAGAGTGGGTGCTGATGGCAAGTTTAGAATAAAAGTAGAAAAGGGCAAATATAATGGGTTGTTATT
>JAUUNK010000365.1 GCA_030844565.1 Bacteroides ovatus
TGAACACGATGACAGGAGGGCGTATCCGGCGTGTCCGGAAATACCTTGCCGATGAACGGTTCCTTCTGACCTACGGGGACGGTGTTTCTGATTTGAATATTCAAGAAACAATTCGCTCGCATGAGGCTTCAGGCTGCGCTTTAACCTTAACTGCCTACAAACCTGGCGGAAAGTTTGGGGCTTTACAGATTGATTTGTCCACGGACAAGGTGATGTCATTTCAGGAAAAGCCGGATGGTGACCGTAATTGGATTAATGCAGGTTATTTTGTCTGCGAGCCGGAGGTCTTCGATTATATACCTGATGACGACAATTGCATTTTCGAACGCCAGCCTCTGGAATCCATTGCCCGTGACGGGAAAATGCATGCGTTTCGCCATGGTGGATTCTGGAAACCGATGGATACCCTGCGTGATAACACGGAACTGAATGAGATGTGGAACGGGGGGAATGCTCCCTGGAAAGTATGGCAATAGCTTAATTGGTGATAAGTATTATGGATAAAGCAGTAGATATATTCGGTGGCTTTTACCGGGGCAAGCGGATTCTTGTGACAGGCCATACCGGCTTTAAAGGCAGTTGGCTTTCCATCTGGCTGCATGAATTGGGTGCTGAAGTGATAGGGGTGGCTCAAGCTCCCTTTACGGAAAGGGACAATTATGTGCTCTCCGGTATTGGAGAGAAAATTGCGGCTGATATGCGTGCCGACATCCGGGAGGGCGCACGGATGAAAGAAATCTTTCAGCAGTACCAGCCGGAAATCGTCTTTCATTTGGCTGCACAGCCCTTGGTCCGTTTGAGTTATGACATTCCGGTGGAGACGTATGAAACGAACGTGATGGGCACCCTGCATGTTCTGGAGGCTATCCGCGTGACAAACAGCGTGAGAGTCGGAGTAATGATAACGACCGATAAGTGTTATGAGAATAAGGAACAAATCTGGGGTTACCGTGAGAATGAACCTATGGGTGGTTATGATCCTTATTCCAGTAGCAAAGGCGCAGCAGAGATTGCCATCAACAGTTGGCGCCGGAGTTTTTTCAATCCCAAGCAATATGGCAGGCATGGCAAAAGCATAGCCAGTGTCAGGGCGGGCAATGTGATAGGGGGCGGAGACTGGGCATTGGACCGCATTATTCCTGACTGCATCAAGGCTTTGGAGGCAAACCGCCCGATAGAAATCCGCAACCCTCAAGCTATCCGCCCGTGGCAGCATGTCCTTGAGCCTTTAAGCGGATATTTGTTGCTTGGCAAGAAAATGTATGAACATCCTGTGGAGTATTGCGAAGGTTGGAATTTTGGTCCCCGTTTGGAGAGCATTACTTCTGTGTGGGAGGTTGCCTGCAAGGTGGTAGCCGACTATGGCAGCGGGGAGTTGAAGGACCTTTCTAATGCGGATGCTTTGCATGAAGCGGGATTGTTGATGCTGGATATTAGTAAAGCGAAGTTCAGGCTAGGGTGGGAACCGAGGATGAACATAGACGAATGTGTGGCACTTACTGTGGATTGGTATAAGAGGTACCGGTCTATGGATGTGTATCGGTTGTGTGTTGAACAAATAGAAAGATATTCGAATCGATGAAAATAATAGAAACTCCGTTTGAAGGGTTGTTTGTCTTGGAAACTGTAAATTTTCAGGATGAGCGTGGAAGCTTCCAAAAAATATTTAACTCAGACTTTTTTGTAGAGAAGGGATTAGATTCAGATTTTAAAGAATTTTATTATTCCGTTTCTCGCAAAAATGTTATTCGTGGAATGCATTTTCAGTTGCCTCCTTTTGACCATACAAAGGTCGTATATGTTAGTAAGGGAAGAATAAAAGATGTGGTAGTTGACCTTCGCAAAGAGTCGCAGCGGTATGGAAAATGTTTTTCCATAGAATTAGATGGTTGCAAGGCACAGTATATGTATATTCCTAAAGGCTTTGCCCATGGTTTTTTGTCGCTGGAAGACGGTAGTATTGTCAATTATGCCCAGACTTCTTGTTATTCAAAGGAACATGATTGTGGTATTCTCTACAATTCTATAGGATTTGATTGGGGCATTTCTAATGGCATTGTTATGTCTACCCGTGATTTAACGTTTGAGAAATTAAATACCTTTCATTCTCCATTTTAATTATCATGAATATATTGTTAACAGGGACAACAGGTTTTATCGGGAGGAACCTGCTTGCTTCTTTGAAAAAAGAACATACAGTGCATATATTAGTGCGCCCTTCTACTAATATTTCGTTGGTTGATGCAGAATATGTATTTATTTTTGATGATAATATATTAGAATTGTCAGAATATCTGGTCTCCCATCACATAGATGGCATTGTCCATTTAGCTTCCTTATATGTAGCGCAACATAAAACAGCTGAAATAAAATCAATCTGTTTATCTAATATTTATTTGGGGACTGCCATATTGGAGGCCGTAAAGTTAGCAAAAACGAAGTGGTTTTTGAATACTGGTACCATTTGGCAGCACTATATACCACAGTCACCAGAATATTGTCCCGTAAATTTGTATGCTGCTTCCAAAGAAGCTTTTATAGATATGGCGAGATATTATGTAGAAACTTCACCTCTACGTTTTTGCACCTTAAAGTTATGTGATACTTATGGACCCAACGATCCGCGGGAGAAAATCTTTGCATTGTTTGAGAGGATTGCTATAAGTGGAGAAACGTTGGACATGTCACCGGGAAACCAACAATTAGATATCATTCATATTGATGATGTGATTTCTGGTTTCTCCCGTTTGATTGGAATGTTGCAAAGTAATGAATTTATAGAGAACGAGTATGTCTTGTCTTCTGGCAAATGTCATACATTGAGAGAATTGGCAGCTATGTATGAAAAGAAGAGTGGAAAAACGTTGCATATAAATTGGGGAGGTCGTCCTTATCGGGAAAGGGAAGTGATGCAGCCATGGCAGGCAGGACGTGTTTTACCGGGATGGCAGGTGCAAAATCCTATAGTAGTTTAATAGAATAAAACAAATCTGCTATATATGATAAGAAATGTGTATCTAAATAGTAGTTTGTATGGAGGTTATTCTTGTGATATATGGAATTTTCGCTAGAAAGATATTTAGGGCTCTTTAAAAGATCCCCTAATTACACTGTGACCATATTTAATAATTTGATAGAAAACATATTTATAGAATGGATAATATCTTTGAATTGACAATTTGCATTCCTACCTACAACAGGAAAGAACGTTTACTAAATCAGCTACAATCCATTTATGAGCAACCTCTGTCAGAGAATGTGAAAATAATCATATCTGATAATCATTCAGAGTATGACGTAGTACACACAGTTGAGGATTATTTTGGAAAAGATAAAGTTAGAAATCTTACAGTATCAAGAAATCCTGCAAATATAGGTTTAGCATTAAACATTGCAATGCCTTTTTTGCTTTGTAAAACGTCATGGTTGTGGATACTCTCTGATGATGATCAGACGTTAAATAATTCCTTAGAAATAATATTGCAGGATATCCACCAATATCAGGATATGGCTGTGATAAAGTACTCATTAAATAATTTGAGTAGACATAATAATGAGATATTTTCAACGTTGGAGGAGCTTATATCTTATTATGAACGCAAAGATAAGTCTCAAGGAGAATTTATTTTTATATCAAATGGGCTTTTTAATATGAATAAATTAGAACCTATTAGGGGAGACATGTTTGCTTATTCTTATAATGC
>JAUUNK010000048.1 GCA_030844565.1 Bacteroides ovatus
TAGAGGATGTGAAAAGCTTGTTTACTAAAATAAACCATACGCTTGTGGAAGGAGGAGTATTTGTTTTTACTATGGAACATCCTATTTATACGGCTGAGGGTTCTCAAGATTGGATATGTAATAATCAACAAGAAATAATGTGTTGGCCGGTAGATAATTATTTTAAAGAAGGATATCGGGAAACAACTTTTTTAGGAGAGTCGGTGGTAAAGTATCATCATACCTTGACGACTCTGTTACAAGGGTTATTACAAGCGGGTTTTACTATTAAAGATGTAGTAGAACCACAGCCTACCTTAAAAATGCTTGAAGAAATCCCTGAAATGAAAGATGAATTAAGGAGGCCCATGATGATTGCCATATCTGCTGTGAAGTAATAAGGAGAGAAAAAGACAGAGGCGTTCGTATTTTAAAACGCTTCTGTCATATTAAAGTAGAAAAGATTTTGTTTATTAACCATGTTCCTTCCTAAATCCAAACGGACATTCATGCGAGGTTGTACTTCGATACGCAAACCTACTCCTAAGTTAGGAAGAACACCTTCTATTTTGCCGGGGTTGGGTCCCATCAGTCCACATCCTGTCCACGCCACGTATCCTACGTGATTAAGTAATCTTTTTATGCGTGTGCTTCGGTCAGTATTAATCATCTGGCGAAATTCAACCATTGCTACGTAAGATGATTTATCACGATATTGCCCCATATAATATCCACGAAGGTCGAAAGGAGTACCACTCAAAGCATATTTAGTGAGAGGAACATTTCCGAATACGTTCTTCGTCTGGGCAGTCCAGGCGAGCACACGGCGGTAACCGAGGGTTTTGTATTGACGATAATCCACTTCTAACCGATAAAAGTTATCATCGCTGCCGAATATCTTATTGTACATCATTCCACGGAAATCCAGATAAGTTCCCCGATATGCATTCGCAGGAATATCCCGCGTATCATACGTTAACAGGAAACCTATACCGGAACTGAAATTGGTATAGCCTTTTTCTGTGCCACCTGCTTTTAGGTAAGAATGGTGAGGGTCAAGGGTGCTTTCCGGATTATATAATGCTTTGGCGGGATGGCTAATTTTGTCATAATTAAGGTCGATTTGGGGACCTGCAAAAAAATTGCTTTTTCCTAAACGAAACAGAAACCAGGGATTTACCTGAATTCCGCTATAGCGGTATTCGCTTGTATCTTCACCACGCGGATAATCTTTATTAGTCTTATAACCAATACCATAAAAATTCTCTTGTGTATTTTTATAGCTGAACACGCCGAAGATACGGAAACGGTCTCCTTTAAAAAAAAGTTGCGGTTTGGTGAATAGATTCAATCCGCCTTCAAACATAAGAGCTATCGCCATTGGCACTACCGAACGCTGTTGGGTGGTGTCACTAGGATTCATACGGAAAGTCAATAAGGCGCTTCCCCCTATTAAAAAACCGAAATCCGGTGTGTAACTCGGACCGCCTAATATATTATAATGCAGGTTTCTATGGGCTATTCGTTGCTTACGCAGTTCTCTTTTGGAGAGAGTCGGAACAGAGTCATGTGTGGCAACGTCTGGCAGAGAGGCTGCGTTTTCGTGCAGCCTTTTGGTTACTGTAGTGTCAGGCTCGTTTTCAGCCTGTATGAGAGCGAATGGCAGGAGTAGCATTCCTATGCCTATGATATATTTTTTCATATCTTTTCCAAATGTGGGTGCAAAGAAAACTATTTTATTTTGATTAGTTTTTATCTTGATAGATAATAAATCTAAAAAAGAATCGTATTTTTGTGCTAATAATCTATTTGTTAAATTTAGCACATTGAACACTTGGTATATTATGAAACGAATTTTATCGATTTTTGTTTTTAGTGCCATTTTTTATTCGGCACAAGCACAGGAAAGTAAAGGTGGTATTAGCGAGGCTATGCTGCATCAAATTAAACAGAGTTACCAGGAGACACCCTCGGATAAAGCACTTCGCAATGCCATCGGAGGAAATGACATCCGTAAGTTAGCTGTTAATCAGGAGAACCTTAAAGGGATGGACACCCATTTTTCTATAAAGGTAAGCTCAAAAGGTATCACTGACCAGAAAGCTTCTGGACGCTGTTGGCTTTTCACCGGGCTGAACGTGATGCGTGCTAAGGCTATTGAGCGCTATGGGTTAGGAAGTTTTGAATTTTCGCAAAACTACATTTTTTTCTATGATCAATTGGAAAAAGCCAATCTTTTCCTCCAGGGAATAATTGATACGAGCAAGAAACCGATGGACGATAAGATGGTGGAGTGGTTGTTCCGCAATCCGTTGAGTGATGGAGGAACCTTTACCGGAGTTGCTGACTTGGTGAGTAAATATGGACTTGTTCCTAAGGATGTGATGCCGGAAACCAATAGTAGTGAGAATACTGGACGGATGGCAAGCCTGTTGACTTTGAAGCTTCGTGAGCAAGGCCTGCAACTGCGTGATATGGCTACTAAAGGGGCTAAGGCAGCAGAAATGGAGAAGACAAAAACTGAAATGCTGGGCACTATCTATCGGATGCTGGTACTTAATTTAGGCATACCTCCCACAGAATTCACTTGGACGCAGTATGATGCGAAAGGTACCCCGGTGGAGACAGCTACGTATACTCCTCAGACGTTTCTGGAAAAGTATGGAGACGAGAACCTGCTCAATAATTACGTAATGCTGATGAACGACCCGAGTCGAGAATATTATAAATGCTACGAAATCGATTTCGACCGTCATCGCTACGACGGCAAGAATTGGACTTATGTCAACCTTCCCGCTGAGGATATTAAAGAGATGGCTGTCGCTTCCTTAAAGGACAGTACAATGATGTATTTTTCTTGTGATGTAGGCAAGTTCCTCGATTCGTCGAGAGGACTGCTAGATGTCAATAACTATGATTACGAATCCTTGATGGGTACTTCCTTTGGTATGGACAAGAAACAGCGGGTGCAATCTTTTGCCAGCGGTTCCAGTCATGCCATGACCTTGATGGCTGTAGACCTGGATAAAAGCGGGAAACCTGTCAAATGGATGGTAGAAAACAGTTGGGGCGCGGGTTCCGGTTATCAGGGGCATCTCATTATGACAGACGAATGGTTTGATGAGTACATGTTTCGCCTGGTTGTAGAGAAAAAGTTTGCTACAGCCCGTGTACTCGATATATTGAAGCAAAAACCCGTCAGGCTACCTGCCTGGGACCCCATGTTTGCAGGGGAAGAATAAGGGTATTATACCCCCGTTTGCGTACACGAAAGGAATTGCGGAAAAATCTCCGTAATTCCTTTCTTTTTTCCTCCCGATTCACATTATTATTTATTACTTTTGCGGGCAAATTTATGAAACCATTATTTTATATAACATGGCAAATGTAATAAAGTTACGTAAAGGCCTTGACATTAACCTGAAAGGAAAAGCTATTAAAGAGTACGCGAAAGTAAAAGAGCCGGGCTTTTATGCGCTTGTTCCTGATGACTTTCCGGGAGTGACACCGAAAGTCGTTGTCAAAGAACAGGAATATGTGATGGCTGGGGGACCCTTGTTTATCGACAAGAATCATCCGGAAGTGAAATTTGTTTCGCCTGTGAGCGGCGTAGTAACAAGTGTAGAGCGTGGAGCTCGTCGGAAGGTGTTGAACATTGTCGTAGAAGCCGCTGCCGAGCAAGACTATGAAGAGTTTGGCAAAAAAGATCTCTCTACGCTGAATGGCAACGATGTGAAAGCAGCAATCCTGGAGGCAGGAATGTTTGCATTTATCCGCCAGCGTCCGTACGATGTGATTGCAGATCCTACGGTAATGCCAAAAGCAATTTTCGTTTCAGCCTTCGACAGTAGTCCTTTGGCACCTGATTTTGAATTTGCTTTGGCAGGCGAAGAAGCGAATTTCCAGAAAGGTCTTGATGCGCTGGCTAAGATGGCCCATACTTATCTGGGCATCAGCGTGAAGCAAAGCTCAACTGCTTTGACGCAGGCTAAAAACGTGACAATAACCGCTTTCGACGGACCCCATCCCGCCGGAAATGTAGGTGTTCAAATCAATCATGTTTCTCCTATCGCAAAAGGAGATATTGTATGGACCATTGATCCGCAAGCTGTAATCTTCATCGGTCGTCTGTTCAATACCGGACGGGTGGACATGACGCGCACAGTAGCTGTGACCGGGTCAGAAGTTATTAAACCTGCTTATTGTAAGTTGAAAGTCGGAGCGTTGTTGACCCCTGTTTTCGCAGGCAATGTGAACAAGGACAAAGACTTGCGTTACATTAGCGGTAACGTGCTCACCGGAAAGAAAGTATCTCCAAACGGTTTCTTGGGAGCTTTCCATAGCCAGGTGACTGTTATCCCCGAAGGAGACGACATCCACGAAATGTTGGGATGGATATTGCCACGTTTCAATCAATTCAGCGTGAGCCATTCCTATTTCAGCTGGTTGATGGGTAAGAAAGAATACACATTGGATGCCCGTATCAAGGGTGGCGAACGTCACATGATTATGTCTCACGAATATGATAGAGTATTCCCGATGGATATTCTTCCCGAATATCTGATTAAGGCAATCATTGTAGGCGATATTGACCGTATGGAAGCTTTAGGCATCTATGAAGTGGCGCCCGAAGATTTCGCTCTCTGCGAGTTTGTTGATTCTTCCAAGCTGGAACTTCAGCGCATTGTGCGGGCGGGTCTTGACATGCTTCGTGCTGAGATGGCTTGATAACAGACACTATCGCGAGGCAAAATGTAAAATGTAAATCGTAAAATCGTAAATAAATTAATGAAAGCGTTAAGAAATTATCTCGACAAGATAAAGCCGAACTTTGAAGAAGGCGGCAAATTCCACGCATTTCGTTCCGTGTTTGATGGCTTCGAAACTTTCTTGTTCGTGCCCAACACTACTTCGAAATCGGGAACGCACATTCACGACTCTATCGACAGTAAGCGAATTATGTCGATAGTGGTTATCGCGTTGATACCGGCGCTGTTGTTCGGTATGTACAACGTAGGGTACCAGCACTATACACACACAGGAACCGACGGTGGATTCTGGGAAATGTTTGCATACGGATTCTTAGCCGTATTGCCTAAGATTATAGTTTCCTATGTGGTAGGTCTGGGCATTGAATTTGTTATTGCTCAGTGGAAGAAAGAAGAAATTCAGGAAGGATTCCTGGTTTCCGGTATCCTTATCCCGATGATTGTTCCGGTAGAATGTCCGTTGTGGATATTGGCAGTGGCTACTGCTTTCTCCGTTATCTTTGCAAAAGAAGTGTTCGGCGGTACGGGAATGAACGTATTCAACGTTGCTTTGGTCACTCGTGCCTTCCTGTTCTTTGCTTATCCTGCTAAAATGTCCGGTGACACCGTATGGGTGGCTCACGACAGCATCTTCGGATTGGGCAAGACGGTGGATGGACTCACAGCCGCTACCTCTCTCGGTGTAGCTTCTACAGCAACCGACCCCGGTGCATTCCCCGCCTTCTCGTGGGACATGATGACAGGACTCATCCCCGGTTCTATTGGTGAGACCAGCGTGATTGCCATATTGATAGGTGCCGCTATCCTGTTGTGGACAGGAGTTGCCAGTTGGAAGATTATCTTATCCGTATTTGTAGGCGGTGCCTTCATGGGATGGATATTCAATGTGGCAGGACCTGCCAATGCAATGGCACAGATGCCTTGGTATCAACACCTGATGCTAGGAGGTTTCTGCTTTGGTGCAGTCTTCATGGCTACCGACCCGGTGACGGCTTCACGTACCGAGACTGGTAAGTACATATATGGTTTCCTCATTGGAGCTATGGCCATCATCATCCGTGTGTTGAATCCCGGTTATCCCGAGGGTATGATGCTTGCCATTTTGCTGATGAATATTTTTGCTCCGTTGATTGACTATTGCATCGTGCAGAGAAACATCACACGCCGCGAAAAACGTTCTGTTAAGTCTAACTGATAAAACCGGAGAATAGAAAGATATGAATACAAATAGTAATACTTATACTATCGTTTATGCTTCGGTAATGGTGGTTATCGTGGCATTTATCCTTGCTTTTGCTTCTTCTGCCCTCAAGTCGGCGCAGACGAAGAACATAGAGCTGGATAAAATGAAACAGATTCTGGCTGCCCTCAACGTTAGTACGAAAGGACAGAATGTAGAAGAAGTTTATAAGAAATATGTAAAGGCAGATGAGATATTGAGCCCCGACGGCAAAGTGATTGCCGAGACCGGCGGATTCGACGTCAACATGGCTACCGAAATGAGCCAGCCCGCAGCAGAGCGCAAATTGCCTCTTTATGTATGCGAGGTGGACGGACAGACGAAATACGTCATTCCCTTGTCCGGTGCCGGACTGTGGGGACCCATCTGGGGATATGTCGGTCTGGACGACAACAAGGATACCGTATACGGTGTTTACTTCTCACATGCCAGCGAGACTCCCGGTCTGGGAGCAGAAATCGCTACTCCTTATTTTCAGCAGGAGTTTGTAGGAAAGAAAGTCCTCAAAGACGGGCACATAGCCTTGGGCGTAGAGAAATATGGCAAAGTGACAGATCCTGAATACCAGGTGGACGGCATCTCCGGAGGTACGATTACCTCTAAAGGAGTGGACGCCATGATAAAGAGCTGCCTGAGCCAGTATGATAAATTTTTAACTAATAAATAAGGAGGACCGATAGAATATGAGCCAATTGTTTTCTAAAAAGAATAAAGAAGTATTCTCTACTCCGCTAGGTTTGAACAATCCGGTCACCGTGCAGGTGCTTGGTATCTGTTCGGCGCTTGCCGTGACAGCCAAGTTGGAGCCGGCCATCGTGATGGGTCTTTCGGTGACTGTCATCACGGCTTTTGCCAATGTAGTAATATCAATGGTCCGCAAGACCATTCCCAACCGTATCCGTATCATCGTGCAGTTGGTGGTGGTAGCCGCATTGGTGACAGTGGTAAGTGAAGTGTTGAAGGCGTTTGCTTACGACGTAAGCGTGCAGCTTTCCGTATATGTAGGTTTGATTATTACAAACTGTATCCTCATGGGACGTCTCGAAGCATTTGCTATGGCAAACGCACCGTGGGAATCATTCCTCGACGGTGTGGGCAACGGACTCGGATATGCCAAGATTCTGATTATCGTAGCTTTCTTCCGCGAATTGCTCGGTTCGGGCACATTGCTCAACTTCCGCGTCATTCCCGAAGCGTTCTATAAAGCAGGCTATCTTAATAACGGTTTGATGCTCATGCCTCCGATGGCATTGATTATCGTGGCTTGTATCATCTGGGTACAGCGCAGCCGGACGAAAGAATTGCAGGAAAAGTAAAAACTCATCATTTCAAATAGAGTATAGAACATGGATCAATTATTAAGTTTATTCGTCCGCTCGATATTCGTGGACAACATGATATTCGCATTCTTCCTCGGTATGTGTTCCTATCTGGCCGTATCGAAGAATGTGAAGACAGCCGTAGGTCTGGGCATCGCCGTGACCTTCGTACTGGTAGTGACTCTTCCTGTCAACTACTTGCTTCAGACAAAAGTGCTTGCAGCCAATGCTCTGGTACAGGGAGTTGATTTGAGCTTCCTGAGCTTCATCCTATTTATTGCCGTGATTGCCGGCATAGTGCAGTTGGTAGAAATGATTGTAGAACGTTTCAGCCCCTCGCTCTATTCTTCGTTGGGTATCTTTCTTCCGTTGATTGCTGTGAACTGTGCCATCATGGGTGCGTCATTGTTTATGCAACAGAGAATCACCATGGATCCGAGCAACCCGCAGGCCATCACGGGCATCAGCAGTGCGGTGGTCTACGCCTTAGGCTCCGGAATCGGTTGGTTCCTGGCTATTGTCGGCCTGGCGGCTATCCGTGAGAAGATGGCTTATTCCGACGTTCCCGGACCTTTGAAAGGTTTGGGCATTACGTTTATCACTGTAGGATTGATGGCAATGGCCTTTATGTGTTTCTCTGGATTAAAGTTATAATAAGTAAAAATACGAAAGAACAATGACAAGTTTAATATTAGCGAGCATCGGTGTATTCCTCGGAGTTATCATTCTGCTCGTCATTATACTGCTCGTAGCGAAGAGCTATCTTTCTCCTTCCGGTGAAGTCTCCATCATCATGAACGGGGAGAAAGAAATGAGAACCCAACGTGGCGGTACGCTGCTGGGAACGTTGGCTGCCAACGATGTATTCCTTTCTTCCGCCTGCGGTGGAAAGGGCTCGTGCGGACAGTGCCGTTGCCAGGTACTGAAAGGTGGCGGTGAGATTCTGCCTACCGAAAAAGTACATTTCTCCCGTAAGCAGCAAGCCGACCATTGGCGTCTGGGTTGCCAAGTGAAAGTGAAAGAAGACATGTCTATCAAGATAGACGAGTCTATCCTCGGCGTAAAAGAATGGGAATGCGAAGTTATCAGCAACAAGAATGTGGCTACATTTATCAAAGAGTTTATCGTGGCACTGCCCCCGGGCGAACACATGAACTTTGTGCCCGGTTCGTATGCCCAGATTAAGATTCCTACCTACTCGATGGACTACAACCAGGATATTGACAAGAGCCTCATCGGTGATGAATATCTGCCTGCATGGGAGAAGTTCGGACTGTTCGGCTTGAAGTGCCGCAACGACGAACCCACTATCCGTGCCTATTCTATGGCTAACTATCCGGCAGAAGGCGACCGCATCATGTTGACGGTACGTATCGCCACTCCTCCTTTCAAACCGAAAGACCAGGGTCCGGGATTCATGGATGTGATGCCGGGTATCGCTTCTTCTTATATCTTTACCCTGAAACCGGGTGACAAGGTAATCATGAGCGGTCCTTACGGAGACTTCCATCCTATCTTCGACTCCGGTAAAGAGATGATGTGGATTGGTGGTGGTGCAGGTATGGCTCCGTTGCGTGCTCAAATCATGCACATGACGAAGACGTTGCACACGACCGACCGCAAGATGTCTTACTTCTACGGCGCCCGTGCCCTGAACGAAGTGTTCTATCTGGAAGACTTCCTGCAACTGGAAAAAGAATTCCCCAACTTCTCCTTCCACCTGGCGCTCGACCGACCCGACCCTGCTGCCGATGCTGCGGGCGTGAAGTATACCGCCGGATTCGTTCATCAAGTGATTTACGAAACTTACTTGAAGAACCACGACGCTCCGGAAGATATTGAATACTACATGTGTGGTCCTGGCCCGATGTCGAAAGCTGTTGAGAAGATGCTCGACGACCTTGGTGTTCCGGCTCAGAACCTGATGTTCGATAACTTCGGAGGATAAGGGAAACACCCTGTGAAACGCATGAGGCGGGAAATCTAAAAAAGGCGGAATACCTTTTCAGATTTCCCGCCTTCTTTTTGCCTTTACGTATGTCTTTCGGTTTTTATGTCCTTATCCCAGTGGGTCGGGAGCTTCTCCGCCGCCATCGCCGCCACCACCTCCTTCGCCACCACCTTCTCCGCCAGTGAGTCCTTTAGCTTTACGGTAGTCTGCGAGAGAAGCATAGCTGATTCCATCTTCGAGCACGCCGCCATCTGTGAAGGTGAGACCTTTCACAACGCTTTCGCGAAACTCTTTGGAAGGGGTAAAAAGGATGCGCGGGTTCTTAATCATAAGATTCGCACGGAAATCATTGATATTCTCCACACCCTCACTTTTGAAAGTAAGACGGAATGTGCCCAAACCGGGGAGTTTCACAGTATGACC
Organism: Bacteroides ovatus; assembly: GCA_030844565.1. GTDB lineage: Bacteria > Bacteroidota > Bacteroidia > Bacteroidales > Bacteroidaceae > Bacteroides > Bacteroides ovatus_A. Next base: position 9,682 of record JAUUNK010000048.1, read on the forward strand.
TTGCTGAAGTTGTCCGGGGACAAACTTGGCAAGTAATTCCAGAGCTGATTCCATTTCGACAGCAGCAGTAGTAGTGTTCGCAGTAGCGGCACGGGTCATGGCTTTGCCCGTTAGCGGTTCATTACTGTTAGGGGAGGCATACCACTTAGGCGGTTCATTTTTCTTTAGCGGGTGGGGCCTTTTACTTAATTTGTAACGTGCACTCATAATAATAAGAGTTTTAAAAAGTGAATATTGTAGGAAATTAATAGCATGTTTTGTGTTGCTAAAGATATAAAAATATTTTCTTTCCCTGCGACTATAATCAAGAAAAGTTCGTCTATATTTCTGTGTTTAACAACACATTATATTCTCCCTATCTGTTTGAAAGAGATTTAAAAGATAATAACTCTATAGAGTCACCAGTAGAGACTCTATAGAGTTACCTAGTATCATTTCCCTAAATAGCCCAATATTACTATATAAACTGTCTCATTCTAACTCTATAGAGTGTTCGGGTATGACTCTATAGAGTTACCTGGCATGTCTCTATAGAGTCTCAGGGTATGTCTCTATAGAGTGTCCGGGCATGACTCTATAGAGTTACCCGATGAGACTTTATAGAATTATCTATCAAAGCATTATAGAGTTACTTAGTATCACTCTCTAAAGTTACATGATAGAACTCTATAGAGCTATAGACACTATCAGAGATAGAGACAACGTCCTTCTCTTTCTCATATAATTTCGTATCTTTGTCCCCTATGTTACAGAAAAACGAAGTTATACAGTCAGCCCTCCGTAATCTGAAGATAGAAGAGCTGAACTCCATGCAGGAAGCCGTCTTGCAGGAAGCAACGGGCGGAAAAGATATTATTCTCTTGTCGCCCACCGGGACGGGAAAGACGTTGGCTTACCTTTTGCCTTTGCTGCTCACCCTGAAGTCGGACGACGATAGTGTACAGGCTCTCATTCTAGCCCCTTCGCGCGAGTTGGCCTTGCAGATAGATACAGTGTTCAAGTCGATGGGTACTCCCTGGAAAACATGTTGCTGCTACGGCGGACACCCCATTGCCGAAGAAAAGAAAAGCATCACAGGCAATCATCCCGCCATCATTATCGGTACACCGGGGCGCATCACCGACCACCTTGCCAAAGGAAACTTCCAAGCGGCAACCATCCACACCCTGATTATAGACGAGTTTGACAAGTCTCTCGAACTTGGCTTCCAGGAGGAGATGGCGGAGATTATCACGCAGCTTCCCGGATTGAAGAAACGCATGCTGCTCTCCGCCACCGATGCCGAAGAGATTCCCCGGTTTACGGGACTGGACCGGACGGTGAAGCTGAACTTTCTGCCCACTGATACCGAAGCACAGGAATCGCGCCTCACGTTAATGAAAGTGATTTCGCCGGCGAAAGACAAGGTAGATACGCTCTACGGGTTGCTTTGCATGTTGGGCAGCAGCTCCAGCATCGTCTTCTGCAACCATCGGGACGCAGTGGACCGTGTGCATCATCTCTTGGCAGAAAAGAAACTCTATGCCGAGCGTTTCCACGGTGGCATGGAACAGCCCGACCGCGAACGTGCGCTCTATAAGTTCCGCAATGGCAGTTGCCATGTGCTCATCTCCACCGACCTGGCGGCGCGGGGACTGGACATACCCGAGATAGAACACATCATTCACTACCACCTGCCGGTGAACGAAGAAGCCTTTACGCATCGCAACGGGCGCACTGCGCGCTGGGACGCCACGGGGACATCTTATCTCATTCTACATGCCGAAGAACCCCTGCCTGCGTATATCCCCCGCGATATAGAAACCGTGGATCTGCCCGGGAATCCCTCGCGTCCGCCACGCCCCGTCTGGTCTACTATATATATAGGTAAGGGAAAGAAGGAAAAACTGAGCCGGATGGACATCGCCGGATTCTTATATAAAAAAGGCAACCTCGCCCGCGAAGATGTAGGAGCCATCGATGTGAAAGAACATTATGCTTTTGTGGCAGTGCGCCGAAATAAAATCAAACAGCTTCTCAACCTGATTCAGGGAGAGAAAATCAAGGGGATGAAAACAATTATTGAAGAAGCCCGCTAAAAAGCCTTGTACAGGGTTCTCCCCGGGCGGGTAATCCCTGCACTTGGCATGTGGGGATAACAATATGGTGTATATATCCTGTATAAACCAATAAAAAGTAAGAGAAATATGCTATAAAGCAGTAATTTTATTACGAAAGATTTGTAGGGAGCAAATAAATTCGTAAATTCGCAAAGTCGTAAGACATAATCAACGAAATTGTTAAACCAAAAACAAACTTCAAATGAAAAAGCATAATTTCAATGCAGGACCTTCCATTCTTCCGCGTGAGGTGATAGAGGATACAGCGAAGGCTATTTTAGATTTCAACGGCTCTGGTCTCTCCTTGATGGAAATCAGCCACCGTGCTAAAGACTTTCAACCCGTGGTGGACGAAGCAGTGGCACTGTTTAAGGAACTACTCAATATCCCTGAGGGCTATTCGGTATTGTTCCTGGGTGGTGGTGCCAGTATGGAATTCTGCATGGTCCCCTATAACTTCCTCGAAAAGAAAGCTGCTTACCTCAACACCGGCACATGGGCAAAGAAAGCGATGAAAGAAGCTAAAGCTTTTGGTGAAGTAGTGGAGGTTGCGTCTTCAGCAGATGCCAACTTCTCTTTCATACCGAAAGATTATACCGTTCCGGCAGATGCCGATTATTTCCATGTAACGACCAATAATACCATTTTCGGTACTGAATTGAAGGCAGACCTCGATTCTCCCGTTCCGATGGTTGCCGATATGTCTTCCGATATTTTCTCCCGTCCGATTGATGTTTCCAAATATATCTGTATCTACGGTGGCGCACAGAAGAACCTGGCTCCCGCAGGTGTCACGTTTGTCATTGTGAAGAACGATGCTGTGGGCAAAGTTTCCCGCTACATCCCCACGATGCTGAACTACCAGACACATATCGACGGAGGTTCCATGTTCAATACCCCTCCCGTAGTGCCCATCTACTCTGCTATGCTGACGTTGCGTTGGATCAAAGCCCAGGGTGGCGTGAAAGAAATGGAACGCCGTGCCATCGAAAAGGCAGATATGCTGTATGCCGAGATAGACCGCAACAAGATGTTTGTAGGCACTGCCGCCACCGAAGACCGTTCGCGCATGAACATCTGCTTCGTGATGGCTCCCGAATACAAAGAACTCGAAGCCGACTTCTTGAAATTTGCTACCGAGAGAGGAATGGTAGGTATCAAAGGACACCGCTCGGTAGGTGGTTTCCGTGCATCTTGCTACAATGCTATGCCCAAAGAAAGCGTACAGGCATTGATTGACTGCATGCAGGAATTTGAAAAACTCCATTAATTAAGTAAACAATCACAGGTTAAGTCCACCACAAGATTACACGCATTATCACAGATTGTTCTTTCTAAAATTCTATCTGTAACCTAGCCTTTGCGTGGTCTTGTGGTGATTCTTTTTTTAAAGACACCTATACGTATATATATATAAATAAATCGAGATTATGAAAGTACTTGTTGCCACAGAGAAACCGTTTGCCAAAGTAGCTGTAGACGGAATTCGTAAAGAAATCGAAGCAGCCGGATACGAGCTTGCTTTGCTTGAGAAATATACAGATAAGTCTCAACTGCTGGATGCAGTAAAAGACGCCAATGCCATCATTATCCGCAGTGACATTATTGATGCCGAAGTGCTGGATGCTGCCAAAGAACTGAAGATTGTAGTGCGTGCAGGCGCCGGATACGACAATGTGGATTTGGCTGCTGCCACTGCCCACAACGTTTGTGTGATGAACACCCCGGGACAGAACTCGAATGCAGTTGCCGAGCTGGTCTTCGGCCTGATGGTATATGCCATCCGCAATTTCTATAACGGAACCTCTGGAACCGAACTGAAAGGGAAAAAGCTGGGTATCCATGCCTATGGCAACGTTGGTCGTAACGTGGCTCGCGTGGCAAAAGGCTTCGGTATGGAAATCTATGCTTACGATGCCTTCTGTCCGAAAGAAGTTATCGAAAAGGACGGCGTCAAAGCATTGGATTCTGCAGAAGAGCTCTACAAGACTTGCCAATATGTATCTCTCCACATCCCCGCTACCGCCGAGACAAAGAACTCCATCAACTACGCCCTGCTGAATAACATGCCGAAGGGAGCCATGCTGATAAACACCGCCCGCAAAGAAGTCATCAACGAGGCAGAGCTTATCAAGCTGATGGAAGACCGTGCAGATTTCAAGTACATCACTGACATCATGCCAGGTTCCAATGCCGGGTTTGCCGAGAAATTCCCCGGACGCTACTTCTCTACTCCGAAGAAGATGGGCGCCCAGACTGCTGAGGCGAACATCAACGCCGGCATCGCTGCTGCCCAACAAATAGTAGGCTTCCTGAAAGACGGATGCGAGAGGTTTAGAGTCAACTGATTTGAATTATGAATTAATATCATGGCAAAAATCAAACCCTTCAAAGGTCTCCGTCCCCCGCAGAAGTGGGTAGAACAGGTTGCTTCACGTCCCTATGACGTGCTGAACTCTGAAGAAGCCCGTGCAGAAGCGGAGGGTAACGAGAAATCCCTTTATCATATAATTAAGCCTGAGATTGACTTCCCGGTAGGAACGGACGAGCACGATGAGCGTGTGTATGCCAAAGCTGCCGAGAACTTCAAATTGTTTCAGGACCAAGGATGGCTGGTGCAAGACAGTAAAGAAAACTATTACATCTATGCCCAGACAATGAACGGAAAGACCCAGTATGGTCTGGTGGTCGGAGCATACGTGCCTGATTACATGAACGGCGTTATCAAGAAGCATGAGTTGACCCGCCGCGACAAAGAAGAAGACCGGATGAAACACGTCCGTGTGAACAATGCCAACATCGAGCCCGTCTTCTTTGCCTATCCGGATAATGAGACGCTGGATGCCCTCATACGGAAGTATACGGCAGAAAAGCCTGTGTACGACTTCGTGGCGCCCGACGACGGATTCGGTCATACCTTCTGGATTGTAGATAACAAAGAAGATATTGCCACCATTACCGCCGAGTTTGCTAAGATGCCTGCCCTCTACATTGCCGACGGTCACCATCGTTCCGCAGCCGCTGCATTGGTAGGCGCAGAGAAAGCCAAACAGAACCCGAACCATCGCGGTGATGAAGAATACAACTATTTTATGGCTGTATGCTTCCCCGCCAACCAGTTGACCATCATCGACTACAACCGGGTGGTGAAAGACCTTAACGGTCTGACTCCCCAGCAGTTCCTTGCCGCCTTGCAGAAGAACTTCACGGTGGAAGAGAAAGGAACGGAGATTTATAAACCCTCCCGCCTGCATAACTTCTCTCTCTACCTGAACGGCAAGTGGTATAGCCTAACTGCTAAAGACGGTACTTACGATGATAACGACCCCATTGGCGTGCTCGACGTTACGATTTCATCCAACCTCATTCTCGATGAGATTCTTGGAATCAAAGACCTCCGCTCCGACAAGCGTATAGACTTTGTGGGCGGCATCCGCGGATTGGGAGAGCTCCAAAAGCGAGTGGACAGCGGCGAGATGAAAGTGGCATTGGCGCTTTATCCCGTATCTATGAAGCAATTGATGGATATTGCAGATACAGGAAACATCATGCCGCCTAAGACTACCTGGTTCGAGCCGAAGCTTCGCTCGGGACTAGTCATCCACAAGCTCGACTAGCCCTTTTCACTCATTCATAATTCATAATTCCCAATTTATAATTCTCTTAATTCATTTTGCCCATATCCTGTTTTTTTAATAGGTATGGGCAGAGTGAATTGTATGGAAAAAATGTATCTTTGCGGCATGACTACAGAAGATACATACAAAACAATTGCCGCACCTTCCGAAGGCATCTATACAGAAAAACGAAGCAAGTTCATCGCTATCGCCTTACCCGTTCGTACACTCGAGGAAATAAAGGCACATCTCGAAACATACCAAAAGAAATACTATGATGCCCGCCACGTCTGCTACGCTTACATGCTGGGGGCAGCACGGAAAGATTTTCGTGCCAATGATAACGGAGAACCTTCCGGCACGGCTGGAAAGCCCATTCTCGGGCAAATCAACTCGAATGAACTGACAGATATATTAATTATTGTAGTACGCTATTTCGGCGGAATCAAGTTGGGAACAAGCGGACTGATTGTGGCCTATCGGGTTGCTGCGGCAGAAGCCATTGCGGCTGCCGTTATCGTGGAAAAAACGGTGGACGAAGTAGTTCGCGTGATGTTCGAATATCCTTTTATGAATGACGTAATGCGCATCGTGAAAGAGGAAGAACCGGAGATTCTCGAACAGTCGTATGACATGGATTGCAGCATGACACTGCGCATCCGCCGTTCGATGATGCCCCGGCTGCGTGCCCGCTTGGAGAAGGTGGAGACGGCGCGGATTCTGGATAGTGATGGGTAGAGGCAGACAGGTAGGACTGAGAGAGCAGGAAAAGAAAATAATAAGATAAAGACAATACTAATTATGGCATTTGAAGCAACAAAAAGAGAATGGGGAGAGCTCTACGCTTTTTTCCGTTTGTTGGCAGACGGCAGTGTTGCCTTGGGCACTTCGCAAGCAAAGAGAGGGGAGACGCAGTGGCGTGTCGCCATGATTCAGCGCGAAGAGCACGACGGGACGCGGCGTTACTATATCGAGACAGAGAACGTTCGTATAGAAGGAGAAAAGATAAACACGGAAATGCCGCGACGCGATTTTGGCGAGATTGCCGACAGGATTCTGGCAGGCATCAAATCTTCTTCCCAGGACGAGGTGACCTCTCCGGAGGGAGTAGAGGAGTTTCTGGACGAAGTAGCCATCTTCGACCTTGAGGCAAAGACGGAAGACCGCACAGATTTCTCAGTAGCCTTTTGGAACGCGGATGCACCGCTGAGAGGATTTAATGTGCGTTCACGCCTCGGAGCAATGAATCCTTTGCTGGACGGGGGACGGACGGCTAACCTGAAATTCGAGCAATCGGGCATTAAGTTTGCCACCCCCACGGTCAACAAGATTAATGCCCTTCCTGAGTCTCCCAACGAAGTGGCGGAACGCATGATGATGATTGAACGCCTGGGTGGAGTGCTAAAATATTCGGACGTGGCGGACAAGGTGTTCCGCAGCAACCTGCAAATGATTGATTTACATTTTCCCCGCCTGCTGGGAGAGATGGTTCGCCTGATGCACCTGGACGGCATCACCCGCATCCCCGACCTGACGGAAGAAATGAAACGCTTCAATCCCCTCAAGATAAAAGACGAGTTGATAAGCAAGCACGGCTTCTATGAGTTTAAGATAAAGCAATTTCTTGCGGCACTGGCACTGGGCATGCGCCCTGCCAAGATATACAATGGTCAGGATTCTGCCGTAGAAGGTCTTCTGCTGGTGGACGGAAGCGGCGACGTGCTTTGCTATCACAAGTCGGAGAAGAAAGTCTTCGAAGACTTCCTCTATCTCAACACCCGCCTGGAGAAAGGACCCGTGGAGAAAGACAAATACGGTTTCCTCGAAAAAGAAAACGGAGTGTACTACTTCAAGCTGAACGCAAAGATTGGCTTGATAAAGAGGTGAAAGAACATGAGTCATAGAAACAACTAAGAATACATTTCCTTATGAAAACAAATGAAGTATTAGAAAACATCAAGGCGCGCCGCAGTGTGCGTGCTTATACGGAGCAACAAGTAGCAGAAGAAGATTTATTGGCTATCCTTGAGGCAGGCAGATATGCCCCCAGCGGGATGCATCTGGAAACCTGGCACTTCACAGCCATCCGAAACCGGGAAAAGCTGGAAGAGCTCAATCGGCATATTAAAGGCGCCTTTGCCAAAAGCGAAGAGCCGCGTTTGCAGGAGAGGGGCCACAGCTCCACCTACTGTTGCTATTATCATGCTCCCACCTTGATTATCGTTTCCAACGAACCCATTCAATGGTGGGCAGGCATGGATTGTGCCTGTGCCATCGAAAACATGTTTCTTGCCGCATCTTCGCTGGGAATAGGTTCTTGCTGGATTAACCAGTTGGGAACCACTTGCGATGACCCTGAAGTTCGTCGGTTCATTACCGAACTGGGTGTGCCTGCCCAACACAAGGTATACGGATGTGTAGCTTTGGGATATGCCGACCCGCGCATTCTTTTAAAAGAGAAAGAGGTTAAGCCGGGGACAGTGACCATTGTGGATGAATGAGCAACTTGTGCCATAAACTTTTAAGATTTTGAGATTCCTATTTGTTGTCGATAATCAAAAGCACAGCGTTTTACTTTTGATGGGACAAAGATAGGCATCTGCTTAGAGGGAATGTCTGTATTTATCCCCAGATGTCCTTATTTGTTCCGAAATGTCTTTATTTATCTGTATTTATGGGATGGCTGTGCTTGGGAGACGAGGCGGGTCGGAGGAGAAAGGGTACATCTTGTACTGCTTCCACCCCGCCGTGGTACAAGGTTACCCCCGGGGTTGTACATGCTTTACCTCCGGCTTGTACATGGTTTGCCTCTTTCAAGTACAACAAACGCATCAGCGTAGTTCCGGTTTTTCCCCTCACAGGCGACGTTGCTTTCTGCTGCATTATAGGTACGCATGCATGCGTACACGCGGCTTTTTTATATTTGTGCGCGCGTTTTCCTATAAAATAAATAGATATATAGAGAGTGTATAAAGAAGGCTATTGTTAAAGAGTGTACTAATTCGGGCGAATTCCTCTTCTTTTCTACTTTTCTGTGAATATTTGCTAATCGATAAATACATTTTATATCTTCTGCGGCAGGGGAAATCTCAAGCTACGGTGGACACAGACTGCCCCGGAGCTATGCCAGAGGGGGGCATCCTGCAGAAAAGGGCTTATTTCCCGATGTAGAAAATGTATTTTTCTATTCGGAAAATAAACCCTTTCTTTGTGTCAGATAACAACAGCGTAACAAAGGATTTTAAAAACAGATAAGAGAAAATGAAAAAGTCAATAGTGTGGCATCACCACATCGTCATTCATAGTCCGGGTCGTCCAGCGGGAGAATCTTCCGGCTTTCCTCCGGAGGGAGTTCTTCCACCTGCCTCAGCCTCCGTTCGATGGCACGGGTGCGTTTGCCCATCACTTCTTCCAGTTGGTCGCCGGCATTCTGCAAGTTCTTTTGCACCTTTTCGAGCAGTCCGCCGAACTTGCCGAATTCAGTCTTTACCGCTCCCAGTACGCTCCACACTTCGCCCGTGCGTTTCTGTATGGCGAGGGTGCGGAAGCCCATCTGTAGGCTGTTCAGAATAGCGCCTAGCGTGGTGGGTCCAGTAACTACTATCTTATATTCCTTGTGTAAGAACTCCACCAGAGACGTCCTGCGAATCACTTCGGCATAGATACTTTCAAAGGGAAGGAACAAGATGGCGAAGTCGGTGGTATAGGGCGGGTCCACGTATTTCTCATGAATGTCCCGCGCCATCTTCTTGATGGTGTTTTCCAGTTGTCTGCCACACGAGTCCATCAGTGCAGCGTCTCCCGCTTCGAAGGCGTCGTAGTATTGCTCGTACACGTCCTTGGGGAATTTGGCGTCGATAGGGAGATACACCGTCTGGTTGCAGTCGTCCTTTCCGGGGAGCTTGATGGCAAATTCCACGAACTCTGTGCCGTTCTTCTTCGTCTTCACGTTGGCGTCATACTGTTCGGGACTCATCATTTGTTCGAGCAGGGCGCTGAGCTGAACTTCTCCGAAGGTACCCCGCATCTTCACGTTGCTCAGCACCTTTTTCAGTCCGCCTACGTCTTGTGCCAGTGATTTCATTTCTCCAAGTCCTTTCTGGACGTTTTCGAGTTGCGACCTCACTATTTCAAATGATTGTCCGATGCGTTCGTTCAGCGTCTTTTGCAGTTTCTCTTCCACCATCAGGCGCATGTCATCCAGGCGTTTCTCGGTAGAGCGGATAAGCACTTCCTGCTGGCGTGCCATCATGTCGAACTTTTGTTTCTGCAACTCTCCGGTGGTCACCATGTTCTGATGTAGCGCTTCCTGTATTTGCTGCATGTTCTGGTTGAGCGTCTGCATCATTTCCATCCGGAGTTCGCGGATGCTGCGGTTCAGCTCTTCCCGGTTTTCTTGCATTTGTCGGCGCAAAGCGTTTTGTAATTGCTCCGTCTGCGCCTGTTTGTCGTTGCGGGAGAAAGAGAGCACCATCTGGGCTACCACCAGCAAGGCGACGATAATAAGTAAGGTCAGTTCCATCAATAAGTCAGAATTTCATTTCCTGTTTCAGTGATAAGAATCATGTTTTCCCACTGGGCGGAAGGCAGGCCATCGTCTGTGCACACTGTCCAGCCGTCGGCTTCGTCGATGAATATGTCTCTTTTGCCCATGTTAATCATCGGTTCAATGGTGAAGGTCATGCCGGGTACAATTAGTGTTCCGGTTCCCGGTCGTCCGAAGTGTTCAACGTCGGGGTCTTCATGAAACTCCATACCTACACCATGTCCACAGAGCTCGCGTACTACGCTGTATCCGTTCTTCTCTGCATGTTTCTGGATGGCGGCTCCTACGTCTCCCAGTTGGATCCATGGCTGCGCGGTGGCAATGCCTATTTCCAGGCACTCTTTGGTGACTTCTACCAGTCTTCTCACCTCGGGGCTAACTTCTCCAATCATAAACATGCGCGAGGCATCGGAGAAATATCCGTTGTAGATGGTGGATACGTCCACGTTGACGATGTCGCCGCTCTTTAATATTTCCCTTTTGCTGGGAATGCCGTGGCACACCACGTCATTGATACTGGTGCACACGCTCTTGGGGAACCCTTCGTAGTTGAGGGGGGCGGGGATGGCGCCGTGCCCGGTGGTGAACTGATAGACCATTACGTCGATTTCTTCGGTAGACATTCCTTCGTGGATGTTCTCGGAGAGATAGTCGAGCAGGGCAGTATTGATTTTCGCACTTTCGCGGATACCTTCCAGTTGTTCGGGGGTGCGGAGCACTTTGCGTTGAGGCAGGCGGTATCCTTGTTTTCTGTATTTCTGAATTTTCTCTTCAATAGCATCCGGATAATTGGAGGGAGTAAACCGGAACCCCTTTATAAACTTCTTCATTGTGTTTTGGTGGTTTATTTTTTCGTAGCACAAAGGTAGGGAATAAATGTAGGAATCGGAAAACAATTCCAGGTTTTTGGCTGTTAGGAGAGGGAACCACTAACTAATTTTTATAAGTATGAAGTTTTTTATTGATACCGCAAATTTAGATCAGATCCGGGAAGCGTATGAGATGGGCGTTCTGGATGGAGTGACCACCAATCCTTCGTTGATGGCTAAGGAAGGCATTCGGGGAGTAGACAAGCAACAAGAACATTATGTAAAAATCTGTCATATAGTACAGGGTGATGTAAGTGCTGAAGTGATTGCCAGTGACGTGGAAGGAATGGTGTGGGAAGGAGAGGAACTGGCAGGACTCGACCCTCATATTGTAGTGAAAGTTCCTTGTACCGCGAATGGCATTAAAGCCATTAAGTACTTCTCGGACAAAGGGATACGTACCAATTGCACACTGGTGTTCTCCATTGGTCAGGCACTCTTAGCAGCCAAAGCAGGCGCAACGTATGTTTCTCCTTTCGTGGGTCGTTTAGACGATATATGTGAAGATGGTGTGGGGCTGGTGGCAGATATTGTACGAATGTATCGCTTCTATAATTATACTACCCAAGTGCTTGCCGCCTCCATACGCAATACCAAGCATATTATTGAGTGTGTGGAAGCGGGAGCGGATGTGGCTACCTGTCCTTTAAGCGCTATTAAAGGTCTACTCAATCATCCCCTGACAGATTCAGGTCTGAAGAAATTCCTCGAAGACTATCAAAAGATAAACGGTCCTCTGGAGGGATAACAGATTATAGTATGCCTGTCTAAGTGTGCGCTTTGAATACGGGCGTCGGCTTCTGAATTTCGGTTTCGAAGCCAAACCAATATCCGTGTTGTTCGTTTTCAGTGGGCAGGTAGCAGAGTCGCAGGTTGTCCCGATATTCTCCGTAGGATATTTCCCATTGTTCGGGAGGTATTTGTCGTTTGGTACGGACTTTTTCTGCCGGGGTCTTTTTGAGTGACATACCTGCTTCTATCCAGGAAAGGGTGACTTGAGTGAGATACTCCGGATAATGCATTTTACAAAAGTCATACAAAATAAGTCCTCTTCTTTCCAGGCTTAGGGGAGTATCGATAATGTCAGTGCGAACCAGATGGTTGAGGAAATCGTATAAGAAATGTTTATTTCCCAAAATGAGAGTACGCGTAACAGCTCTCCATGCGGGAGTGTTGTAGAATCCATCCAGCAATCGGGAGAGATGATGAGCGGTTTGCAATTCTTCTGCACTGATTTCCTGTGTTTGCAACACTTCATAAGGCGGAAGTGGAGCATACCGGATACCTAATTCTTCTGCTCTGCGACGCATCTCTGTGCCGGGTAGAAGCTTCAGCGATTCCAGTTGAATTTCTCCCGCACCATATTCTGCCAGTGTCCGCACATCTTCAAAGATTTCGTCGAGATGGTAGAGAGGTAGTCCGGCAATCAGGTCGGCGTGAGTTTCCATGTTGGGCAGCGAGCAGAGATACTTTAATCCTGCCAGGGAATCTGGCAGGTTCCCTGCCCGGAGGCTTTGCTGGAGAACAGGTTCCCGAAGGCTTTGGATACCGGCTTCGAGATGCAGCAATCCCTGAGGCAGGCGGGCAAGTTCTTCTTTCAGTTCGGCGGAGAGGAGGGCGGGGTGTATTTCGAGGTGGAAACGAATATCCGGAGCGTATTCCCGAAACAGGTCTAGGAGTTCTTTAGCCCGTTTGTTATTGTAATTAAATGTCCGGTCTAGCACCCGTACATTCTTTATTCCGTGTCGGTGTATGTCTTCTAACCGTGTCCGGATAGACTCGAGAGGAAGAACACGTACAGGCTTTTCTCCTCCGCTGACACAAAAGGCACAGGTGTTGAAACACCCCCGTGTCGTTTCCAGTTGTACGAAAGGTTTGTTCCAATTAAAGAAGCGACTTTTCTCAGGTGGGGTCAATCGGGCAAAGTGATTTACACGTGCAATGCCGTTATCATTGTATTTCCCCGTTGTGTCCAGATAGCAAAGCCCGGTGATGGAAGTCCACTTTTCCGGAGGACAATCCCAGAGCTTCAGCCAGAGGGGGAAGACTTCTTCTCCTTCTCCGCGAAACACTCCATTGACGAATGTATTCTTTCTGAGGAAACTTTCATTGTCTCCCAGGAACTCCGGTCCTCCTAGAATGATGAGACAGGCAGGGAGTAAAGCTTTTGCCCGTGAGAGAATGTGCAAAAGTTGTTCGTGGTTGAAAAGCCAATTCGTGGCGGCAATGATGTCCGGACGATGGGAGTAGATCTGATTGACTATTTTCCCTACGTTCTCATTGATAGTTGCCGATACTACCTCCCATTCAATAAAATCATCCTCCTCTGTCATCTGGGCATGTAACGCGGGAAGAGCCAGGGAAGAATGAGCGTAGGAGCTATTTAAATCGAGCCAAAGAAGTTTCATGTAGAAAATTTAATAATTACAGGGGAACAAAGATACAAAAAACTTATGGGCTTGGCATGTATAGTGAATTAAAAACGCTAATTTTGCATATATAAACTTAATTTAAAATGAGAAGAATATGGAAATAGTAAAGAGATATACCACGGATATTTATTTGCTATTCTTTATATAGGGGGCTACTTTTATGGAGAGGTGGAATTGTATATGCAATAATGATTCTAGTATTTAGTAAGCCTTATCACCCGGGTGTGACACAGACGGATTCCCGGATGATAAGATTATAAAGTTTATTTCTTGAGGAATAACTTTTTGAATTCTGCCGGATAAGGTGTCTCAAACTCCATTAACTCTCCGGTCAACGGATGATAAAAACAGAGCTTGAAGGCATGGAGAGCCATTCGTCCCAGTGGGTTGGGAGTGTTCTCGTTGCCATATCTTCCGTCGCCGATGATGGGGTGCCCCAAATCTTGCATGTGTACACGTATCTGATTTTTACGCCCTGTTTCCAGATTAAGCTCTACCAGAGAATATCCGTTGGCGCGTTTGATAGTACGATAGTGAGTGATAGACTTTGAACCGCCATCGTCGTAGCGGCTTGAACTTACATATAAAGTTTGGTCGGTTAGCCAAGAAACTATGGTATCATGGTCTTTTTCCATCTCTCCTTGAACAACAGCTACATAGCGCCGATCGGTAACAATGTCGTGCCAGTTATCGCGTAGTGTATGTTGAGTCTTCTCGTCTTTGGCAAACATCATGAGTCCCGAGGTATCTCTATCCAAGCGGTGAACAATGTATACGCGATGTTGTCTTCCCGAGCGTTGTACATATTCATTTAATATAGTATATGCAGTACGTTCTTTCTGCCGTTCGGTGTTAACAGATAGCAGACCATGCATCTTTTCTACCACGATGATATAAGAGTCTTCGTAGACAATCTTTAATAGCTTGTTGTGGAATTCTTTTTTCCCTTTATCCTTGCTTATTTGTACCTTCATTCCCGGTTGCAAAGGGAAGTTATATTGGGTGGTGATGACCTTATCTACCAATACTACCCGTTTGCTAAGTAAAGATTTTAATTTGGTGCGGCTTGCGTCTGGCATTTTAGCTGCAAGAAATTCCATCAGTTCCATTGGTTCTCTCACTATATAGTCGGTATATTGGGCATGGCTTTTCTCGACGGGTGTCTTTTTTATTCTTTTCTTCATCTTTTCTTCTTTATCTCTTTTCGAGTAAAACAACATTTTCTACATGATGGGTGTGGGGAAACATATCTACAGGCTGTACAGCCTTCACCTTATATTTGGCATCTAGTAGTTGCAAGTCTCTGGCCTGGGTGGCTGGGTTACAACTTACGTATACGATTCGCTGCGGTTCGGCGAATAAAATCACATCGATAACGTCTTGGTGCATACCTGCCCGAGGAGGGTCGGTAATGATGACGTCGGGGCGTCCATGCTGGTTAATAAACTCTTGAGTGAGAATATCTTTCATATCTCCGGCATAAAAGAGTGTATTGGCGATACCGTTGATTTCGGCATTTACTTTAGCATCCTCAATTGCTTCGGGCACATACTCGATGCCAATAACCTGGCGAGCTTGGCGAGACACGAAATTAGCAATGGTTCCTGTGCCAGTATATAAATCGTATACCAATTCTTTTCCTGTAAGTCCGGCAAATTGTCGGGCTATCTTGTAGAGATTATAAGCCTGTTCGGAATTGGTTTGGTAAAAAGATTTTGGTCCTACTTTGAAACGTAATCCTTCCATTTCTTCAAAGATATGGTCTTTTCCTTTGAATACATGCACATCCAAATCATTAATCGTGTCGTTGCATTTATTATTAACAATATAGAGAAGGGATGTTATCTCGGGGAAAGCATCGGCTACGAAACCCAACAAATGATGGAACAGTTGCATCTCCTTTTCTTCGGTAATCTTGCAGATGAGAATAACCATTAACTCTCCTGTGGAGGAGGTGCGAACTATCATATTGCGCAGCATTCCTTCTTGCGTGCGTAAATTGATAAAAGAGTAATCGTGCTCGTTGGCATAGTCGCGTATTGCATTGCGAATGTGGTTTGAAATGTCGTCCTGTAACCAGCATTTTTCGATGGCAAGTACCTTATCGAATGCGCCGGGAATGTGGAACCCTACGGCATTCATCTGATCATATGTTACATCCTTCTGCACTTCTTCCGATGTGAGCCAACGTTTATTGGAAAAAGTATATTCCAATTTATTACGGTAGAATTTTGTTTTTTCGGAACCTAAGATAGGAGAAATTTCCGGAAGTTCTATTTTGCCGATGCGTTTCAGGTTATCTTCCACCTGTTTTTGCTTGTATTTTATTTGTTCTTCATAAGGAAGAACCTGCCATTTGCAACCGCCGCATATACCATAATGCTGACAGAAAGGAACGGTACGCATGGAAGACAATTCGTGAAATTTCACGGCTTCCGCTTCAGCATATTTATTCTTTTTTCTTTTGATTTGTAGGTCTACAATATCACCGGGAACCACGTACGGGACAAAGATTACCAAATCGTTTACTTTTGCAATGGCTTTTCCTTCAGCTGCCACATCCATAATTGTTACCTTCTCCAATAGGGGAAGTTCTTTTTTCTTTCTTGCCACTTTTACACCAGTCTAATAAATTATGCTGCAAAAGTAGGTATTTTTTTTCTTATTTCTTGTTATCCATGCAAATAATGCAGATTGCAATCTCGAAATTGCATTTTGACTGAAAGTTTTTTCTGAAAAAGTTTTCTGATTTGCGAAATATACTTAGATTTGCGAGCAGATAAAGAACATAATGTAACTTTAAACATAATATTATGGATAAAAAAAGAGTTTATACCTTTGGTAACGGTCAGGCAGAAGGACGGGCCGATATGAGAAACCTTCTAGGTGGTAAGGGGGCTAACCTTGCAGAGATGAACCTTATCGGTGTTCCGGTTCCTCCGGGATTCACAATAACAACCGAAGTTTGTTCAGAATATTACGAGTTGGGACAAGAGAAAGTCGTGGCTCTTCTGAAAGACGAGGTGGAAAAAGCGATAGCAAACGTAGAAACTTTAATGAAATCCAAGTTTGGCGACGTGGAAAATCCGTTGCTGGTTTCGGTTCGTTCCGGTGCGCGTGCTTCTATGCCCGGTATGATGGATACTATCCTTAATCTGGGATTGAACGACGAAGTAGTGGAAGGACTGACTCGGAAGACAGGGAATGCACGTTTTGCATGGGACTCTTATCGTCGTTTCGTACAG
Source organism: Bacteroides ovatus (assembly GCA_030844565.1). Classification (GTDB taxonomy): domain Bacteria; phylum Bacteroidota; class Bacteroidia; order Bacteroidales; family Bacteroidaceae; genus Bacteroides; species Bacteroides ovatus_A. The sequence continues at coordinate 26,490 of JAUUNK010000048.1, forward strand.
ATGTATGGCGACGTGGTGTTGGGTATGAAGCCTGTTAATAAAGAGGATGTCGACCCGTTTGAAGCCATCATCGAAGATGTGAAACATGCGAAAGGCGTGAAGCTGGACAATGAACTCGAAGTGGAAGACCTGAAAGAATTAGTGAAACGTTTCAAGGCTGCCGTGAAAGAGCAGACTGGACAAGACTTCCCGACTTGCGCTTACGAACAACTTTGGGGAGCTATCTGTGCCGTGTTTAATTCATGGATGAATGAGCGTGCTATTCTTTATCGTAAAATGGAAGGTATTCCCGACGAGTGGGGTACGGCTGTCAGCGTACAGGCGATGGTATTTGGTAATATGGGCGAGACTTCTGCGACAGGCGTTTGCTTCTCTCGGGATGCAGCTACCGGTGAAGACCTGTTCAACGGCGAATATTTGATTAATGCACAAGGCGAAGATGTGGTAGCAGGTATCCGTACTCCACAACAGATTACTAAGATCGGTTCTCAACGCTGGGCACAACTTGCTGGTGTGAGCGAAGAAGTGCGTGCTTCCAAGTATCCTTCTATGGAAGAAGCTATGCCGGAAATCTATAAAGAGTTGGATGCTTTACAGACAAAACTGGAAAATCATTATAAAGATATGCAGGACATGGAGTTCACCGTTCAGGAAGGTAAACTTTGGTTCCTCCAGACTCGTAACGGAAAACGTACGGGAGCTGCTATGGTGAAGATTGCTATGGATCTTTTGCGTCAAGGTATGATTGACGAAAAGACCGCTTTGCTGCGTGTTGAACCGAATAAATTGGACGAGCTGCTCCATCCCGTCTTTGATAAAGAAGCGTTGAAAAAAGCCAAAGTGCTGACCCGCGGACTTCCAGCTTCTCCGGGTGCTGCTACAGGCCAGATTGTTTTCTTTGCAGATGATGCGGCGGAATGGGCTGCGGCAAAGAAACAGGTGGTGATGGTACGTATCGAGACTTCTCCGGAGGACTTGGCAGGTATGGCAGTTGCCGAAGGTATCTTGACAGCCCGTGGCGGTATGACTTCTCATGCGGCCGTAGTTGCCCGTGGTATGGGTAAATGCTGTGTTTCCGGTGCAGGCGCTTTGAACATTGACTATAAAGCACGTACTGTAGAAATCGACGGTGTAGTGTTGAAAGAAGGAGATTACATTTCATTGAATGGTAGTACCGGTGAAGTTTACCAGGGTAAGGTGGAAACCAAGGCAGCCGAGCTGTCGGGTGACTTTGCCGACTTGATGAAACTGGCTGATAAATATACCCGTTTGCAGGTTCGTACCAATGCGGATACTCCTCACGATGCAGGGGTTGCACGCAACTTTGGTGCCGTAGGTATCGGTCTTTGCCGTACGGAACACATGTTCTTTGAAGGAGAAAAGATTAAAGCCATGCGCGAAATGATTCTGGCAGAAGATGCAGAAGGACGCCGCAAGGCATTGGCTAAGATTCTGCCATATCAGCAAGCTGACTTTAAGGGTATCTTTAAGGCAATGGCGGGATGTCCGGTAACAGTCCGTCTGCTCGATCCTCCTTTGCACGAATTTGTTCCCCACGATTTGAAGGGACAGCAAGAAATGGCGGACGCTATGGGCGTAAGCTTGCAGTATATCCAGCAACGTGTAGAATCTCTGTGTGAACACAACCCGATGTTGGGTCACCGTGGTTGCCGTTTAGGAAATACTTATCCTGAAATTACTCAAATGCAGACACGTGCAATTTTGGGTGCTGCATTGGAACTGAAGAAAGAAGGAGTGGAAACTCATCCGGAAATCATGGTTCCGTTAACCGGTATCTTGTATGAATTCAAGGAGCAGGAAAATGTGATTCGCTCGGAAGCTAAGAAATTGTTTGAGGAAGTAGGAGATAGTATTGACTTCAAAGTAGGTACAATGATCGAGATCCCGCGTGCTGCTTTGACTGCCGACCGTATTGCTTCTTCTGCCGAGTTCTTCTCATTCGGTACAAATGACTTGACGCAGATGACCTTCGGTTATTCTCGTGATGATATAGCTTCTTTCCTTCCTGTTT
>JAUUNK010000049.1 GCA_030844565.1 Bacteroides ovatus
GGCTTTTGACTTTATTATAGCTGGGAGAGAAACACGCACCAGACCGAATGCTTACGGATGTTATTTTGCAAAACATCCGGATGTTTTTGAAATGGTTTCTTATAATCTATTTCCCGGTGCACTATATTCTGAGTATTGGTACGCTATACTCCATCTGTTAAATTACTATAGCCAGTTTGCCGGATACGGTCAGCCTGTCGCACAGAGGGAGCTTGCGGACATAGGGGTTATCTACCGCTCTTCCCCTGTTTTCTGCGCATTTTCTCCCTCACCCCCTAGCTTTTCTTTGCTTTTCGTATACCGAAAGTGAACGTAAATCTCTATCTTTGTCACATACTTTGAGATGAAAATGGAACAAGAGGATTTTAATATAAGAGACCACCAACTAACTCCGAAGGAACGGGACTTTGAAAATGCGCTCCGCCCGTTGAGCTTTGAAGACTTCAGCGGACAGGACAAAGTGGTGGATAACCTGCGCATCTTTGTCAAGGCAGCCAGGCTGCGGGGAGAAGCGCTCGACCATGTATTGCTGCATGGACCTCCCGGACTGGGAAAAACTACACTATCGAATATTATTGCTAACGAACTGGGGGTGGGCTTCAAGATAACTTCAGGGCCTGTGCTCGATAAGCCCGGCGATTTGGCGGGAGTGCTGACCAGCCTCGAGCCGAACGATGTATTGTTTATCGACGAGATTCACCGCCTGTCGCCCGTAGTGGAAGAGTATCTGTACTCGGCAATGGAAGACTACCGCATCGATATTATGATTGATAAAGGACCTTCGGCACGTAGCATACAGATAGACCTGAGCCCCTTCACGCTGGTGGGAGCCACCACCCGTAGCGGGTTGCTGACCGCACCGCTCCGTGCACGCTTTGGAATCAATCTCCATTTGGAATATTACGACGACGACGTGTTGAGCGGCATCATACGCCGTTCGGCTTCCATACTGAATATTCCCTGTTCGATACCTGCCGCCGGAGAGATTGCTTCGCGCAGCCGGGGAACTCCCCGTATTGCCAATGCTTTGCTGCGTCGTGTGAGAGACTTTGCACAGGTGAAAGGCACAGGCTCCATCGACACGGATATTGCCAATTTCGCGTTGGAGGCGCTCAACATCGACAAGTATGGACTGGACGAGATAGACAACAAGATATTATGTACCATTATAGATAAATTCAAAGGAGGACCGGTGGGGCTGACTACCATTGCTACGGCCCTGGGCGAAGACCCGGGGACTATCGAAGAGGTGTATGAGCCTTTCCTCATTAAAGAAGGTTTCCTCAAGCGGACCCCCCGCGGAAGGGAGGTGACGGAGCTCGCTTACAAACACCTGGGGCGGAGCATCTACAACAGCCAGCAGACCTTATTTGACGATTAGCAATTATATTACTGAGAGCACTAACATGGCAGGACTTAAATCATTAGCAAAAGATACGGCTGTTTACGGGTTGAGCAGCATTGTGGGAAGATTCCTTAATTATCTGTTAGTTCCTTTGCATACGGCGGTTCTGCCGGTGGCGTCGGGCGAATATGGGGTGATGTCGAATATGTATGGTTTCACCGCTTTTATGCTGGTGTTGCTCACCTTTGGCATGGAGACGGGATTCTTTCGCTTTGCTAACCGCTCGGAGAAGGACCCGATGAAGGTATATGCCAATGCCCTTATCTTTGTGGGAGGGTTGGCACTAACCTTTGTTGTTCTCTGCTTGGCTTTCCTCCACCCGCTTTCCGGCTTCCTGGAATACAACAATCATCAGGACTTTGTGGGAATGATTGTGATAGTCATTGCACTCGATTCCTTCCTGTGCATTCCCTACGCCTTCTTGCGCTATAAGAAACGTCCCATTAAGTTTGCCGGAATCAAGCTCTTCTCTATCTTGCTCAACATCCTGCTCAATTTATTCTTCCTTCTGCTTTGTCCGTGGCTTTACCGGCATTTTCCGGCAACAGTGGCGTGGTTCTATAACCCTGATTACCTGGTAGGATATATCTTCCTGGTGAATGTGATAACGTCTGTGGCGCAACTCTTTTTCTTTATCCCCGAGCTGCGCGGCTTCTCTTACCGGATAGACAAGGGGTTGATGAAGGAGATGGTGGTCTATTCTTTCCCGATATTGATTCTGGGACTGGTGGGTGTGCTCAATCAATCGGTAGATAAGATAATCTATCCTTTTCTTTTCAGCGACCGGCAGGAGGGATTGGTGCAACTGGGTATTTACAGTGCCACGAGCAAGATAGCGATGGTGATGGCAATGTTTACGCAAGCTTTCCGCTATGCCTACGAGCCTTTTGTTTTCGGAAAGAACCGCGAAGGGGACAACCGGGCGATGTATGCCGCCGCTATGAAATATTTCCTTATCTTTTCGCTGCTGGGTTTCCTGGCGGTGATGTTCTACCTGGATATACTGCGTTATCTCGTCAACCGCCAATATTGGGAAGGTCTCAGCGTGGTGGCTATCGTGATGGGAGCGGAGATATTCAAGGGAATCTATTTCAATCTCTCCTTCTGGTATAAGCTGATTGACGAGACCCGCTGGGGAGCTTATTTTTCGTTGGTGGGATGTACTATCATCGTTACAATGAATGTGTGGCTCGTGCCGCGCTACGGCTATGTGGCGTCTGCCTGGGCTTCCGTTGCAGGATATGTCGTTATCACCCTGCTTTCTTACTGGATGGGACAGAAGAAGTATCCTATCCACTATGATATGAAAAGCATCGGCATGTACATGCTGCTTGCTGTAGTGCTCTATGTGATAGGAGAGCAGGTTCCTATTCCAAACATAGTGCTCAGGCTGGCGTTCCGCACGGTGCTGTTGCTGCTCTTTATCGCCTACATCGTGAAACGCGACTTGCCTTTGAATCAAATACCTCTCTTAAACCGCTTTATAAAGAATAAATAGCTATGGAAGCAGATAATCGTAACATTTTTGCTATCAAGAATTTCGTCAAAGAGTATCTTGACTTAAAGAAAGACAAGGACAATGAGTTGGCTACAGTCGATTCTATCCGCAAAGGAGTGGAGTTTAAAGGAGCCAACCTTTGGATTCTGATTTTTGCTATCTTTATGGCTTCCCTCGGGCTGAATGTCAACTCTACGGCAGTCATTATCGGCGCCATGTTGATTTCTCCCCTGATGGGGCCTATCATGGGAGTGGGCTTGTCGGTGGGGCTGAACGACTTCGAGCTGATGAAGCGTTCGCTTAAAAGCTTTCTCATCACTACTGCTTTCAGCGTGGCTACGGCTACCATCTTCTTCCTGGTCACTCCGCTTGCCGAGGCGCAATCGGAGTTGCTGGCGCGCACGTCGCCTACCATTTATGATGTTTTCATCGCACTTTTCGGTGGACTGGCAGGCGTGGTGGCGCTCTCTACGAAGGAGAAGGGAAACGTGATTCCCGGTGTGGCTATTGCTACTGCCCTGATGCCTCCGCTTTGTACGGCAGGCTACGGCTTGGCGTCGGGCAACCTCATTTATTTTCTGGGTGCTTTCTATCTCTACTTCATCAATTCGGTGTTTATCAGCCTTGCCACCTTCTTGGGAGTACGGGTGATGCACTTCCAGCGAAAGGAGTTTGTAGACAAGACGCGGGAGAAGAAAGTGAGGCAATACATTGTGCTGATAGTCATTCTTACCATGTGCCCGGCGGTATACCTGACGGTAGGGATTATCAAGAGCACCTTCTACGAGGCGGCTGCCAACCGTTTTATCAGCGAGCAGCTCGGCTTTGAGAATACACAGGTGCTCGACAAGAAGATTCATTATGAATCCAATCCCAAAGAGATTCGTGTAGTGCTCATCGGGGAGGAGGTTCCCGAAGCTTCCATCAACATCGCCCGAAGTAAACTCAAAGACTATAAGCTTGATAAGACCAAGCTGGTGGTAATGCAAGGGATGAACAAAGATTCGATGGACATTTCCTCTATCCGTGCCATGGTGATGGAAGATTTTTATAAGAATAGCGAAGAGCGCTTGCAGGAACAGCAACAAAAGATTGCGTCGTTACAGCAAAGCCTGGAGAAATACAAATCCTACGATGCCATTAGCCATACGATTATCCCTGAGCTGAAAGTACTCTATCCTTCGGTGAAATCACTTTCTATCTCACATACGTTTGAAACGCAGATAGACTCGATGAAAACGGATACTTTGGCACTTGCAGTACTGAAATTTGCCAAACTCCCCGACAAGGCACAGAAAGAAAAAATCAGCGAATGGCTCAAGGCACGCATCGGAGCACGCAAGCTGAAACTGATAACCGAACAGGTGAAACAATGACATTAAGAATTTTGTTACACATACACATGCACGCTTAACAACCTGATGAAATGAGACTGAAACTGATTGTATTGATTGCCCTCTTCTGTAGCACGTCTTTGCATGCCGACGAGGGAATGTGGTTGCTTGGGAACTTGAACAAGCCGACCCGCGAAGCCATGAAAGAACTGGGCTTAAAGATGCCTGCCCGCAAGTTGTACGACCCCAAGAGACCTTCGTTGAAAGATGCGGTGGTCAGCTTCGGAGGATTCTGTTCAGGGGTGGTGGTGTCCGAAGACGGGCTGGTGTTCACCAATCATCACTGCGGTTTCAGTAGCATCCAGCAGCATTCCTCCTTGGAGCACGATTATCTGAAAGACGGCTTTGTGGCACGCAGCCTTGCCGAAGAACTTCCTAATCCGGAACTGTATGTCCGTTTCCTTTTGCGTACGGAAGATGTGACGAAGCGAGTGTTGAAGGTGGTGGAGCCTTCCATGACCGAAGGAGAACGCCGCCAGGCGGTGGATTCCATCATGAGTGTTATCGGTGAGGAAGTATCTGCGAAAGATACCACGCTGGTAGGCGTAGTAGATGCCTATTACGGTGGAAATGAGTTTTGGCTGTCTGTTTATCGCGATTATACCGACGTGCGCCTCGTGTTTGCCCCGCCTTCTTCCGTGGGAAAGTTCGGCTGGGACACGGACAACTGGATGTGGCCTCGTCATACAGGCGATTTCAGCGTCTTCCGTATCTATGCCGATAAGAAGAACCGTCCGGCGGACTATTCTCCCGACAACGTGCCTTATCGCCCTAAATACGTGGCTCCCATATCCCTCGAAGGATACAGGGAAGGTTCTTTCTGCATGACGCTCGGCTATCCCGGCAGCACGGAGCGTTTCCTCTCATCCTTCGGCATCGAAGAAATGATGAACGGCAGAAACCAGGCGATGATTGACGTGCGGGGCGCCAAGCAAGCCGTCTGGAAGAGGGAGATGGACCGTCGCCCGGATATTCGCATCAAATATGCCTCTAAATATGACGAAAGCTCCAACTATTGGAAGAACAGCATCGGGACTAACCGCGCTATCCGCAAGCTAAAGGTGCTTGAGAAGAAGCGTGAAGCCGAGAATGCCCTTCGGCAATGGCTGGTGGAACATCCCGATGAGCTCGAAGACAACCTGCATCTTTTCTCTTCTCTGGAGCTGAACTATGGTAACCGTCGCGAAACGGACCGCGCCCTGTCCTATTTCGGTGAGTCGTTCCTCAATGGTCCCGAGCTGGTGCAACTGGGGTTGGAGATTCTCAATTTCGACTTTGAGGATGCTCCCAAGAGAGTGGTGGCCCGTCTGAAAAAGCTGCTGGAGAAATATGAGGATATGGACCTTTCCATCGACAAAGAGGTCTTTGCCGTCCTTCTCGACGAGTATCGGCAAAAGGTAGCTCCACAGTATCTTCCTGCCATGTATGAAACGATAGATACTCTCTACGGAGGCAACATCCGCACATACGTGGATTCTCTGTATGCTCATTCTCAAATAACCTCTCCCAAGGGCTTGACTCGCTTCCTGGACCGCGACTCTACTTATAACCTGATGCAGGACCCCGCCATTGCCCTGAGTATCGACCTCATCGTGAAGTTCTATGAAATGAACCAAAGTATCTCTGCTATCTCCGAAGCTATCGAGCGTGATGAGCGTATGTTCAATGCCGTGATGCGCCGTATGTATGCCGACCGCAATTTCTATCCCGACGCTAACTCTACGATGCGCCTCAGCTTCGGAACTATCCGTGGCTATTCTCCTTTCGATGGCGCTTTCTATGATTATTATACCACCGCCAAAGGTGTTCTCGAGAAGGTGAGGGAGCATGCCGGAGACATAGACTTTGCTGTCCAGCCCGAGCTCCTGTCTCTTCTCTCTTCCGGCAACTTCGGTCGCTATGCCGATGAAAAGGGGGATATGCGGGTTTGCTTCATCTCCAACAATGACATCACGGGAGGAAACTCCGGTAGTGCTATGTTCAACGGGAAGGGCGAGCTGCTGGGACTTGCTTTCGATGGCAACTGGGAAGCAATGAGTAGCGATATTGTTTTTGAACCGGATTTGCAGCGGTGTATCGGCGTGGATATTCGGTATATCTTGTTTATCATTGAGAAGTATGGCAAGGCGGCTAATCTGATAGAGGAATTGAAGATAGTTGGGTGATGTAAGCCGGCGAAGATAGAAGACATGAAAAAAGCCCGCAAAACATATAGTTCTGCGGGCTTTTTGTTGTTTGATTAGTTGGACTACCAAGATTCGAACTTGGACAAACAGAACCAAAACCTGTTGTGCTACCATTACACCATAGTCCAAACTTTAGTGCTTTCTGTTAAAAAGCGGTGCAAAGATAAGGTAATCCAACTAAACCTCCAAATATTCCAGTACTTTTTTGCTATTGTAAGCTATTTATTTTGCTATTAGCAAGAAATAATTCTTCTTACCACGTTGTACAAGCAGATATTTGTCGTTCAATAAGTCGGCAGTAGTAATAACTTGGTCATAAACTGACAGCTTTTCTTTATTGAGAGAGACACCGCCGCCTTGTACCAGCTTCCGCATTTCGCCTTTAGAAGCAAATACAGCAGCATTCTCTACAAACAAATCTACGGCTTTCACGCCGGCTGCTAATGCGTCATGGGAGATTTCAAATTGTGGAACGCCTTCGAACACAGCCAATAGTGTATCTTCGTCCAGCTTATGCAAAGCTTCGGAAGTAGAGTTGCCGAATAAGATATTGGAAGCGTCTACAGCTGCATTATAATCTTCTTCGGAGTGTACCATGATGGTTACTTCCTTCGCCAGGCGTTTTTGAAGCACGCGCAAGTGGGGAGCTTCGGCATGCTCAGCTATCAAGGCGTCTATCTCTTCTTTTCCCAGAGAGGTGAATATCTTGATGTAGCGTTCTGCGTCCGCATCACTTACGTTAAGCCAGAATTGATAGAACTTGTAGGGAGAGGTGTAACGGGCATCCAACCATACGTTGCCCGACTCTGTTTTGCCGAACTTGCCACCGTCTGCTTTAGTGATAAGCGGGCAAGTAAGCGCAAAAACATCTCCTCCGTTAGTGCGACGGATTAATTCTGCACCCGTAGTGATGTTACCCCACTGGTCTGAACCACCCATTTGAAGTTTGCATCCTTTGGTTTGGTAGAGGTGGAGGTAGTCGTAGCCTTGAAGCAACTGATAAGTGAATTCCGTGAATGACAAGCCATCGCGTGCTTCGCCGTTGAGGCGCTTCTTTACGGAGTCTTTTGCCATCATGTAGTTTACGGTAATGTGTTTGCCTACTTCGCGGGCAAAGTCGAGGAAGGTAAAGTCTTTCATCCAGTCGTAGTTGTTCACCAGTTCTGCACGGTTAGGCACGTCCGATTCAAAATCGAGGAACTTGGCAAGTTGCTTCCGGATGCATTCCTGATTGTGGCGCAGTGTCTTTTCATCGAGCAAATTGCGTTCGGCTGATTTGCCCGAGGGGTCTCCTATCATACCGGTTGCACCACCTATCAGGGCCAATGGTTTGTGTCCACAGCGTTGAAGATGACGGAGCATCATCACGCCGCAGAGGTGTCCGATGTGCAAAGAGTCTGCCGTAGGGTCGATGCCCAAGTAAGCAGTAACTTGTTCTTTGCTTAATAACTCTTCCGTACCAGGCATCATGTCGTACAGCATGCCGCGCCATCTCAATTCTTCTACAAAATTCATCGTATGATTCTATTAAGTTTTTATTGTGAAAATACTCATTATCAGGCTTAGAACATAAATAGTTCCATGCTTGGGCAAAAATACGACTCTTTATCCGAAGATACAACAATTGGGAGGTAAAAAATGGTGCAAAGGGAGGAAACGCATGCTAGGAGAGAGGCGTGGCGAATACCCGCTGGATGTTTTCCCGGAGGATTGTACGGAGTTCTTCTGGAGAAGCGCCTCGTATAGCTGCTGCACGTTGCAGCAGAGTTTCGATGTCTAGCGTGCTAGTGTCGGTCTCTAAAAACAAGCTGTTGGAGGGGATTGCCGCTAGGGTTTCGGCATTGTAATGCTCTCCAAACGAGAGGTAGATACCGTGGGCTAGTAATTGAAGTGCCTGCTGCTTTTTCCCGCGGAAGCCATGCCATATCCAGGGAACCTGCGGGCGATAATATTTATGGAGCCGAATCAGTTCGTCCATGGCACGTACACAATGGATAATAAGAGGCAATTGTTTTTGTTCTGCCAGTTCGATATGTCTTTTAAAAATGGGAAGTTGCTCTTCTATAGTTGCCTTTGTCAATTTATCCAGTCCGGCTTCTCCTATGGCTATTATCCTGTTTTTGGAGGCTAGGTCATGCAATAGAAGAAACTGAGGCTCAATGTCTCCTTCCGCTACTTCCCAGGGATGGATTCCGGCTGAATAATAACCTTCCGGATAAGGAAAAGAATAGGTGGTGTCAGAGGAGGCGGCGGAGAGACAGAGTTGCCGTAGGGGTATGTTGAAGATGGCTTGGCAAGTATCTTCCTGTGGCTCTGTATGCGAATGTATGTCTAGGAGGCACTCTTTCATCGTAGATTCTTTTTAAGGTACGGGGTCATATCCGGAACCTCCCCACGGGTGGCAACGGAGGATACGGCGGATAGTCAGGTACAATCCTTTTATCGGTCCGTGTTTCTTGATGGCTTCCACGGCATAAGCGGAGCACGTAGGCGTGAACCGACACGAAGGAGGAGTAAAGGGAGAGATACAGTATCGGTAAAAATATATGGGAAGCAGCAATAAAAAAGAGATTCCAGTGCGAAGCCAGCGCAGAACGAAGGAAAGGCAACGGGGCGTCATGACAATTTCTCCTTGATAAGTGCCAGTGCTGTTTTGACTTTCTTTTCCATTTCTTCCGTAGGGATGATTTCTTCCGACAGGTAAATAAAAGCTATGGCAAGATGTGCTTCGCGTTCTGTAAGCGACGAATAAAGTTCATGTTTATTCTTCCGGTATGCTTCACGTATTTGCCGTTTGATGCGGTTGCGTTTTACGGCGCGTTTGAATCGTTTTTTAGAGACGCTCACCAAGATGGAGGCAGGAGTTGCGCCTTCGGAAAGAGGCATATATACAACACGTAACGGAAAGATGGAAAACGACCTGGAAGAACCGCCTTCAAACATCTTTCCGATACTTATTTTGCTGCATAGCCTTTCGGCTTTAGACAAAGTGTTTGAATTCACTTATATCTTTAATTTATTTATTGTGTTCCTTGATAAACATATCCAGTGCGGCTGTCATAGAGGGAGCCTCAACGGTGGGAGCTTCAAGGTCCAGTCGGAGTCCGGCATCGCGTACTGCTTGTGCAGTGGTGGATCCGAAAGTGCCGATTTTAATGTCCTTCTGGTCAAAGTCGGGGAAATTCTTTTTCAACGAAGTAACTCCCGCCGGGCTAAAGAATACCAGCATGTCATAATCGAATTCTTCTTCTTCGGCGAAATCATTGCTGACAGTACGGTACATCACAACTTCTGTGTGCTGAACCTTGCCTTTATCGAGCAGATTCTTAATATCATCATTGTGCACATCCGACATCGGTACCAGGTATTTCTCCGTCTTATGCTTGGTGATAGCAGGCAATAAGTCTTCAATCTTTCCGGTAGAGCCGAAGAATATCTTACGTTTGCGATATTGCACGTACTTTTGGATGTAAAGTGCCACTGCTTCCGTCACACAGAAGTATTTCATTGTCTCCGGAATCGTCACACGAAGTTCAGAGCAAAGATGGAAGAAGTGGTCAATTGCATGACGCGAAGTAAATACAATAGCAGTATAATCTAAAATAGAAATCTTCTGCTGCCGGAATTCTTTCGCAGAGAGACTCTCTACCTTTATAAAGGGGCGGAAATCTATTTTTACGCCATACTTCTCAGCTATGTCGTAATAGGGGGATTTCTCTGAAGCAGGCTTCGGCTGCGACACAAGTACTTTCTTTATTTTCAACGTCCTAAAATTTTATTAGCAATATATTGTTAAACTGTATCAGTCCCTGGAACAGTAGCAGACAGGGCACGATTTCAAGGGCACAAAAGTAGAAAATTAAAAGGAAAAGACCATTAAAACGGGCATAAAAAAGCTTTATCCACTTATAAAACATCAATAATTTAGTGAAAATTAGGAGAAACAAACCGATTGTGCTCAAGAGATGGAGGCTTAAATCGAAATATACGATAAGCAGGACATAAGGAAAAAGTAGAAATCCCAGGTAATAAATGAGCGTAAAATAAGATTCCAGCCAGATAGTTGTTTTATTTTTGTCAAAGAATATCCATCCCAGAAAGGAATAAATCAACCACTTTGCCAAGAGATAGAGCAGGCAAACGCCCACATATACACCCAGTAGTAGAGAAGGGGGAATGCGTTGCATCAGCAGGGAGTCTGTATCATGAAAATAGTTGAAAAGGGTGATGCCCGATAAAACGCAGGTTTGTATGAGTAATACAACCATAGACCGCATATCCGCACCTGTGGAAGTGTCGAAAAGATTGGTACGTTCACGGTGCAGGATGAAATCTTTTATCTGGCGGGAGAGAAATTTCTTTCCTCGGGACAGGGCAATGGCAGTGAGAAAGAAACATGCCAGCAGGGTCAGCGATACCACGTCATCCGTCCGGGGCGAGTAGGGCAGGGGGAGACCATCGAAACCGGCTTGAAACAAAGCTATCATATTGCTGCGAATTTACGGATGGAGACATCCCAGACGGGAATACTATGGATTAGCCTCACAGCTTCTTCCGGCGTGTATGCCACATGCCAGATTTCTCCGTGTTGCGGGCGCATAAAGTTTTCTTCAATAGCCCGTTCAAGCATATCGAGTAGCGGATCGAAGAAGTGATTGACATTCAGGATAACGATAGGGTTGAGGTAGAGTCCTAATTGTTTCCAAGTGATAGCTTCCAGTAATTCTTCCAGTGTCCCGCAACCTCCCGGGAGGGCGATGATAGCGTCGCTCAGGTCTGCCATCTTTTGCTTGCGTTCGTGCATGGAGCCTACTTCTATCAATTCTGTCAGTCCCTTGTGATGCCATCCTTGCTCTATCATGAAACGAGGGATAACGCCCGTCACCTCTCCTCCATTTTCGAGGGCAGCGTCAGCGGTACACCGCATAAGGCCGATGCTTCCGGCTCCGTTGATAAGGCGAATATTCTGTTGGGCAAGCAAGCGTCCCAATTGTGCCGCTGCTTCAAAATATTCGGGATCTATTTTAGTGCTCGAAGCGCTGTATACGCATACAGAGTGTATTTGGTTCATTGTCTTTTTATGGGCATATCGTTAGTATGAGCCGCAAAATTACAAAAAAACGCTGAGACCTGCTTTCTTTCAGAAAATTAATATTTAACGGAGGTTCTCTAACTTGGTTCCTTTTACCGTCTGTGAAACTACCCGGAAATATCCCCATACATTTCCGCTAATATTTCCTTTGATGTCCGTAGGACGGGGAGAGAATGCGCCGCCGTCGTTCCTGAATTGTTTGATTATCTTGTCGGAGAAATCATAGTATTCCTTAGAGATGGCCTGTATGAATACGTATAAGTAATCACCTGTAGGATAAAAACTTCCGGGAGGACGTCCGTTAGAGTTTTCCCCGTCACTTACAATATAGTCCACTACATTTTCTTCGAGATGTTCATCACTTAAAATAGAAAATGCCCAATTCTCAGGGTAGTGATAAAGACTTAGAAGATTGGTTAGTGAATGGGTATTCAGACCATGTCGGTATACTTCAAACATATAGTAATTTTCTTCTTCAGGAGGATTTCTGAAGCTGATACAGGGAGCGTGGGAATAACCTTTCTCCCCCAAGTCGACCTTAATTACTTTTAAATCGGTGATGGGCACTTGAGGGCGCATCGTCTCTTCTGCTGTATGTTGAATCCCCTTGTAGGTAATATCCAGTCGGTAGGTGTGTCCTTCTTTTCCATATAGTTTGGTTGTTACGTACACGCCTTGGGGAACCACTTTGCTGGGTTTATGTATCCAATTTTCTTCTTCTTTTTTCAAGTGATAATTGTAGTAGAGAAAGGTGAGACTTCTTTCCTCTTCAGAGGGTTTTATGCATTGAAGTGTATCTTTTATCCCTTCGGTCACGTCGGTTATAACTACTAATGCGTCATCTATACCTTCATATTCGAGTCTGGGCGCTGATAGCGAAGCTGGCTTTGTGAGCCGGACGAAATAGGGAGGGGCTTCGTTGCTGATGGCTCCGAGAAAAACTATTCCTTCCGCTACTTCGTTAGGCACGTTTACTTCAAAACGTTCTTCGCAAGCTGTTAACAAGCTGCCGGATGCAGCCAGTATACAGAAAGACAGATGGAGTGCATGTTTGAATATCCTTTTCATTTTGAGGAATACTTTAGAATTTAAAACTATATGTTAGAGACGGAACAATGCCGTAGAGATACATCTTGTATACAACTGCTTCAGCTACAGTAACATACTTTTCTCTGCCAGCATAGATCGAGAATACATTCTTCCGGTTGTAAGCGTTGATAACCGAGAGAGTAAGGCTTCTTTTCCGGTTGAACCGATAAGTTGCGGCAAGGTCCAGTTGATGGAAAGCAGGGGCACGATAACCATTGCGTTGGGTATAAATGAAAAGGGCTGTGCCTTGATAATAATATTGTGCCACCGGCAGTGTGATATTCATCCCTGAGCAATAAGAAAAAGTAGAAGACAGGGAGAATCGCGGGCTTATGTCATAGTTGAGGAATAATTTTAGATTATGAGGGCGGTCATAGACAGGCCGGTATTTCGTATCCTGAATGTTCGACAGGTAATTGCGTGCATGAGAAAAAGTATAGCTGAGCCATCCCGTCAATTTCCCTTCATTTCTGGATAGATAAAACTCCACCCCGTAGCCTTTGCTGTAGCCAGTTTCTATTTCGTTCTCTATTTGATTGTTCAAGAAGATATTGGCATCGTCTTTATAGTCGATAATGTCATTTGTATGCCGATAATATCCTTCTACGGAGAAAGTATAATTCCTGTTCTTCGAGTTCCATTCATAGCCGGCTGCTACTTGCCACATTTTGGCGGGTTTGAGGCGCTTATTCACCGGGACCCAGATGTCCGAAGGGAGTCCCACGGATGAATTGGAAAGCATGTGCAGCGTCTGAGAAGTTTGGTTATAGGAAACGGTGAAGCGGTGCTGTGTTCCGGGCAGGTAAGAGAGTTCTGCCCTCGGCTCAGGCAGGAAATAAGTTTTTCCTCCCATTGTCTTTGTCTTCATGCTTTGCAGGGTTGCCAGCCGAATCCCTCCATTGAGCTGAAAGTGGGGATGGAATCGGTATTCCACTTCCCCGTATACGGCAGATTCAAATAGTCCCCGTCGTTCCATCCGGTAAGGTACGATGTTAGAAGGTTCTCCGTTTTTCTTCACGGCACCGGGCATTGTGGTAAAATAATGCAGGGCTATGCCGCTTTTTACTTTCAGGCGGTTTGTCACCCAATGTTCCAGATCATATTTTAGTTGATACGATTGCATGTTTGACCGCCATATATAATGTAACCCGTCCGACAGAGATTTATACTTATAATAATAGTTGCTAAAGATAGCACTCATGTTGGTATAAGTCTTCTCGTTCAGGATATGATTCCAGCGGAAGGTGGCGGTAGCATTACCCCAATCCATGCCATACCCTTTGACCAGCTTATGAAAAGCAGTATGGTCTCCACCGTTATACAGTGAGAAGTAGATACGGTTGCGGTCGTCGATTGCTTTGTTTACTTTAGCATTGACATCATAGAAATACATTTTAGGTTGGGAAGGCAAATTGGCAACCAAGCTGACAGGTAAACTGGGATAAGCCACTCTTCCCGATACCAAATAAGAGCTTTTTCCTTTATCCAACGGACCTTCCAGGAGTATCTTCGAAGCTGCCACTCCGATGCTGGCAGTTCTGTTGCGCTCCTTGTTATTACCTTCTTTCATACGGATGTCGATGACGGACGAGGCTCTTCCACCATATTTTAACGGAAAGTAAGACTTATAGAGATTGACTTTTTGCACTGCGTCGGTGTTGAACACAGAAAAGAAAGAAAGGGCATGATTGGGATTATACACGACAGCTTCGTCCAGCAACACAAGGTTTCCCCATTGGTCGCTACCGCGCACGGAGATATTGTTAGTCCCTTCATTTCCGCTCACCACTCCGGGAAGGTATTGCAGGGATTTTATCAAGTCCGGTTCTCCTCCTATGCTGGGAAGAGCTTGAATATCTTTTTGGTCTAAGCTATGCTGCCCGCTGTGTTTGATGCTGCCCACCACTTCCACCGATTGCAGTTGATATTGTCCCGGGCGAAGTGCAAAGTCCAGCACTCTGTTTGCTGTAAGGTTTAAGGTGTCTGTCTGCGACTCATAACCAAGAATAGAACATCGGATAATACATTTTCCTTTCTTGAGTGACAAAGAATACAATCCGTATCCGTTGGTAGAAACTCCGCTTTGCGAATGAAGCTCGAAGATGTGAGCATCGGATAAAATTTCTCCGGTTTCAGCATCTGTCACCCTTCCTCTCAACACCACGTTTTGTGCCGCAGTGTGAGAAAGGCTGAGCAAAAGGAAAAAGAAAGAAACAAAAGGTTTTGTCATAGGTCAATTTAATTCATTATCTAGTAATTTAGAAAGTTCTTCATATGAATTGGTGATATAGACCAGCCGATTATTAATAATAATAGTAGGAGTGGCAAAAATACCTCTCTTTATTAATGTATCGATAGTGCGCTCTATATTTGCATAATTTTCAGAAGAAGTCAAGTCTTGCTTAAATTGCTTTATGTCGAGTTCTTCATTTTTGGCAATATTAAAGATAAAAGTTGAGTCAGCCAAACCTTTATGCATAAAAATACTATCATGAAATTCCCAAAACTTATTTTGTTTAGCGGCTGCTTCGCAGGCTAACGCTGCTAAAGTGGGGGAATCTGCAAAGTTGATGAAACCAAACTTTACCCGCTTTTTATATTTGGTATATATTTTATTCAAGGTTTCTTCAAATCTTATACACCGTTCACAGTTGAAATCGGATGCCACTATGAAACTTACCTGTGACGCTAAGTTTCCCCGGTAATGAATGTCCATATCTGTAATGACACATTCAGGTTGTTTGGGAGGATAGATATATCTTTTAATTTCTGTTTTACTGTATAAAGAATCTGCTAGATTCTGAATAAGCATAGAACGTAGTTTAGTATTTAATGACAGCTTTCCTTCTATTTCTTCTGTAGAAGAGGTATACAAGGTATCTTTTGCGAAAGTGGTTTGAGTGCCTGTTATACCATAAAGTTGCACCAGACTATCTTTATGGTTGGTTATTTGTGTATCCACATACCAATCTAGATATTTAGTGAGAGAGAGGCTCTTTTTCTGAGCCTCTCTTTCCAGTAATCTATGCTTTATTAAGTCGTCTAGTGCTTTTATTTTTATGTCATAAGCCATGTTTAATAAATCGAATATTTCCTGCTTAGTAAGTTGGGACAATTCATTTAATGTTATAGGATTGCCATCAAATTCTGCCACTATTTCTTTGTGAGTGTTAGTACAAGAAAAGAGTAGTAGCAGGAAAAATAAGATACTTATGTTTCTTAAGTGTACCATTTATTATTAATGTATGGGAGTAAAAGGATCTGTTATTGGATAAAAACGGTTACTTTTGCGGAAAGTCGCAGCAGTACTGATCACAATGCTATAATCCGTATTCCCGTTAGGAAGAATACCGTATACATCCCTTGCTTCCTTGGCATTGAAACTATTATCAAGAGTAGCGCCCAATCTATAACATTTAATCCAATTTTTATTATTCTTATCTTCATCGTCAATGTGAATGTATCCAGATGCTGCTACTGTGCTAGTCAGTACTCCATATTTAATATTACCTCCAGGGCCAATATATCCTGGTGCGGAAGTATATTTTATAATAGGAGCCCTTTCATCTAGGACGGGAAATCCCCAAGCTAGCGCTGCATTGTTACCTATTTGAGTATATCCATGTGAAATAGATTCTAGCGTGGGATATTCAGGATAATCACATTTAATAGCATTGCTAGGATTTTTATCCTCTGTATCATGATAGCGTACAATGACATCCATATAACGGTAAGTTGGATTGATAGAGCCTTCAAGCTCTGGTAAAACTAGCGTGTAGTTGATATGGTCTATAAGGAATACTCCTCCCGGATAGTAACGGTTAGCGCTTACTAAGCAAAATTTAAGATGAACGTTACCGGAACTGCCAATATAAGAATCTCCTACTTCTCCTTCTATACGTGATGCGTCGCGCCTATCTTCTGCATCTATAAGAAGTGATAGCTCTTTAAAAGAACCGCATGAGCCAACTTTAAATACTCCTACGATAGTTCCTACAGCCCTGTAAGCTGTTCTCATAACTCTCTGCTTGGCAGTTGCCGAATTGTTCATAAGTGTTTGAACGTATTCATCCATAGCCTGCTGAATACTAGCTTCATCTGCTAGTGTTTCTATCTTCTCAGAATCATCATCTTCTTCTGCTAAGCTGGAAATTGCATATTCATTATCTAAGTTGGCAAGCTCATCCTCTATTCCTGATAAGTAATTGTTGTCGCTGCACGAGCTTCCTATAACTAAGGCAGCTAATGCAATAAGAATATTTTTATTCATTATATAAACGGTTTACCACCACCGCAAGTTTTTATTATAAAGAGGTCCCTAATTCGAAATTTCCCTGCCAAGTAGTAGTCCCTTCAGTTAATTCCAGTTGATATTCACCTGCTGATTCACTGTTTAAATCTAAAATGATTTCATCCTCTCCTATGTAAGTGTTGGAATAAACTTTTTCTCCAGTTTCTACATTAGTAATAGTGACAGCAATGGATTCTTCCGAAGATAGAAGGCTTATGCTTAATGTAGTCCCTTCAATAAAAATATTTGGTGGAATAGATATTGAGCGGTGAGAGCTTGAATGATGCACATGTTTTAAAAATATCTGGCGTCTTGTAACCATTTCTTTAGCAGAAAGACACATACTTGTTGAAAATAGCATCGCTAATAGAAAGAATAAAAGTTTTGTTTTCATAATAATTCTATGTTAGTTTTGGGAGCAAACATAGGCATATATTGAGAGAATACTCGGATTTATTAAGTAACAATGGTAACAGTGGCATATCTCAAAGGTAACAAAGGGTAACAAAAAAGAGATATTTTATTGATTATCAGGAGTAAATATGTATTTGAATAATTCTAGGTGTATTTTCTTCTTTATGCGGGCTTTACGCATTTTAAGAGCATCGGGGGTACTATTCATTAATTCTATCATAACTTTTTGAGAACAGTTAAGCAATGAAAGAATACAATAAAACACATCATCATTAGTCAGAGACAGACCATATCCTTTTAGGCTGGTCATCACATCAATAAACGTATTGCGAATAACAGGATTAATTTCTATTCTTAAATTATGTAATGTTAGTAATTGTTTGGGAGTTGCCTTTTCTAATACTTGCCATTTTTTATAAGATTCTGTCTCTTCAAACATAGCTATACATAACTGTAGTTGTTCTTTTATCAAATCTATCCATTGAGTATTTAGCTCTATTTCTTCAGATTCAAGTGTTTTGTCTTTTAACAACATAACATCCAGTCGTTTTTGTCCCAGTTCATCTTGTATATTAATATAACGTTTTTTTCTCTTTCTATCATTCCATAGAAAAATAAATGCGCCTATAATTACTAGGAAAAAGAATATTATAATCACGCTTCCTATAATTATTTTTGTTCGCAATAATAAATTGATAATTATCCATAAGACGAGCGAGTTTTTGGCTATCCGATAGCCCTTGGATAGAATCATAAAGAATCAAATAAGCATCTACATTCTCTACGGCAGCTTTCCAGTTTTCTATTTTCTTTTCGACTTGATAAAGTCCATCATAACGAACTGCTTTTTCGTATATATCGTCGTCTTCTTTTCCCTTTTGAAAATAGTAGCGGGCAGAATCTAATTGATTCAAGCCGAACATAATTTGTGCTTTTAAATGATAAGTTTTATTTACTTCTACAGAATCTAACATAGATATTGCTTTCGAAACATATTCGTTTGCGCGGATATACTCTTCTTTTTCTAAATATATAGTTGCAAAATCATTGTAAAGGATGGAGAGTTCGCTTGAATCCTGTGTTATTGATATGCAATTGTATGCTTGTTTAGTATAGTATAATGAGCTATCCAATTGGTTCTCTAGTAGAAAAAGATTGGCTATCCCCCTTAATGCATAATATGCTTGTTTACTATCTTTTTGCATTATCTCGTAGGATTCCCGATAAGCTTTCATCGCTACATCATATAAATTATCATCCTTATAGCATTCCGCTAAATTATCATAGATAATAGCCATAAACTCATTCTTCTCCGGCATTAGTTGAATAGCTTTCAAGTATTCTTCTACTGCGAAGGAGATATGTCCTTTATCTCGATACGTCGCCCCCCAATAATAATGTGCTTGTGCAGCCCGCAAACTTTTTTCTTTATCTCCATAATAATCTACTGCTACTTTGATTAAAGAATCATCATCTAAAGTAATATAGTTTTTGTGTCGAGCCTGCGTCAATAATAAGGCATATAGAGCACGGTCTGCGCGTGGTAGTTGTTGGGGAGAGGGGATACTTTCCAATACAACCAACGCACTATCAGGATGTTCGGTCATTAAGGAGTCCGCATATAAAAGCTGGGAATTTTCTTTCTGAGAGGTACAAGAAAGAAGAAATAGCACCAGAAGACCGACAAAGATAGGGAATCGGAGGATAATATACCTAAATAAGTCTTGCGTTTGTACTGCTGCCATGGTTATGCATTTTATGATTATGCAAAGAAAAGGCTTTTTCATGAGATAGGCAATGTTTTATATTCGCAAAATACCCTCCCTAACTTTCCTGACAACATTGAAGATATTCTTTGAAAAGGGGTAGCGGACAGCATACTTCATTCACTTTCGAACAAATATCTCCAGGGGAAGTGAGAACTTCCTCCAATGTACATACAGGCAGATTCAGCTTTTTATAGAACAAGAGAAATTCGCGAAAAGAAAGTCTTTGCATTTCATAAGGGATGCAATTGGGCGTCCCAGTTGATTTGATGCATCAACGTTCTTATAATCTCCGTTGATGTGAGCATCAACAAGCGGTCTTGTTTGGCAAATAGTGTCTCCATACATTGAGTGTCTTTAATCTGATTGGAATACAAATATAGTGATTTGCTGTTTGCAAACAGCAAATTCAGGCGTTTTTTGCTGTTTGCAGACAGCAAATGATATATTTCCAGATTTTCCGTTATCATCCCTGTATTCACTGTTATGTCAAATAACATGAACTGTCCGCTTGTCACAAGAATTCATTAGTAAATAACTTCGGGAACCAGAGTAGGCATTTCTCTTCTCTGAGTAGAAAGAAATAAGTTTATCTTTTATCCTCTATCTATTCAACTGTTTATAATAAACTTTGGTGGGGTTTATTAAAAACGGTGTTCACGTTTATAATAAACTCGCATAGCCCTTTTTCGAGGGTATAAATGGAAATCAGGCAACAAAAAAGGCTACAAACTTCATAAAAGTTTGCAACCTTAGGCTTTTGTAGAGGTATGTATACTCTATTCCTTCCTCGGATTTCTTGGGTGTTTTGTCAAGATAAAGCGTGGCATCTGATGGCGATACACGCTAATTAATGGAGAAAGAGGAAAGAGCTGTTTCATTCGTTCTATGGTTTAGGATTACTGTTTCAGATTACAAATATACAAAATAAAAAAGGGTTTGTCAAGTGTTTAAAGGTTTCCCTTGTGATTTTAGGATGGATTGCAGGCTTGGATGATGTTACTGTTATAAAGAGAAAAGCCGTCACCTCTTTCCGATATAGAGAAAGAGATTGACGGCTTTTCGTATCACAATAAAGCTATGATTTGATTCTTTCTGCGATAAGCTTAGAGGCCGAAAGCAGCCTTAATCTTATCTACATAGTCCAGTTTCTCCCAGGTAAAGAGTTCTACTTCTACGGTCTTTTCTCCTTCGTAGCGAGAAGAGAAATGTTTCTGGACAATTTGCGGTTCGCGTCCCATGTGTCCGTAGGCGGCTGTCTCCTGATAAATCGGGTTGCGGAGTTTGAGACGTTCTTCGATGGCTTTGGGACGGAGGTCGAAGAGCTGGTCGATGACGCGCGCTATCTCGCCGTCTGTCATATCTACGTGGCTACGGCCATAAGTGTTTACATAAATATTGATGGGACGGGCTACGCCGATGGCATAGCTTACCTGCACCAACATTTCGTCTGCTACGCCTGCGGTTACCATATTCTTAGCGATATGGCGGGCTGCATAGGCTGCGCTGCGGTCCACTTTGCTGGGGTCCTTGCCGGAGAAAGCACCACCACCGTGGGCGCCCTTGCCGCCGTATGTGTCTACGATAATCTTACGGCCTGTCAAACCGGTGTCTCCGTGGGGACCGCCGATGACGAACTTGCCTGTCGGGTTGACGTGATAGACAATCTGGTCGTTGAACAGTGCCAGCACTTTGTCGTGATGGATAGAAGCGATGACGCGGGGCATGAGGATTTCTATGACGTCGCGGCGGATAATATCCAGCATTTCCTTGTCCGCTTTGAGCTGGGCTTCGGCAGAGTCGTCGGCAGGTTGGATAAAGTCATCGTGTTGGGTGGAGACTACGATAGTGTCTATGCGTACAGGCGTACCGTTGTCGTCATATTCGATGGTTACCTGGCTTTTTGCATCGGGGCGGAGGTATGTCATTACCTTTCCTTCGCGGCGGATGTCGGCAAGAACGAGAAGAATACGGTGGGCAAGGTCGAGAGAGAGCGGCATGTAGTTTTCAGTCTCGTTGGTGGCATAGCCGAACATCATTCCCTGGTCGCCGGCTCCCTGGTCCATAGGGTCTTGGCGCTCTACTCCGCGATTGATGTCGGGGCTTTGTTCGTGGATGGCTGAAAGTACGCCGCAGGAGTTACCCTCGAACATATATTCGCCTTTGGTATAACCGATTTTTTTAATTACTTCGCGTGCGATGAGTTGTAGATCAACGTACGCTTTTGTTTTCACTTCACCCGCAAGAACTACTTGTCCGGTAGTTACTAGAGTTTCGCAAGCTACTTTTGAACTGGGGTCGTAGGCCAACAGTTTGTCAAGCACGGCATCCGATATTTGATCGGCTACCTTGTCGGGGTGTCCTTCTGACACCGATTCGGATGTAAATAGATATCCCATCTTTAAATAAATTAAGAGTTGAAAATTGAAAGTTGAAAATGAGGGGAGGAGTGAGGTGAGAGCTGCGTGTTTGCCAAGAAGAGATGGCGCCAAAATGTGTTTGTTTTAGCATTTTTTTCTGTGGTTGCAAGCTACTCAAATCTGTCCACACTTTCATTTCGGCGGCAAAGGTAGTAATAATGGCGGGATAATGCTTATCTTTGGGCACGTTTAACACTTCTTTTTTAGAACAAGATTATGATAATTAGCAAGAAAGTACGGACTGCCTTTGTCTTGGTTTTATACATTGGCTTTACGATAGCCATTTATACCATTGTGTGCCATTTCGCCAATATTCCCTTTCAGGATATTCATTTGCTGTATGCGGCGCTGATTGGCTGTTTGGCTTATCTGCCGCGGTTCATTGCGGAAAGAAAGAAAAAGAAATAACTCTCTTTATTTTCTTTCTTCTTTTAATTCTCTTATTGTCTTCTTCAGCACGGGGTGCAACAGGTCCGGTGCTATCTCCGCCAGAGGTTGCATGACGAAGTCGCGTTCGGTCATAAGCGGGTGGGGAAGTTCGAGCCGGGCGCCGGAGGGAGAAGTGACGGAAAGTGTCAGGTCGCCATAGAGTAAGAGGTCGATGTCGATAAGGCGGTCGCTATACACGCCGTCAACCGATTTGTGCGTCCTGCCCAGTTCGCGTTCTATGGTTTGCGTGCGTTCCAGGATGCAGAGAGGAGGGAGGGAAGTCTCTACACATACCACTGCATTAAGGAACTCATTGTCCGAAGCAAAGCCCCACGGGGCAGTAGCATAAAGAGCAGATTGGGAAACTACTTTCCCAATCTGCTCTTCTATTTTCCGGATGGCTGTCCGGAGATTCTGTTCTTTATTTCCCAGGTTTGTTCCCAGTCCTAAATAAAGCTGTGGCATAGATGCTGTTAATCGGTGGATTATTAGAGAAGCTCTTTTCTTTTTTATTTATCCACAATTAACATGGCGTCTCCATAGGTACCAAAACGGTAGTTTTCTTTCAATGCTACGTTGTAAGCGTTCATCACCTGGTCATAGCCGCCGAAAGCGGCCACAATCATCAGCAGTGTGGAGAGCGGCATGTGGAAGTTGGATACCATTGCGTTGGCTACCGTAAAGTCGTAGGGCGGGAAGATAAACTTATTAGTCCATCCTTGGTATTCTTTCAGGTGACCGTCTGTGCTTACGGTGCTTTCGATGGCACGCATTACGGTGGTTCCTACGGCACATACATTCTTGCCCAAATCTTTGGCACGGTTCACTGTGCGTACTGCCTCTTCGGAGACAATCATTTGTTCTGAGTCCATCTTATGCTTGGTGAGGTCTTCCACGTCAATGTCGCGGAAGTTTCCTAGTCCCGCATGCAGGGTGATATAGGCGAAGTCGATGCCCTTGATTTCCATTCTCTTCATCAGCTCGCGGCTAAAGTGGAGACTGGCGGTGGGAGCGGTAACAGCGCCTTCGTTGCGGGCAAAGATAGACTGGAACCGTTCAGCATCTTCCTCCTCTACCGGGCGGTTGATGATGGAGTGGGGCAGTGGCGTTTCACCCAGTGCATAGAGGGCTTTCTTGAACTCATCGTGCGGCCCGTCATATAAGAAACGGAGTGTACGTCCACGCGAAGTGGTGTTGTCGATAACCTCAGCCACCATTGAGTCGTCTTCTCCGAAATACAGCTTGTTTCCGATACGAATCTTACGGGCAGGGTCTACGAGGACGTCCCATAGGCGCAATTCCTCATTCAACTCGCGCAAAAGGAACACCTCGATACGTGCGCCCGTCTTCTCCTTGTTGCCATAGAGGCGTGCGGGGAACACTTTTGTATCGTTAAATACGAATACATCCTTGTCATCAAAGTAATTCAGAATGTCTTTGAATATTCTGTGTTCGATTTCTCCGGTGCGGCGGTGCAACACCATCAGGCGCGATTCATCCCTGTATTTGGCGGGATGTAGAGCAATTTTGTCTTCAGGCAACTTAAATTTAAATTGTGACAGTTTCATATCTAATTCCTTTATTACGTGTTAAATTACTAATTTTCTTCTGTTTCAATCTCTATCTCCTGTCTTTCCAGCCATTCACTGAAGTGTTCAGGGTCCAGGCAATCTTCCAAGCGAACTTCGCCCACGCGGGTGCGGATGAGACCTGTCAGATGGGCTCCGCTGTGTAGCGCCTCGCCGATGTCGCGTGCCAGGGCGCGTATATACGTCCCTTTGCTACACACCACCCGGATGCGTATCTCCGGCAAGTTGCATTCCAGCAATTCTATTTCGTCGATGACGAGCAGCTTAGGTTTCAGTTCTACTTCTTTCCCTTTGCGTGCCAGGTCGTAAGCTCTTGCTCCGTCCACCTTGCATGCCGAGAAAGCAGGGGGGATCTGCTCAATCTCGCCGACAAATCTCTTCAACGTTTCCTCCACCATCTCCCGCGTAATATGTTCCGTAGGATAAGTGGCATCTATTTCCTTTTCCAAATCATACGACGGAGTGGTAGCTCCCAACTGCAAGGTAGCGATATACTCTTTAGTATGATATTGAAACTCTTCTATTCTCTTAGTCGCTTTTCCGGTGCACACAATCATCACCCCTGTAGCCAAAGGATCCAACGTCCCCGCATGACCCACTTTCAACTTCTTCACCTTCTGCTTGCGACTCAAAAAATAACGCACATGAGCCACCAACTTGAACGATGTCCACCTCAGCGGCTTATTGAAATATAATACTTCTCCTTCTTTAAAATTCATCTCCCACTCTCCACTCTCCACTCTCAACTTTTTCCAACTCTCAACTTAACAAAATAACCGTAATCCCCGCCAAAGCGCAATACACCGCAAAATAAATAAGCTTACCTTTCTTCACAATATTAATCATCCACTTGCAAGCCAGGCAGCCCGATACGAACGCCGCTAAGAATCCGACAATCAGCGAAGTTGTGGGAATATCCCCTGCGATAGCTTCTCCTTTTATCATCTTGATAGCATCCAGCAACGCTTCGCCCAGTATAGGCGGAATCACCATGAGGAAAGAAAATTGTGCCAGTTTCGCTTTGTTGTCACCCAGCAAGAGCCCTGTGGCAATGGTAGAACCCGAGCGCGACAAGCCCGGAAGCACGGCGCACGCCTGTGCCAGTCCGATGATAAAAGCATCCTTCATCGAGATATTCTCCTTCTGGCGGGGCTTATAATAGTAGGAGAAAGCGAGTAGCAGCGCCGTCACTAGCAGCATGCATCCCACGATGAATAATCCCGAGCCGAATACTGCCTCCACCTTATCTTTAAAGAACACTCCCACGATGCCGATAGGTATCATCGAGATAAGTATATTAATGACATAGCGCGTTTCGTTGTTCATCTCGAATTTGAATAATCCGCGGAATATCCAGTCGATTTCTTTCCACAGAATCACAAGTGTGCTACACACCGTAGCCACATGCACCACAATGGTGAATGCCAAATTCTCTTCCCCTTCTACGCCAAACAATGCCGAGCCGATAGCAAGATGTCCGCTACTGCTTACTGGCAGATATTCTGTCAATCCTTGTATAATGCCCAGGATGAGGGCTTCGAACCATTCCATATCTTATCAGTTTATTTCGTATTGGGAGTGCGCATCCCTTCTTCTTTTGTTTTAGGTTTGTGCAACACGGCGTATATCATGAAAATGAACCCGAAGAAGCATACCACGGGCGCTACTTTGATTCTACGCACACTGAAAATATCCGGTTCGAAAGCCGTTTCGGTAGACGAAGGCCCCGTCATAAGAAGAAAGCCGATGATAACTATAACCATTCCGATAGCCAGCAGAATGAAGTTAGTCTTGTCAAAGGCGAATTTTTGTTTATCAGACATCTTTATTTATAGTTTTAAATGATTCTCAGCGTTAAACATAATACAGTGTACTTGCCTTCATCCTCAAATAGCGGTTGATGGAGAAGTAAGCACACAGAAACGTTATCACAATGCCGAAGACGAACACGCTACCTACTACCACCAGCATCACTTGCGGCGTGACAATGCGAATCAGCTCGGGTTCATACCTCACCAGCCAATAGGCGGAGCCCATCAGGATGGCATTCGCTATGAAAGCTGCCAGCACTCCGCTCCATACATTTCTCCGCAGGAAGGGGCGGCGGATAAAGCTCCAGCTTGCCCCCACCAGCTTCATCGTGTGGATGAGGAAACGCTTGGAATAGATGCCGAGCCGTATCGTGTTGTTGATAAGGGCAAACGAGATAAAAGTCAGCACTAAGGCGAGCACCAGCAATACCATTGTGATGTTGCGTATATTGTCGTTCACGGCGTCTATCAGTTCGCGTTGGTATAGGATGTCCTGTATGTTCGTATTCTTTTTGATGAGCTTCTCTATCTTGGCGATACTGTCCGAGTTGGCATAGTCCGAGTGGAGTTTAATTTCCAGAGAGGCGGTGAAGGGGTTATATCCCAGAAACTCTTCCGGGTCGGTGCCCATGGCTTCGGTCTGCTCTTTAAGCGCCTGTTTCTTGGAGATATATTCGGTCTCTTTGACAAAGGGTTCCTTATTCAGTTTTTTCTGGAGTTTGAGGATGTCGGTTTCCTTCATGTCGTCGCTGATGAGTACGGAGAAGTTGATGTTCTCCCTCACATAGACCGAAAGGTTGTGGGCGGTAAGCGTGAAGAAGACCACGAGTCCCAGCAAAAGCAACACTAGTGTGGTGCTGACACTTGCTGTAACGAACTGCATGTCGACGCGGTGGGAACCTGTTTTTTTTCTTGGCTGACTCTTCATTTCGCTTCCTCCTCTTCTTTCTTACGGGCGTTTCTTGCGGAACACGTATATCATCGAACTGCTTCTTTCCTTGCTGCCCAAGGTGTTGAACCAGGCAAGCGTGCCTGCGTAGGCTCCCCGGAGGAAGGAATAGGAACTACCCCGGTGCTTCTCGCTCAGCATAGAGATATAGAAAGCATCGAAAGGCATTGGGTGACGTTCCGCCATGATAAAACCGTGGCGCGAAGCAAATTGTTGTATAGTGGCGGGAGTGAAATGCCAGAGATGGCGGGGCACATCGTAAGCAGCCCAATGCTTCCCATACCGTCCGGCATCATACGAAGAACGGTTGGGGACGGCTACAATCAGCACTCCTTTCTCATTGAGCAGGCGGCGGAGAGTATCCCATACGTCGTGGAGATGCTCCAGATGTTCCATCACATGCCACAGCGTGATAACATCGAACGAGCCTTCGGGCAATTCTTGCAAAGCAGTCTCGGGCTTCACTGTGAGGCCGAAATGCTCGTGGGCGAAAGCGCGTGCCTGGGCATTCTTTTCGATAGCTTCCACTGCCCATCCGCGTTGCAACATGGTGTTGGCAAAGTAGCCCGTACCCGTGCCGATGTCGAGCAGCCTGCCTTTCTTCCGGTGGGCTTCTTTCATCACAAGGCGTGCTTTGCGTCCCAGCATGTATTTTCTTACTTGGTGGTAAAGGGTGTTCATAAGCCCTTTCTTCGTATCGGAGTGTGAGATGTAATCCGGGGTTTCGTAATATCTGCCTATCTCAGATTCGACGGGTACTCCTTGGGTAAATGTAAAACCGCAATCTTCGCAGGCATACAAGTCAAACTGTTCGCCCGAAGCATAAAAGTCCGTACACGTCATGACACATTTCAAATGTGTGCTACCACAAAGCGGACAGGCATTTATTTGGAGTTTGTTCATTGATTTTATTTACATATTTAAGTATGCCGCTGCTTGGCAGTGCACACTCCACCCGAATTTGGTGCAAAATAACAAATAAAAAGTGGAGTAAGGTCTTTTCTTTAAATACTTTTAATAGATAAATGGTAGCGGCTTCTGTTGTATGCACAAAGCTATGACAGGAATTGTAGTTGACTACTTCTTCTCTTTCCACTCCATCAACATCAGTACAGGATTATCGTCTGCTGTAGATTCTTCTACCAGCTTTGATAATCCTTCGGGCAATGGGCTATCGTCCTTTTTCAAATCAATCAAGTTGCTTATGTCCAGAGGGACGACACAACAATCATTTACCCTTCCGGCAATATAAGTAAATGCATCGCCTACCTTTAGCTGTTCCTGAAAATATTTCCGGTTGTAAGTATACGTCTTCTTTTCTTTTTTATCATACAAGCCTATGTATCTCTGATGGTTTACAATGTAAGGGACAGCCATATAATGATTGGCAGAAGAGGCTTATGCAAAGAATCTGCCAGGATAAAATAGTAGTTTCCCATACCATCTTTATCATAATCCCTGTTGTTACACACCATGTTACCGTTTTGCAGTACTTCACAACAAGACATCTGGAAAGACAGTTTTGTTTCTGCGAGAAAATGAAAATCAGGCATTGAATAATAAATAACCTTCTCTTGGTCCACGTCAATAAGTCCAATCTTTCCTTTACTTGCGTCTATAAAGAAATTAGATACCGCTACGTATTCTCCGGGACCATTCCCTCTACGGCCTATCGTGTTCAAGTAATGCCCTTCTTTATCAAAAACATAAAGTTCCGAACTGCGGGCGTCCAATACCACTAAGAAGTTTCCTATAGACGCCACTGTTTCGATGCTGTTTATTAAACAAGAGTCTGTTGTTTCCAGTTTAATAAAGGAGGTATTCAATATCTCTCTGGGATTGACCGCGCTTATTTCCCCGAAAGAGATGCTTCTTGCTTCTCGTTCTGCGGTGTCTTTTTCTCTTCTACAGGACATTAGTAGAAAGAAGGAGAGGAAAAAGAGGATTATTCTTGTGATATGTGTATTTATTTTGATTGCAAATCCTCCCTCTAAAATATTAAAATTAGAATTAATGTAAAAGAGTGGGTATATTTTCTACGTTTTTATATTCAAAGTTCAAAAAAATGGCAGGTCATACTGAGGGCACTGAAAAAGTTCCTCACTTTTCATAGTCACCGCGCATAGTCCTTAA
>JAUUNK010000050.1 GCA_030844565.1 Bacteroides ovatus
TCTGATTAACAGTCAGATGCTCTAACCGACTGAGCTAAGGAAGAATGTTTTTCTCTCAAATGCGATGCAAAAGTAATAGGATATTTTGAAATATGCAATATCTTTGCAAAAAAAATATCAAAATGGACAAAATATTAGGATTAGGCAATGCCTTGGTCGATGTACTGGCAACCCTGAAAGACGATACACTACTGCATGATTTAAAGTTGCCAAAGGGGAGCATGCAACTTATAGATGACACTAAGTTACAGGAGATTAACTCCAAATTCAAAGAGATGAAAACTCATCTTGCCACAGGCGGATCCGCCGCAAATGCTATTTTAGGTCTCGCTTGTCTGGGAGCAGGCACAGGTTTCATCGGAAAAGTAGGAAATGACCAATATGGAGAGTTTTTTCGAAAAAACTTGGGAAAAAATGGAATCGAAGACAAACTACTGACTTGTGAATTGCCTTCCGGTGTAGCTTCTACTTTTATTTCTCCCGGCGGCGAGCGCACCTTCGGCACTTATCTCGGAGCGGCAGCTTCTCTCAAAGCCGAAGATTTGACCTTAGATATGTTTAAAGGATATTCTTATTTGTTTATTGAAGGATATTTGGTGCAGGACCACAAGATGATTTTGCGTGCTATCGAACTTGCTAAAGAAGCAGGATTGCAAGTGTGCCTCGATATGGCAAGTTACAACATAGTGGAAGAGGACTATGAATTTTTCTCCTTATTAATAAATAAGTATGTGGATATTGTTTTTGCGAACGAAGAAGAAGCAAAAGCTTTCACCCGCCGCGAGCCGATTGAAGCACTAAAACTGATTGGAAAGAAATGTAGCATTGCCATTGTGAAAGTAGGACCTCACGGCTCATACATCCGTAAGGGCACTGAAGAAATAAAAGTTCCGGCAATTCCGGTGAAAGAAGTGAAAGACACCACCGGCGCCGGTGATTATTTCGCCGCCGGCTTTCTCTATGGGCTCACTTGCGGATATTCTTTGGAAAAGTGTGCTAAAATAGGCTCCCTTCTTTCTGGAAATGTGATTCAGGTGATAGGAACCACCATACCTTCTGACCGGTGGAATGAAATAAAGTTAAATATTAATGAGATTATCGCTGAGTAAACGGTAGATGAGTTACTTTTACCATTCATTTTAACTGATTATGTATGAAAATGTTTCTGAATAAGCGAAATGGCATCCTTTTGGCAGTAGTGCTTGCCACAGTGGCGTTCTTTAGTTTTAAGAGTGGCGATGACCGTAGTTTCCAGTTAGCGAAGAATCTGGATATATTCAATGCTATTGTCAAAGAGTTGGATATGTTCTACGTAGATACTATCGACGCCAATAAAACCATACGCGAAGGAATCGACAATATGCTTTATTCGCTCGACCCTTATACGGAATATTATCCGGAAAACGACCAGGATGAGTTGCAGGAAATGATTAAAGGAAGCTTCGGCGGAATCGGTTCCTTGATTACGTATGATTCCAAATTGAAGCGCTCGGTAATTGCCGAACCTTTTGAAGGAACACCTGCTGCCGAAGTTGGGCTCAAAGCTGGAGACGTGTTGATGGAGATAGACGGAAAAGATCTTGCTGGCAAAAACAATCAGGAAGTGAGCCAGATGTTGCGTGGGCAAGTTGGTACCCGCTTTAAGTTGAAAGTGGAACGCCCAGGCGATAAAAAGCCGTTGGAGTTTGATATTGTACGCAAAACCATCCAGTTGCCTACTATTCCCTATGCCGGGATTATAGATAAGGAAAATAAGGTAGGTTATATCAATCTGAGCACTTTTTCCGGTAATCCTTCCAAAGACTTTAAGAAGACCTTCCTCGATTTAAAGAAGCAAGGAATCACTTCTCTGGTGATAGATATTCGTGGTAACGGTGGCGGTCTGCTCGATGAGGCTGTGGATATTGTGAACTTCTTCGTTCCCCGTGGTAAAGACATCGTGACTACCAAAGGCAAAATTAAACAAGCCAGCCGGGTGTATAAGACTCTGCGTGAACCGCTAGATACGGAGATTCCGATTGCGGTATTGGTAAATAGCATGACAGCTTCTTCTTCTGAAATCCTGTCAGGTTCGTTGCAAGACCTCGACCGTGCAGTGATTGTGGGTACGCGTACTTTCGGCAAAGGGCTAGTGCAGGTTCCCCGTTCTTTGCCCTATGGCGGAACAATGAAGGTAACCACTTCCAAGTACTATATACCCAGTGGACGTTGTGTACAAGCTATCGACTACAAACACCGCAATGAAGATGGAAGCGTGGGCCGCATTCCCGATAGCCTGACAACAGTATTCCATACCGCAGCAGGTCGCGAGGTACGCGACGGAGGCGGAGTGACGCCGGATATAGAGGTGAAACAGGATAAATTGCCTAATATCCTATATTATCTGGTACGTGATAACCTGATTTTTGATTATGCCACTCAATACTGTTTGCAGCATCCTACCATCCCTTCACCCGAAGAATTCAAGATAACGGATGCGGATTATGAAAACTTTAAGGCAATGGTGAAGAAGGCGGACTTCAAGTACGACCAACAAAGTGAGAAGATATTGAAGACACTCAGAGAAGCGGCTGAATTTGAAGGCTATCTGAAAGATGCCACCGAAGAGTTTAATAATCTGGAGAAGAAATTGAATCACAATCTGGACCGCGACCTCGACTATTTCTCCAAAGACATCAAAAATATGATTGCAGTGGAGATAATCAAACGCTACTATTATAAGCGTGGCGGTATCATTCAGCAGTTGAAAGACGATAAGGACTTGCAGGCTGCATTGGGGATACTGAAAGAGCCAGCCAAATATAAGGCGATGCTGAGTGGGAAAGGTGAGAAGAATTAGAAGACTGTTACTTCGCTAGGAGATAAAGATATGGGAACCGATAGTTCTGTTATTGTATTCAATAATAGGACTATCGGTTTTGTATTACCGATTGTAAATGTGCGGCTATCTGATTTACTTTGAAGAAAGGGCAATAAAAGTCCGTAATAGAGGTCGATAGTATCTTAGCTATACTTCTCTAATATCTCTAATTTCTTTCCCCCGGCAGTGTGAAATAGAAAGTTGTTCCTTGTCCTACAACAGAACGCAGCCAGATGTGTCCGCCCATTTTCTCTACAAGCATTCTACACAGCGTAAGTCCTAATCCGGTTCCTTGAACGAAGTCATTTATTTTTCCGAACCGTTGAAAGATGGTGGCAGCTTTGTGTGCCGGTATACCTATGCCGGTATCTTTGACATAAAACAATATATAGTTTTCTTTCTTTTGGTAGCCGTAGTGTATTTCTCCTTTAGGGGTGAATTTGATAGCATTGCTGAGGAGGTTGCATATCACCTGAGTAATCCGTTCCCAGTCAGCTTGGACGAAAACATTGGTATCCACCTCGTCCAGGATAAGTTTAACTTCGTGCGGCGTAATCTTATGAAACTGTTGGTAAGCCTGCAAACATATATCATGGAGGCGGAGGCTCTGGATGTTGAACTTCAGCGAGCCTGCTTCCAGGGCAGCTAAATCGAGAATATCACTGAAAAGATTCAGCAGAATATTAGAGTTTTTCTCAATGATGTCGGCATACTGGCAGGTTTCTTCATTCGTGTTGCCTTCGATGACTAGTTTAGAGAAGCCTACAATGGCATTGAGTGGAGTACGGATTTCGTGGCTCATGTTGGCAAGGAAAGCAGATTTCAGTTTATCCGCTTCTTCGGCTTTAATGCGTGCAGCTATCAGTTCCTTTTCGGTTTTCTTAATATCTGTTACGTCCCAGGCGATGCCGATGATATAATATTTATCATCACCTACCAGAATCTTCCTTTTCATTGTGTTCACCGTCCGTATTTCGCCTGTAGCTGTCATATATTCTTCGAAATAGTCAAGTTTTCCTTCTTCTAAGGTCTTGAGGTCGTCTTGGCGAAACTTTTCCATATCTTCGGAGCGGGAAAAGATTTCGTAATCGTTCTTTCCTACCGCCTTCTCCATGGGAATGCCGGAATATTCGGCGAATGTCTTGT
Source organism: Bacteroides ovatus (assembly GCA_030844565.1). GTDB lineage: Bacteria > Bacteroidota > Bacteroidia > Bacteroidales > Bacteroidaceae > Bacteroides > Bacteroides ovatus_A. Next base: position 4,007 of record JAUUNK010000050.1, read on the forward strand.
TCCAATAAAGATACCTGAAATCATTGTTAGGGTCCTTCACGAAGAGGTAGACGGGGATATTGGTGAGAATAGCTTCGAGCAGGGTATTAAGCCGCATAATCTCGTTTTGCTGCTTGGTATTGATTTCTTCCATGTAAGTTTGTTGCGACACGTCGCGGCACATACACAGCAGATGGTCGTCGTCAAGAGGAAAGATACGGTTCTCGTAATGGTGCAACAGTCCGTCGAAATATAATGAATGTTTGGCTATGGAGCTCTTGCCGGTGTCGATTACTTTGTCCATATTTTCCCGAATACTTTCGTAGGCTTCAGGGGGAACAATGTCTTTTACGTTGGAATGGACAATGCTTTCCGAAGTAGTACCTTCCACATGGTTGGTATTGGGAGAAGAAGCCAGCTCTACGATATTGGCGTCATGGTCGAAAACGGTTAGCATGTCCGGTAGGGCATCCAATATCCTTGTACTGTATTTTTCGCGGAAACGATCGCTCCTTACAGAAGCAAGTTCCGTAGACAGACCATCTACCTCCTTCTCCAGTTTTTCTATTATTTGGAGAAGTTCTTCTTTCGTTTTATTTTCGTATTGTCCCATAGAGCGGTGTGTAATTCATTCTTTTGTTGCAGAATCCAGTTTATTAGTTGCAAAAGTAAAACATTTTTTTTGAATCTCACTTCTTTAGGTGAAGTTATTATTGATTAAAAAAGAAGATTACCTTTTGCCCTACTACTGAGAATGTTCTATCTTTGTCGCACTTTATTTTAAATCATTTACTATATGTCTACAGAATTATTCTCTACGTTGCCCTATAAAGTGGCAGACATTACACTTGCGGATTTCGGTCGCAAGGAAATCGATTTGGCAGAAAAAGAAATGCCCGGCCTGATGGCTCTACGCGAAAAGTATGGAGAATCCAAACCGTTGAAAGGCGCCCGCATCATGGGCTCGTTGCACATGACTATCCAGACAGCTGTGTTGATTGAGACACTGGTGGCTCTGGGAGCAGAAGTCCGGTGGTGCTCTTGTAATATATATTCCACTCAGGACCATGCTGCGGCAGCTATTGCGGCTTCCGGTGTAGCGGTGTTTGCCTGGAAAGGCGAGACGCTGGCAGATTACTGGTGGTGTACGCTTCAGGCACTGAACTTCCCTGGTGGCAAAGGCCCTACGGTGATTGTAGACGATGGCGGAGACGCCACCTTAATGATTCACGCCGGTTATGAAGCCGAAAGTGATGCTACATTGCTGGACAAGGAAGTTCATGCAGAAGATGAAATCGAACTGAACGCCTTGTTGAAGAAGGTGTTGGCAGAAGACAAAGACCGTTGGCATCGCGTAGCTGCTGAAATCCGCGGCGTGTCCGAAGAGACCACTACCGGTGTGCACCGTTTGTACCAGATGAAAGAAGAAGGCAAGTTGCTCTTCCCCGCTTTCAATGTGAACGACTCTGTGACGAAATCTAAGTTTGACAACCTCTACGGTTGCCGCGAATCGCTGGCAGACGGTATCAAGCGTGCTACGGATGTGATGATTGCCGGCAAAGTGGTGGTTGTTTGCGGATATGGCGACGTCGGAAAAGGGTGTTCCCACTCCATGCGCTCGTATGGTGCACGGGTGTTGGTGACTGAAATCGACCCGATTTGTGCCCTGCAAGCAGCGATGGAAGGCTTCGAGGTAGTCACTATGGAAGAAGCTTGCAAAGAAGGAAACATCTTTGTGACCACAACAGGCAACATTGATATTGTCCGCATAGACCACATGGAACAGATGAAAGACCAGGCTATTGTATGTAACATCGGACACTTTGACAATGAAATACAGGTAGATGCCCTCAAGCACTATCCCGGCATCAAGTGTGTCAACATCAAACCGCAGGTAGACCGTTATTATTTCCCCGACGGACACAGCATCATCTTGCTGGCTGACGGACGCCTGGTAAATCTCGGTTGCGCCACCGGCCACCCATCATTCGTTATGAGCAACTCCTTCACCAACCAGACCTTGGCACAAATCGAATTGTTCAACAACCGCTACGACATAGACGTATACCGCCTGCCCAAGCACCTGGACGAAGAAGTGGCACGCCTCCACCTCGAAAAGATAGGTGTGAAACTTACCAAGTTGACTCCCGAACAGGCTGCTTACATCGGAGTTCCGGTAGAGGGACCCTACAAGGCAGAACATTATAGATATTAATTTACCTGGTAATAGTCAATTGAAATGAAAAAGATTCTTCCCGACCTTATTGCCATACTGGCTTTCGTGGTCATCTCGTTGGTCTACTTCTTCCCGGCTGATATAGAGGGGCGCATCCTGTTTCAGCACGACTCCGTCGCAGGAGTGGGGGGTGGACAGGAGGCCAGCGAATATTATGAGCGTACCGGAGAACGTACCCGGTGGACCAACTCCATCTTCGGAGGTATGCCCACCTATCAGTTGTCTCCCAGCTACGACTCTACGGAATCCCTCAAATGGGTGGGCAGAGCCTATCAGTTGTTTCTTCCCCAATATGTATTCCTGACCTTCATCATGATGCTCGGGTTCTACATTCTGTTGAGGGCGTTCGGTATGCCGGTGGGGCTGTCGGCGTTGGGAGGAATTATATGGGGATTCTCGTCCTATTTCTTTATACTGATAGCGGCAGGGCACATCTGGAAGTTTGTGACTCTTGCCTACATCCCGCCCACGATAGCGGGAGTGGTACTTGCCTACCGGAAGAAATATCTTTTGGGAGGGTTGCTCACTGCCTTGTTCATCGCCCTTCAGGTGCAGTCCAATCACATACAGATGACGTATTACTTCTTGTTTGTGATTCTTTTCATCGTAGGCGCTTATCTGGAAGATGCTTATAAGAAGAAAGAACTGCCGCATTTCTTTAAAGCAAGTGCCGTCTTGCTGGTAGCCGTGCTGGTGGGGGTGGGTACTAACCTTTCCAGCCTCTATCACACCTATGAATACAGCAAAGAGAGCATGCGCGGCAAGAGCGAACTCAAGCAGGAAGGGGCTGCCGCTGCCAATCAGACCAGTAGCGGACTGGACCGCGACTATATCACCCAGTGGAGCTATGGCATCGGAGAGACGCTTACCCTCTTGGTTCCCAATGTGAAAGGAGGCGCTTCCGTGCCCCTGTCGCAGAATGAAACCGCAATGAAGAAAGCGAACCCCATGTATGGCAGCATCTATTCCCAACTCACCCAGTATTTCGGAGACATGCCCATGACTTCGGGTCCGGTGTATGTGGGGGCTTTCGTAGTGTTCCTTTTTATCCTCGGCTGTTTCATTGTCAAAGGACCGCTGAAATGGGCATTGCTGGGAGCCACCATCTTCTCTATCCTCCTTTCGTGGGGAAAGAATTTCATGGGGCTGACAGACCTTTTCATCGATTACGTGCCGATGTATAATAAGTTCCGTGCCGTGTCGTCCATCCTTGTGATAGCAGAGTTTACCATTCCCTTGCTGGCAGTCTTTGCCTTGAAAGAGTTGATTAGTAAACCGCAGATACTCAAAGAGAAAGAATACCGCCCGGGGCTTATCATTAGTTTGGTGCTCACAGCGGGCGTATCCCTCATCCTGGCAGTGGCTCCCGGAGTCTTTTTCTCCAATTACATTCCCGTTCAGGAAATGTCTGCTTTGCAGCGGGCTATCCCTGCCGACCAGTTATCTCCCATTCTTGCCAATCTGAAAGAGATGCGTATGGCACTGGTCACCTCGGACGCATGGCGCAGCTTCTTTATCATCATCATCGGTGTGGGCATTCTCTTTCTCTATCAACGCGGAAAGCTTCGTGCTTCGTTTACGGTGGGAGGCATCCTCGTGTTGTGCCTGGTGGATATGTGGAATGTCAACAAGCGCTATCTCTATGACGACGAGTTCATTCCCAAGACACAGAAGATGGACGTCTTCCGCAAATCGCAGGCCGATGAAATCATTCTGCAAGATACCGCTTTGAACTATCGTGTGCTCAACTTTGCCTCAAATACCTTCAATGAGAACAACACCTCCTACTGGCATAAGAGCGTGGGTGGGTATCATCCTGCCAAGCTTCGCCGCTACCAGGAGATGATAGACCGCCATATATCGAAAGAGATGCAGGACACTTACCGCGCAGTGGTGGAGGCAGCCGGAGAGATGGACAGTGTGGACGCAAGCAAATTCCGCGTGCTGAACATGCTGAACACCAAGTACTTCATCCTTCCTGCCGGGAAACAGGTACAGCCCGTTCCCATCGAAAACCCCTATGCGTATGGCAATGCCTGGTTTGTGGACAAGGTGCAATATGTCGATAACGCCAACGAGGAAATAGACGCCCTCGACCATATTCTGCCTACTGAAACGGCAATAGTAGACGCCCGCTTTAAGGAACAACTCAAAAGTGTCACCGAAGGATATAAAGACTCTTTGTCCACCATCCGCCTGACGGAATATGAGCCGAACCGTTTAGTATACGAAACTTCTTCCGCTAAAGATGGTGTAGTAGTCTTTTCTGAGATCTATTATCCGGGTTGGCAGGCTACCATAGACGGTCAGCCGGCAGAGATTGCCCGTGCCGATTATATCTTGCGTGCGATGAACGTGCCGGCAGGCAAGCATACCATTGAAATGCGCTTCGACCCGAAGAGCTTGCATGTAACGGAAGGCATTGCGTATGCTTCCCTGGCGCTGTTGGTTATCGGACTGATGGTGTGGGTGATATTGAGTAAGAGGAAATTAGCTAGGAAAGAGGAATAGTTCAGAAAATGTGTAACCGGAAAAGTCTTTTCCGGTTATCCTTTATATATCAAGAGGCTGTGTCATGGAAGGATGGCATAACCTCTTTTTTTGGTGGTAAGGTTTTGGGGGGTATACTCATTATAGAGTGGGTGGCGGGGACTCTATAGAGTGGGTGGTGGGGACTCTATAGAGTGAGGGTCGGAGACTCTATAGAGTTATAGGGCAAGACTCTATAGAGTTACTGGGTATGCCTCTATAGAGTTACAGGGCGTGACTCTATAGAGTTCCGAGGCATGTCTCTATAGTGCTATAATGCCTGTATTTATAGGGGTTTCAAGCATGTTTTTATAGAATTACTGGGTATGACTCTATAGAGTTACCTGGCATGTCTCTATAGAGTTACTGGGCATGGTCCCACTCTCCGTTCCGTTCTGTCGGATTTATCAATCCGACAGTCTTTAGTATTAGGATTTTTAAATCCGCCTTTTTCTGTATACTGTATATGATAAAGTCGGATTAGAAATCCTTATACTCAGGAGTCCTCGGATTTTAGAATACGAGGGGGCGGGAAGACGGAGGCTGTTATGTTATCTAGTCTTATGCACTCCTCAACCACCTCCCCCTACGGGGACTCCTCCTCTCCAAGGAGGAGAATGGAGATACTATCGCCTTGTAGTCGGTTTCTTGATGATATTGACTTGTGATATATCCTCGGGGAGAATGTAAATAGAGTAAATCGTATTGATACCGTAAGACAAAGCACAAGGCAATAGTATCTTCCAATCCCCGCCTTGGAAAGCTATCCTTTATACACAAGTTTGAATATTATTTTTTATCTTTGTGGCATGTTTTTCTTCGAATCCAATTCGTTAGGAGATCGTCGTTTGAATAAGCGTCTGAATCTCCTTTTCCATCAAATGATAACGCATCAAAGTGCTATAGTTAATAAATTCTGTAAAAAACATAAAGAAAAGATGGGTGCCTATAGATTTCTCAATAATCCGGATGTTACCTCTGAGGCGATTTTATCAAGTCTGACGGGCCTTTGCAGAGATAATCTCTCTGATAAGTCTCATGTACTCTGTATCCAAGATACCACGGAAATAAATTATGAAGGTCATGTAAAACGTATCAAGAAGAAAACCTCTCTTCCCGGTGTAGTGAATCAAAAACAGTGCGGTATTTTTTTGCATCCTCTTTTAGTAATCGATGCCCAGAGCCGCACGCCTTTAGGCTTCTCTCATGTAAAACTTTGGAATCGTTGCCCCGATGCCCCTAATCGGGAAGAACGTAATTACAAGCGTCAGCCTATCGAGGAAAAAGAGTCATACCGTTGGATAGAAAGTAGCGTTCAGGGTAGCGAGCATGTGGATAAGTCTGTGGTAATGACGGTAGTTGCAGACCGGGAGGCGGATATCTTTGAACTGTTCAGCCGTGTTCCCCAAGAAAATGTCCATCTGTTAATTCGCTCCACTTATGAGAGGTTGTGTCAATTAAATAACGGCGCGGATTCTTTACGTTTGGGCGAGCTGATGGAACGTTCCCTTAAACGGGGAGAATATGAGTTTGAGGTTCGTCACGGCAGCGGTCGTCAGAAACGTATGGCACAAATGGAACTTCGCTTTGAGAAGGTGACCTTGCGTGCTCCTGTCAACAGTCCCGGTGCCAGCAAAGATACTGTGTGCCTGTATTGCATTTATGCCAAGGAAAAGGCTTCGAGTGTGCCTGCTTCTGAGCAGCCTATTGAATGGCGGTTATTAACCACACATACTGTGGAAACCGTGCAACAGGCAATGGAGTGCGTGGAATGGTACCGCTGCCGGTGGTATATTGAAGAACTATTCAGAGTGCTCAAAAGGAAAGGGTTTATGGTGGAAGACGCTCAACTGGAAACCACTTCCGCCCTCGAAAAATTACTTTTAATCTCCTTACAAGCCGCTTTACAGATAATGATATTAAAACTTTCTTTCGATAAACAAGACGAAAAACTATCGGCAAGGCTTTGCTTTACCCAGAAGGAAATAGTTTTGTTGCATATTCTAACAAAGCATGAGAACGGAGCAACAAAGATTCAGCAAAATCCCTATAGACCTGAATCAATGGCTTGGGCGGCATGGACGATTGCAAGAATGGGAGCGTGGAGCGGATATAGAAGCCAGTCCATTCCAGGGTATATAACCCTGAAGAATGGACTGGATAGATTTAATACACAATTTGAGCTGTATGAATATATGGCATAAAAAATTGTGTATAAAGGGTAGCTTTCCAAGGCGGGGAATTTAGATAGTACCGGTTTGTGTCAGGGAATAACTTTTTAGAAGCGGCGGATAAAATCGTCCAGGGAAATATTCTTATCAGTAATATTCAGTTTCTCTTGTTTGATTCTCAACTTGCGTTTACTGATGGCGGCTTTGCTCCGGCAGTAGATGTTAGCAAGCGTGTTCAGGTCTAGTTGTATCTTTATCAAGCAGCAGAACTTTATTTCATTCCGGTCCAGCAAAGGAAACTCTTTTGCAAGCCTTATGGTGAAGTTGTCGAAAGTGGCATTGATGTCTTTTTCAAGATTAGCAAAGTCTTCGTCGGAGAGCTTGATGGCAAGGTCGTCTCCCTGATTGCTAAGAGATGGGATGTTGATGGCAACGAGGCGGCGGAGGAAATCGGCTTTAAGAGAGGAGAGTTTCTCTTCTTTTTGCAGGTTTTCTATTTCCTGCTGTTGCAGTTTGTCTTTCGCTTGGGCTATTTCTCTTTCCTGCTTGCGGATGCGTTCGCTCTTTTTCTTGTAAGTGATGAAGTAGCAGATGCCTGTGATGAGCAGGGCAAAGGCGGCGATGGCGCTAATCTGGTAGACGAGCGAGCTTATTTCCTTCATCTTCTCCGAGAGTTCTTTGTTGTCTTTTTGCAGTTTCTCGTGCTGGAAGAGGTTTTGCATTTTGATGATAGCTATGCTTTGCGTCTGCTCTTCTATGGAATCGCGCAGCAAATCGTAGTTCTTCATGAACTCCAGCGCTTGGGGGATGTTTCCCTTCTTCTCGTAAATCTCGCTGAGATAGCTGAAGCTGAGGGCCTTGGCATAGATGTAATCGTTCTTGCTGCTAAGGGTGAAGTAGTAGATGGCAGAGTCGTATTGCTGGATGTATTGGAATATTACACCTTTATTAATATAGTTGTTGTAGCGGTCTATGGAATCCTTTTCGCAGGCGATGGCTTCGTTGCAGATGTCCAGTGCCAGGTTGTATTCTCCTTTGTTGATGTGGGCATAACATATATCGTTGAGGGCGGACGAGGTGGCTTTGGGGTCGATACTCTTCACGATGGGCAGCGCCTTGTTGAAGAAATAGAGCGCACTGTCCACCTGCTCTTTGTTGGAGTAGGCATGTCCCAGGTCCGAGAGGGAATGGTAGATAGAGAGGCTGTCCCCGGAGCATTGTGCATAGTGGTAGGCTTTCCACGCTTCGGACAGTTTGTAGTCAAACAATCCTTGCTTGGAGTAGAGGTCGCAGAGGTAATGGGAGATTTCAAAGGCGAGGTGGTAGTTGTGTGCCAGCTCGGCAAAGTCGCGGGCTTTGAGCAGATGTTGCGCAGCTTCCTCGGTGTTCCTGATTTCTTTGCTGATGAGGGCGGTGTAGAAGTACGTCTTGGCAGTCAGCAGAGGGTCGGAGGTGTCTTTGGTAAAGTAGTCGAAGGCTTTGAACACGAACGAGTCCGGGACGAGGCTTTGCGAGGTATAATGCTTGGCTTGTGCCATCAGCAGACACCACTCGGCATAATCCTCCGGGGCCATGTCCTCCGGGCGGGGGATGGCACGGAGGTAGGCAAGCGAGCTGTCGGGACGGGATGCCAGCAGTTGCTTGGCTTTCGACAGGTTGGGATGAGAGTTGCAGGAGGTAAACAAGGCGACGGTTACTCCCAGAAGTATTATAATAAAACTATATCTTTTCCTTCCTATCTTTCTTTGCATAGCAGTTTTCCCCTTAACAACAGATTCCGCAAAAGTATGGGGAAAAATATAATTCTACAAGACTTTAGCGGTATTTCGGTTGATACTTCTTCAGAAAAAGAAAGAAGAGAGTGAAACCTACCAGTGCAAAGGGTACGCCCGCCAGCGCGGGATAGCGATAGCCGGCGCCCACTGCCAGCCCCCCTGCGTATGCTCCGATGGCATTTCCCAGGTTGAAAGCAATCTGCACCGAAGCGGCGCCCAGCATCTCGCCCCCTTTCGCCACACGGATGATGAGCACCTGCTCGGGGCTGGACACCGCAAACAAGCCTGCCGTGCAGAGAAACATCAACAGTGCAGACAGCCACCGGTAGGGCGAGAGGAAGAAGATGAGCAGCAACACCACGCAGATAAGAGCCTGTGCCGTGGTCCCTACGCGGGCAGGAGCATAGCAGTCTGAGAGCCGTCCGCTGACGAGGTTGCCGATAACCATCCCGAAGCCGGCAAGTATCATAAGTGCCGTGATACTCTCTGCCGAGAAGCCCGAGACGTGGGTCAACAGAGGATTGATGTAGCTATACCAGCAGAAGACGCCCCCGTTGCCAAATGCCGTAGCGCCCAGGATGAGCCACGGCGCCGGCGTCTTGAGAAAACGGAACTGCCCTTTGAACCCGGTATCCTTCAGACCCTCCACCTGGGGAACCCAGCGCCAGATATAATAAAGAATGACTATGCCCCAGATGCCTACCAGCAGGAACGTTACCCGCCAGGAAAGCATCGTGCTTAGCGAAGTGCCCAGCGGCACGCCGAATAGGTTGGCAATCGTCATTCCGGCAATCATGATGGAGACGGCTTCGGAACCTTTTCCCTTGTCTGCCAGCCTCTCTGCTACGATGGAGCCTACGCCGAAGTAAGCCCCGTGGGGAAGCCCCGACACGAAACGCGCCAGCAGCAATATCCAGTAATTGGGAGCAAGCGCGGCGCAGAGATTGCCCGCCATAATGAGTGCTACCAGCACCAGCAAGATACGTTTTAACGGATGTTTCCGAGCCAGCGTCAATATGGGAGCGCCCACACAGACGCCCAGCGCGTAGGCGGATATAAAATGGCCTGCCCGGGGGATGCTGATATTCAAATCTTTCGCCACGTCCGGTAGGATACCCATCATGACAAATTCGGCAATGCCCAATCCCAGCGTGCCGAAAGCTAATGCAATAAGACTCTTCTTCATGTGTACAACTAATACCTATACCTTTTCTTTTTACCGGCTGCAAAATTACGATATTCTCTACAATTCCCTCTTAATATAAATCAAGAAATGGTATCTTTGTGCCAGAGATAACACCTGATATTACAAATCAAATAATACATTTTATGAAAAAGCATAGCTTCTTGTTACTCTTCTTCCTGATGTGCTTCTCCTTTGTTCAGGCACAGACGGCGTATAAAACAGTGAAAGACCTTTCCTACCTCTTGCCCGGCGAGCAGGATGCTTACCGCAAAGAGCGCTGCAAGCTCGATGTCTACTATCCCGAGGGAGCCAAAGACTTCCCCACCATTGTTTGGTTCCACGGCGGCGGTCTCGAAGGTGGAGGCAAGCACATTCCCCAAGAACTGATGGACAAAGGTTTTGCCGTGGTGGCAGTCAACTACCGCCTCAGCCCGCGCGCCAAGAATCCCGCCTATATTGAAGACGCCGCCGCTGCCGTGGCATGGACTTTCAGCCACATCGCCGAATATGGCGGAAGTCCGGAACGTATCTTCGTCTCGGGACACTCTGCCGGAGGCTACCTGACATTGATACTTGCCACCGCCAAGAAATATCTCGCCGCCTGTGGTGTGGATGCCGACCGCGTAGCCGCCTATCTCCCTGTGAGCGGGCAGACCGTGACCCACTTCACTATCCGCAAAGAACGCGGGCTCCCTGCCGGAATCCCGGTTATCGACGAATTCGCCCCGGTCAACAATACCCGTAAAGACACCGCCCCCATCATCCTTATTACCGGCGACCGCAATCTCGAAATGGCAGACCGCTACGAAGAGAACGCCCTCTTTGCCTCCGTCAGCAAGAACATCGGTAACCCGCGCGTACAGTTGTACGAACTCCAGGGCTTCGACCACGGGCAAGTGCTGGGTCCTGCCTGCTACCTGATTGTAAATTACATCCGGAAGCATTAAAACAAAACCCTTTCATCCCCTCACGGCACTCCTATGAAAACAACACTCTTTCTTCTCCTTGCTTCTCTTTTCCCCCTCTTGCTTCATGGGCAAGAGGGAAAAGATACTGCCCCCTTGCTCCGCCAACTAGACCAAATCATCAAAGACCGCCAATCATACGGGCGCACCAAAGACGCGCGCATCACCGAACTGAAGAAACTCCTCTCGCAAGCCACCTCCGACGAGCAACGCTACGGCTTCTGCGGCAAGCTTTTCGATGAATACCGCGCCTACGACATGGACTCGTCTTACGTCTACGCCCGGCGGAAGCAAGAACTCGCAGCCCGCTTGGGCAGACAAGATTATCTGGACGATGCCGCCATGAACATGGCGGAGTTTATGGGAACCACCGGCATGTATAAAGAAGCGCTCGAAGTGCTGGGACGAATCGATCGCCGCTCTCTTGCCGACTACCTGGTGTCTTATTACTATCACCTCCACCGCACCATCTACGGACTGATGGGCGACTATGCCGTGACGGAAGACGAGAAAGCCGCTTACTACCGCATCACCGACCTCTACCGCGACTCCCTTTTGCAAACCAACGCTTCGGATTCGCTGGGACATGTGCTCGTGCTTGCAGACAAACATACGGTGCACGCCCGCTACGACGAAGCCATCTCCTTGCTCGATGCCTTCTACCGCAGACCTTCGCTGGACGAACACTCCAAGGCATTGCTCACCTACACCCTCTCCGAAGCCTACCGCCTGAAAGGAGATAAAGCCGGAGAGAAGTATTATCTTACTCTTTCCGCCATCGCCGACCTCAAATCGGCAGTGCGCGAATACATCTCCCTCCGCAAACTCGCTTCCCTCGTCTACGAAGAAGGCGACATCGACCGTGCCTACAACTATCTGAAGTGCTCGCTAGAAGACGCCACCCTCTGCAATGCCCGCCTTCGCACACTGGAGATTTCGCAGATATTCCCCATCATCGACCAAGCGTATCAGATGAAGACCGACAAGCAGAAGCGGGAAATGAAAATCTCCCTGATTTGCATCAGCCTGTTATCCGTCTTCCTGCTTGTGGCAGTGTTCTTTGTCTACAAGCAGATGAAGAAAGTGGCTTCCGCCCGTCGCGAAGTGCTCAACACCAACACTCTCCTTCAAGAGCTGAATGAAGAGTTGCACGACTCCAACTCCCAGCTCAAAGTGATGAACCACACTCTTTCCGAAGCCAACTATATTAAAGAGGAATACATTGGCCGCTACATGGACCAGTGTTCCACCTATCTGGATAAAATGGACCTCTACCGCCGTTCGCTCAATAAGATAGCTGCCGCCGGAAAGGTGGAAGAGCTCTACAAAGCCATCAAGTCCTCCCAATTCATAGAAGACGAGCTTAAAGAGTTTTATGCTAGCTTCGACATGTCTTTCCTCCAGCTCTTCCCCAATTTTGTGGAAGAGTTCAATGCCTTGCTCACCGAGCCGCTCCAACCCAAGCCGGGCGATTTGCTGAATACCGAGCTTCGCATCTTCGCCCTCATCCGGTTGGGTATCACGGATAGCACAAAGATTGCCCAATTCCTCCGCTACTCGGTTACTACGATTTATAACTACCGTACCCGCGTGCGCAACAAGGCTGCCGGAGAAAGGGATGAATTTGAAAGGAAGGTGATGAGGATTGGAAAGATGGGATGGAAGGCAGAGGAACAAAAGGCAGAGGAACAAAAGGACGTAAAAAGACGTCTTTAATGCCAGTCTTTGGAGGGATTATATCTAAGCCCGGGAATTAGCCTATCTAAGCCCAGGGGTTAAGCTGTCTAAGTCCCCGACTTAGCTTACCTGAGCCCTGGGATGAACTTACTTATGCCCTGGGATGAACTTACTTATGTCCCGGAGTGAACTTACTTGTCTCCCGGGATAAATTATACCAAGCCAAAACCTTGTCGCATACAAGTCACAGTCCCGCAAACCCGAAATAAAAGTATACCATAGTCGATAGTATCTTTAAATCCCCGCCTTGGAAAGGAGGGGTGTCCGAAGGACGGGGTGGTTGATACCCATAAACATTTGATATACAGACTTATGTATACACCAACCACCTCCCCCTGCGGGGACTCCTCCTTGCTAAGGAGGAGAATTGAGATACTATCGTCTGCTGTAACTAGTAACTATTACTTTCTTCATTCCTCTCCCTTCTTCCCTTATCTTCTCTTCTCTTTTCCTTTCCCTATGAAGAAACCCACTACTTTTTCTTCCTCCCTCTCTCTAATTATATCACTAATTATAAGACATTTATCTTCCCTCTCTCCCTCCCATCTACTATATTTTTGCTATCTTCCCGAAGAATTTAATTTGTATGTGAATACTTTTGTTCCAGCGATAGCAACGCAGTAATCTTACTATTAACTTTAAATTAGTGTACATGAAAAAGAGTATGAAGCCGCAAGGTTTTAAGCACCGCATCCTATTCCTAATGATAGGATTGTTCTTCTCTCTGGGGACATTCGCACAAAGCGTCACCGTGAAAGGACATGTAAAAGATGCTACGGGAGAGCCGGTCATCGGCGCCACAGTAGTATGGGACAACCAACAAATGGGTACTATCACCGATATGGATGGTAACTTCTCCATCAACGTACCTGCCGATGCCGTCTTATCCGTTTCTTTTGTGGGCTATGTCTCCCAAAGCGTTCCCGTGGAAGGGAAGACTACCTTAATTATTACCCTCAACGAAGATACCAAAGTGTTGGACGAAGTAGTAGTAGTGGGTTATGGTACAATGAAGAAAAGCGACCTCACAGGTGCTGTTTCTTCCGTCAGCAGCAAAGTGATGGCGGACAAGCCCGTAGCCAATGTGGGTGAAGCGCTCCAAGGACGTGCCAGTGGCGTGCAGATTATCAACTCCGGTAAGCCGGGAAGCAATGTCACCCTCAAGATTCGCGGGCTAGGCACGGTGAACAACAGCGACCCGCTCGTAGTCATCGACGGAGTGCCCACCGACCTGGGGCTGAATGCCTTGAACATGGACGACGTCGAGACGGTGGACGTGCTGAAAGATGCCTCCGCCACCGCTATCTACGGTTCCCGTGGAGCGAACGGCGTGGTGATGATTACCACCAAGAAAGGAAAGGCAGGCGAAGGAACCCTTTCTCTGAAAGCCAACTACGGCATCCAGCAAGTGACAAGCGTCCCCGACATGCTAAACGCTTCGCAATATGCCGCCCTCAACAACGAGATGATGACACAAGCGGGAAAAGAACTCAACCCGCAATGGACAAACCCCGCCTTACTGGGGAAGGGGACAGACTGGCTCGACCTTCTTTTCCGCACAGCCGCCATGCAGAACTATTCCATCAGCTACTCCGGAGGTTCAGAGAAGAGCAATTATTACGTGTCCGGCAGCGTCTTCGACCAGGAAGGCGTGGTGATAAACACCGGATACCGCCGCTATACAGTACAGTTCAACGGCGAAGCCCGCCCGCTTTCGTGGATAAAGCTAAGCAATAAACTCACCCTGAGCCACGACATCAAGAAACAAGGCAGCTATGACATCCGCAAGACGATGGCTGCATTGCCCACCCAGCCCCTCTATTTTGAAGATGGCAGTTGGAGCGGTCCTACCGGACGTGCAGAGTGGGAAGGGGATATTCGTAACCCGATAGGGACCGCCCGCCTCGAAAGCCAGAAGACGCAGGGATACAACGTCCTGGGCAATATCTCTGCCGAAATCTCCCTTTATAAAGGACTTACCTTTAAAACGGTGGGCGGCGTAGATGCCAAGTTCTGGGGTTCCACCAACTTCTCTCCCGCTTATGACTGGAAGCCGATTGCTAACGAGAAGTCGGTCCTTTACAAAAGCTCGGACAAGAGCCTCACTTACTTGTGGGATAACTATTTCACCTACGACGCCGCCTTCGGTAAACACCGAATCAATGCCATGGCAGGCATGAGCGCGCAAAACAATGTATACGACTTCTTCAACGGAACAAAGAACTCTTTCTTGCGCGACCAAAACAACCAGATGAGCAACGGAACCGTCATGCAAGCCCTCGAAGGCAGCGGTAGCGAATGGGCTTTGCTCTCTTACATGGCACGTGCCAACTATTCGTATGCCGACCGTTACCTGCTGACGGCAACCGTCCGCCGCGACGGCTCCTCCCGCTTTGCCAACGGGCATCGTTGGGGAACCTTCCCTTCCTTCTCCGCCGCCTGGCGCGTAAGCGAGGAAAGCTGGTTCAAGAAGACCTCTCTGCTGAGCGACTTCAAGTTGCGTGCCGGATACGGGGCGACGGGTAATCAGAATATCGGCAACTATAGTTTTGCCTCGGTCTACAACACAGGAGTCTACGTGTTCAATGGAAATACGGTAGCCTCGCTGGTAGCTCACAAGATGCCCAATCCACATGTTACTTGGGAGACGGTGAAGCAAGCCAACGTCGGTATAGACTTGGGGCTCTTCGACCAACGCGTCAACCTTTCTCTGGATGCCTATCTCAAAAACACGGAAGACATGCTCGTACCCATGTCCGTACCCATCTCCACCGGATATTCCGACGAAGATGTCCCCAGCATCAACGCAGGAAAGGTGCAGAACAAAGGTATCGAACTCACCCTGCAAACCCAGAACCTGAGAGGAGTGTTGGAGTGGAACACCTCGTTCAACGTGTCCTACAACACCAACGAGATTAAGAACCTGAACGGCGACATCCCCATGTACCAGAACCAGATTGAGATGAGCAACGTCACCATTCAGGCAAAAGGCCATCCTATCAACTCCTTCTACGGCTTCGTCACCGACGGCATCTTCCAAACACAGGAAGAAGTGGACCGCCACGCCGTGCAAGTGGAAGGCGGAACCGCCCCCGGCGACATCCGTTTCAGAGACTTGGACAACAACGGAGTCATCGACGACAACGACCGTACCTTTATCGGCAACCCCACTCCGGACTGGATGTTTGCCATGACCAACAGCTTCCACTACAAGAACTTCGACCTCGAAGTATTCTTCCAGGGAGTAGCTGGAAACGAAATCTATAACGCCAACGGCATCTGGCAAGAAGGAATGTCCGTCCCCCAGAACCAGACTACCGCCGTGCTCAGCCGTTGGACGGGAGCGGGAACAAGCAACTCCATGCCCCGCGCCGTATACAGCGACCCCAATAAGAACACCCGCCATTCGGACCGCTTCATCGAGAACGGCTCTTATCTCCGGCTCAAGAACGTGACGTTGGGATATACCTTCCCCAAGCAATGGCTGGAAAAGATAAAGGTGAAAAGTGCCCGGCTCTATCTCTCGGGACAGAACCTGTTCACCATCACTTCCTATTCGGGCTTCGACCCCGAAGTGGGCATGAACGGCATCGACAACAGCGTCTATCCGCTGACCCGGACTTACAGCGTAGGCGTGAATATTAACTTTTAAATGGAACTTATATTATGAAGAAACTAATCAATACTATATGCCTCGCACTGGGCATCGGTCTGCTGACTGCCTCGTGTAACGGGTTTCTCGACAAATCACCCTTAGACGAGATTAGCACCAATGGCGAGATGAACGAGAAAGACGCCATAGCCATGACCAACGCCGCCTACCAGCCGTTGCAATGGCCCAAACTCTACAACATGCGGATGTGGACCACCGACATCATCGCCGGCAACAGCGAAGTGGGAGCCGGAGGCGGCACGGACGGCATCGAGACAATAGACCTGGCAAACTTCGTGGCGTCTTCTGCCAATGCCGCAGCCATCGACGTGTGGCGGGGACCCAACCCGGGCATCTTGCGTTGCAACCTTGTCATTCAGCAAGTACCCTCCATGAACATCTCCGAAGAAGTGAAGAACCGCTGTCTGGGCGAAGCCTACTTCCTGCGGGCACACTACTACTTCCTCCTTGTCCGCTTATTCGGCGACGTGCCCCTCAACCTCGTTCCGCAGAAGCCGGGAGATGACTTGAAGCTTCCCCGTTCTCCGAAAGAAGAAGTATACAAGCAGATTATCTCCGACTGCCAGCAAGCGATAGACCTGTTGCCGGTGAAGAGCAGCTACGGCTCCTCCGACCTGGGACGTGCCAGCAAAGACGCCGCCCTGACGATGATGGCAAAGATTTACCTCACCTTGGGAACCGATTACCAGAAGGTAGTGGACCTCTGCGACCAAGTGACCGCTCTAGGATACGACCTTTCCCAATGCAAGTATGAAGACAACTTCGGCTATCGCGGCGAAGGCAGAAAGAACGGACCGGAATCTATCTTCGAAGTGCAGTATAGCGGCGACACCAGCTACGACTTCTGGGGAAACGACAACCAAGCCTCCTGGCTAAGCACCTATATGGGACCGCGCAACTCCGGTATGGTGGCGGGAGCCTGGGGATGGAACCAGCCCACGCAGGAGTTTATCGACTCTTACGAAGAAGGCGATTTGCGCAAAGACGTGACCGTGCTCTATAAAGGTTGCCCGGACTTCGACGGAAAAGAGTACAATCCCTCTTGGAGCAACACGGGCTATAATGTGCGCAAATTCCTCGTATCCAAAGAATACTCGATAGAATATAACACCAACCCTGCCGACTTCGTGGTCTATCGCTATGCCGATGTCCTCTTGATGAAGGCGGAAGCCCTCAACGAGCTGGGAGAAACCAGCGAGGCACAGATACCTTTAAACATCGTCCGCCAACGCGCCCGCCTGCAAGACGTCACCACCACCGACCAGACCGAGATGCGGGAGAAGATTATCCACGAACGCCGTATGGAACTCGCTTTCGAAGGCCATCGCTGGTTCGACCTCATCCGCCTGGAGCAAGGCAACTACGCCGTGAAGTATTTCCAGTCCATCGGCAAGACGAACGTAACGAAAGAACGCCTGCTCTTCCCCATCCCGCAGGCTGAAATAGATGCCAACCCGAGAATTAAACAGAACCCCGGATATTAATTATGAATAACGAAAGAACCATGAGAACAATATACAATATTCTACTAGCGCTTGCCGTGTCCCTGGCTTTTTGCGGATGCGACGATGACGACAGAGAGCTCAACAAAGCAAACGACGTCCTCTCCCTGACGGCGAGCACCGGCAAAGTGGTGTTGGACATTAAAAGCCCCACGGGCGAAGCAGTAGCATTTCAATGGAGCAGCGGAACGAACCTCGGCACGAGTGCCGCCATCTCCTACATATTCCAGTTGGACGTGGCAGGACATGGTTTTGCCTATGGGCTTGACGAGGATATGGGCAAAAATGTGCATACCCGCTCGCTTACCCATCAGGAGTTGAACCAGCTCCTCCTGGATAAGCTCAGTCTCCCCGCCGGAGAAGAAGTCACGCTCGAAGCACGTGTGATTGCCAGCGTACACGATGAAAAGGTGTCTCCGCAGGTCTCTCCGATAGTGACCTTGAAAGTAACCCCCTATCAGCCCGTTTCCTCCACTCTTTACATCACCGGAGATGCCACCGAAGCAGGTTGGGACAACGGCAAAGCCCTCGCCATGAACCCCGTCGGCAACGAAGCAGGCGCCTTCATCTGGAATGGAAAGCTGAATGTGGGCGAATTTAAATTCCTCACCCGCCTGGGCGAATTCCTCCCTTCTTACAACAAAGACGGTGAAGAGATGAGGCTCGTCTACCGCACCGACTTCTCCGAGCCGGATGTCAAGTTCCGCGTCCAAGAGAGCGGCATGTATAAAGTAAAAGTGAACATCATCGACCTCACTATCAGCTACGAACCGATGGAAGGTCCCCGCTATGAGAACCTATACTTTGTGGGCTCCTTCACCAACTGGCAGTTCGTCCCCATGCAGAAAGACCCGGTCAACTCCTTCCTCTTCCATTACAACGCCCTCTTCGAGTGGGCTCCCGATGGAGAATTCAAGATAGGCACACAAGAAGGCGTCTTCGACAACATGTTCCATCCCACAATTGCCGAAGCTCCCATCACCCACACCGAAGTGGTGTTCAACGGAGCAGACAACAAGTGGAAGATGCAGGAAGACCAATGCGGAAAAGCCTACAAGCTCACCTTCGACGTGACCGAGGGCGCGGAATCTTTCTCCATGACCGAGTTCATCCCCTACACCGAACTCTGGATGATTGGAGACGCCACCGCCGCCGGATGGTCTCTGGGCGATGCCGTCCCCCTGAAACTTTCCGCTGACGACCCCTATATCTTCACATGGACAGGCACACTGAAAGCGGGCGAACTGAAATTCACCTGCGACAAGCAAGACGACTGGATGGGCGCCTGGTTTATGCCTGCCCAAGACGGAGCCGCTCCTGCCGGAGAACTGGAATACATCACTTTCGTAGATAAACGCATCGAAGGAAACGGCGACGTAGACCGCAAGTGGAAGATACCGACGGCGGGTAGCTACACCATCACCCTCGACCAACTGAAAGAAACCATTATCATAAAGAAACAATGACCGCCATGATGAAACATATTCAAAAGATAACCCTATGCGCCTGCTTCGCCCTGCTGGGACTTGGCGCTTGCAATGACGACGAACTCTCTTATCCCCGCGTGGGGATTGGAGAGGGCGAAGGAATCTACCGCCGTGTGGAGATTACCGCAGACAAAGCCTGCTACGCCCCGGGCGAAACGGTAGAGCTGACACTCGATAAGAAAGTGCTGGGAACCGTGATGGTCCGCTACCGCCATCTCGACCACACCTTGTCCGAAGAACCCTTGACCGCTTCCTCGTGGACATGGACTCCTCCTTCGGATGATTTTAAAGGATACATGGTAGACGTATACGTAGTAGAAAACGGCAAGGAAACAGTGATGGGTAGCATCGGCATCGATGTCTCTTCGGACTGGACCCGCTTCCCCCGCTATGGCTTCCTGTCCAAGTATGATGTAATGTCCCAGGCGGAAATAGATAAAGTGGCGGACTACCTTTGCCGCCTCCACATCAACGGCGTGCAATATCAGGACTGGCACTATAAACACCACAAACCTCTGGCGGGAACTGCCGGGAGCCCCGCTGCCCAATGGGTGGACATCAACAACCGGAACACTTCCCTGCAAACCATCCGCAGCTATATCGACACGTTTCATGCGCGAAACATGAAGTCGATGTTTTATAACCTTTGCTACGGTGCCCTCGAGGATGCCGCAGAAGACGGAGTGAAAGAAGACTGGTATATCTTTAAAGACAAAGCCCATCAGAAGAAAGACTTCCACGACCTGCCCAACCCCTTCTTCTGGAGCGACATCTACCTGACGGACCCCGCCAACCCGGAGTGGCAGGCATATATGGCGAAACAGAATGAAGATGTCTACAAAGTGTTCGACTTCGACGGCTACCAAATCGACCAGCTAGGCAACCGCGGCACACGCTACGACTACACCGGAAAGCGGATTGACATGCCATCCGCCTTCCGCTCTTTCGTCGAAGCAATGAAAAAAGCCCATCCCGATAAGACATTGGCAATGAATGCGGTAAGCAGCTACGGCGCCCGCGAAATCGCTTCTTCTCCCGTGAGCTTCTTATACAACGAAGTATGGGGAAGCGAAGCCTCATTCAGTGACCTGGCAGACATCATCGAAGCAAACGATGCGTATAGCGAAGGCAAACTGAACACGGTGTTCGCCGCCTACATCAACTATAACGTAGCCGAACAGGAAGGGATGTTCAACACTCCGAGCGTGCTGATGGCGGATGCAGTGATGTTTGCCTTGGGCGGTGCGCATATCGAGATGGGAGAACACATGCTGGGCAAAGAATATTTCCCCAACAGCAACCTGTCAATGAGCGAAGAACTCCGCAAAGCGCTGGTGAGTTACTACGATTTCTCCGTAGCCTACCAGAATCTGCTACGCGATGGAGGTACAGTGAACTCCGTAGAGGTGTCTTGCACGGATGGCAAACTGCAAGTGTCGGCATGGCAACCGAAGACGGGCAAAGTAATCACCCGCTGCAAAGAAATGGACAACCGCCAGATTATCCATCTTCTTAATATGTCGCAGGCAGTGCATGTGGAGTGGCGCGATATGGATGGCAAACAGCCCGCCCCCGTACTGGTAGAGAACGCTGCTTTGGAAATAGCCCTCTCCCGCCAGCCTTCCAAAGTCTGGGTGGCATCTCCCGACTTTGCCGAAGGAGTGGCGCAACCGCTTTCTTTCACCCAGACGGGTTCCGGAATCAGCCTGGTGCTGCCTTCCCTGAAATATTGGGATATGCTGGTCATCGAATATTGACCTGAATAGCCTCCAGAGGCGTTCTCTCAGCTATTAACAGTTGATTTGTCAGGTGTTAACACCTATCGTGATAGGTATTAATACCTGAGAAATCAACTATTAACACCTGACAACCCATTTGTTATTACCTGACAATTCCTTTGTTATCACCTGACAACTCACTTGTTGATAGCCCTCCCGCTAGCACAAGTCATATAACATAAGGCGACATGTCCTCGAATAAAAAAGAATAGAATTATGATAAAAATAATGCTCCTTCTTTGTTGCTTCCTGGCAATAAGTGTAAGCAACATTTCTACCCTGGCAAACTCCTGCCACTCCTATACCCGGCAGGGACGGCAGGTCACTTTCCATCTGGCAGACAGTTCCGCCCTGCAACTGCAACTGTGCAGCCCCTCTGTCGTCAGAATATGGTATTCCCCCGATGGAAAGCTGCAACGCCGCACTCCCTCCTTCGCTGTAATCAACGAGGAACTCGAGAGCGTGGGGACCGTTCAGGTGGACGAACAGCCCGCCTGCTACGAAATCTTCACTCCGAAGCTCCGCATCCGTATCAATAAATCTCCCTTCAGCCTTCAAATATTCGATAAATACCAGAAACTCCTCTTTAGCGACTACGCCGACAAAGGCCACGTGAGCCGGGGAACCGGAAAAGTGGAATATAAAACCCTACGCCGCGACGAGCACTTCTTCGGACTGGGAGAAAAGACAGGCAAGCTGGACCGCCGCGGAGAGTCTTATAAAATGTGGAACAGCGACAAACCTTGTTACAGCATCGTAGAAGACCCGCTCTACAAAAGCATCCCTTTCTTTATGAGCAGCTACCGCTACGGTATCTTCCTCGACAACACCTACAAGACGGAGTTCAAATTCGGCACCGAAAGCCGCGATTATTACAGCTTTGAAGCACCCGACGGCGAAATGATTTACTACTTCATCTTCGGAAAAGACTATAAAGAAATTATCCGCCAATACACCGGGCTCACAGGCAAACCCATCATGCCTCCCAAATGGGCGCTCGGCTTTGCCCAATGCCGCGGCATGCTGACCAACGAGAAGCTGAGCCTCGAAATAGCCAATGGCTATCGCAAGCGGGGCATCCCTTGCGATATTATCTACCAGGACATCGGCTGGACAGAGCATCTGCAAGACTTTCAGTGGCGAAAAGGAAACTATGAGAACCCCCGCCGGATGTTGGCAGACTTAAAACAGATGGGTTTCAAAGTGATTGTCTCCCAAGACCCTGTTATCTCCCAAGCCAACAAGAAACAATGGAAAGAAGCAGACCGCCTGGGCTACTTCGTGAAAGACAGCACCAACGGAAAGACCTACGACATGCCGTGGCCCTGGGGAGGGAACTGCGGAGTGGTGGACTTTACCCTGCCCGCCGTGGCCGATTGGTGGGGAACCTATCAACAAAAGCCCATCGACGACGGCATCTCCGGCTTCTGGACCGACATGGGAGAACCCGCCTGGAGCAACGAGGAACAGACCGAACGCCTGGTAATGAAACACCACTTGGGCATGCACGATGAGATTCATAATGTCTACGGCCTCACGTGGGACAAGGTAGTGAAGGAACAGTTTGAGAAACGCAACCCCAACCGCCGTGTGTTCCAGATGACCCGTGCCGCCTTTGCCGGCTTGCAGCGCTACACCTTCGGCTGGACGGGCGACTGCGGTAGCGGCGATGATGTTCTGCAGGGATGGGGGCAGCTTGCCAACCAGATTCCCGTGACTCTTTCCGCCGGATTGGGGCTGATTCCCTTTACCACGTGCGACATCTCCGGCTATTGCGGCGACATCGAAGACTATCCGGCGATGGCGGAACTGTATACCCGCTGGATACAGTTTGGTGCCTTCAACCCGCTGAGCCGTATTCATCACGAAGGGAATGTAGCAGTGGAGCCTTGGCTTTTCGGTGAGGAAGCGGAGAAGAACGCCCGCGCAGCCATCGAATTGAAATATCGCTTGCTACCTTATATATATACGTACGCGCGCGAGGCGCACGATACGGGATTGCCCCTTATGCGCCCCCTGTTCATGGAATATCCTCAGGATATGGAAACCTTCTCCACCGACGCCCAATTCCTCTTTGGCGAGGAGTTGCTCATAGCCCCCGTGGTGAAGAAAGGCGCGAGGACAAAGAATGTCTATCTCCCCGAAGGTGTCTGGATTGACTATAACGACAAGCACACCTCTTACACCGGAGAGCAGTGGACTACGGTGGATGCTCCTTTATCCTGTATTCCCATGTTCGTGAAGCAAGGCTCCATCATCCCTACCATGCCGGTGATGAACTATGTGCACGAGAAGCCGGTCTATCCCTTGACGTTCGAGGTCTTCCCCGCACCGGAAGGCGGGCAGGCAACGTTCACTCTTTATGAGGATGAGGGAGAAGACCTGGGATACCAGCGCGAAGAGTTTGCTAAAACTCCGGTTGCCTGCCGCACGCTTCCCGGTAGTTATGAGCTGACAGTGGGTTCGCGCCAGGGCAAGGGCTATACAGCTCCCGGACCGAGAAACTTCCTTTTCCGCATTTATTCGCAGAAAGCTCCGAAGGAAGTAATTGTAAATGGTAAAAAAATAAAGAAGATGAAGCCGGCACGGCTGGAAGAAGACTTGGAAGAGTATACAGAATCTTTCCGGTGGAGCTGGGACAAAGAAGCCGGGGTGTGCGGAGTGAGGATACCGGATGATGGAAAAAAAGCCGACATTCTTTTAAAGTTCTAACCCCATTTACCGGGAAATAGTACTGTTTTTAGAGGAGAGTATTGCAAAAGTGAATGTATGCTTTTGCAATACTCTCCTATTTTATGGTAAGTTTTCGCTGTTTCCTCTCTCGATAAGAAGTGCTCTTCTGTTGTAGAATATAATTCAAGGAGAAAGTCCACGTAACGGTGTACTGTACCAAAGTAAGAGCAGAGCATTATATTTGTGCGGTGTTAATTCATATCATTTCAAGGTCCGGTTACTAGCTCTTGTGCCGAAAATGTGTATATTTGCACAAATCTCATATCAGAAATGTGATTTACTATGTTCGAAAGAGATATTATCCGGCAACTGTCCTTTTTGCACGGGAAAAAGATCAATCCCCAGACTACTTTGCTGATATTAGATGAAATTCAGGCATGCAACGAAGCTTTGAATTAGAAAAAGAACTCGAAGTGGAACACCCCGCCCCGGGTATCCATTGTCAAGGG
>JAUUNK010000366.1 GCA_030844565.1 Bacteroides ovatus
ATAATACGGTATCTAGTACAATGCCGCGTTTTTGTATTGCTTCGAGACTAAGCAGGGTATGATTGATACTCCCCAGTTTGCCCGAAGTAACAAAGATAAGCGGATATTTTTCTTGGACGATGTAGTCAATGGTTAAAAGTTCAGTAGTGAGGGGAACCATAAGGCCGCCTGCTCCTTCGAGTAAAACAGAGTCATACCGTTCACTCAATTCTTCGGTCGCACGTTTTATTTTATCAAAGTCGATGGGACGGTTATCTAGCTGGGAAGCAAGATGCGGAGAGGCGGGATAAGAGAAAATCTCCGGCATGGTTAGTCCCTCTTGGTCTTCTTTGGTGAAAGGGATTCCCATGATTTGCCGATGTAGGTCAATATCTTCGGAATGACCTACATTTCCCGTTTGAATAAATTTCTGGGTGATGGTGCGATGGCCATTCTTGTTCCATTCACGAGCTAGAAAGCCGGTGGCATAGCTTTTTCCGGCATCAGTGTCGATACCGCTTACGAAATATACATTCTGTTTCATACTTTTTTCTTTTTTGCGATGATATAAATGGGATGATATGTTAAGGACACAGAAGCGCCCTGAGTAAATTCCTGCGTGTAACGTTCACAGAAGAGTTGCAAGTCACGACGAGTCCATTGTTGTTGGGGGAGATTGTTCTTAAAATTATTTTTTGAATTGTTGTCTGATGAACACAAATCGTTCTCTTGTTTTCCGGTAGGAGAGGATTGCGTTGATAAGCCATTGACTCCGGTTTGCTTCAAGTGATATAGTACTTTTATCGGGTCTTCGAACGAAAGCGGGATAAGCTCTTCTTCTGAATACAGTATGTCAAAATGGGGTGACAAAGCTACTTCGAGCTCTTCCCGTGAACGATAAGGAAGTCCGTTGCCGGTAAGTTCGCGTATTTCTTTCATGTTTTCTTTTCCAAAAGTGCTAAAAGCAAAATAACCCTGATTATTGAGTAGGGTATTACACCTTTCGAAAAAGTTTTCCGGTGATTCGAACCATTGCAAGGCGGAGCAGGAAGTTATCAATGTACTTTCGGTGGGGAAAGAGACTGTTTCGGCATCTCCCGGAAGAAAAGAAACCTGCTTCTTCATTAATAAGTCCTCACAGCAATATTTCATATCGGGGCAAAGGTCATTAAGTAATAACTCTTCCGGACGGAGGGCTTGGAGTAGCATACGGGAGTAAATACCGGTTCCGCAGCCAAATTCAATTACTTTCGAGCAGGGAGAAGGTATGTGTTCTGTAAGCAAACGAATCATTTTACCTGCTATTTGCCGTTGCACGTTTGCTTCCTTTGGATAGGTAGTGATAGCTTTTGAAAAACGTTCTGCGATTAGTCGTTTATTCATAATCAATATTTGTTTAATAGGCTGATATACTTGATAATCACTTTATTTTAAAATGATGGATGCATCAGTTCTCCGGCTGCATGAGTATCGTGTTAAAAAGCTCTTGTTGGTAATGTGCCGCTTCCACTTGTTCAAGAGAGTCCACTTGGTTTTCCCATGCCAAATATTGGTTATCCGGGAGGAAAATGCGGTCGCCTTTTCCTATGATAGCTTTTTGCCATTTAAAATCAGAGGGCGGCAATGATAAATATTGTTGTTGTATAGCGGCAAGTTCTTCTTTGAGTTCTTCCATCGGACGCTGGGGGGATATGGTTTGAAAAGTTTTATAGTCAGCTATTGAACCACACATTCTTCTTTGAAATTTTTGCAAGGTTTGTTCATTCAGCCCTTGAAGTGTGCCATCGAAAATAGAGTGAGCGATACCTTTGGTTTCGTGTATGGGGTAGAGGGTGCCGTTGATGGCGATACTTTGGGAGACAGGCAGATGTGGGTACTGCTTCATGATTTGCGAAGCTGCCCAGACTCCCATCGACCAGGCGATAAGTGTAATCTGGGAATAGGTTTCCAATAAGTCGGTATCAAATGCTAATGAACGGTAATCATAGCAAATCATCCAGTCCTTATCTGTAGGATGAATGGTCAGGAAAGGAGTTTCGTCCATCCCCCAACCGGCGAAGAAAAGCAATAGATGCTTCTGATTATTCTTTATGATAAAATGCTGCTTCATTCGTTTATCAGTTTGATGAGTTGGTCAATTTCATGTTCAGTGATGTCCGCTGTCAGTGAAAAACGGATACGTGAAGTTCCGTCGGGTACGGTAGGTGGACGGACGGGCAATGCATAGAATCCTTTGCGCTGGAGTTCTTCTGCTTTCAATATGGTATCTTCACTGGCTCCTATAATCATAGGTACAATATGGCTCACCGATGGGCAATTATATCCTTTGGCTGTAAGGGCTACCTTTAGCTTTTCACTGATTTGTAGCAGGTGAGCCCTCTTATGTTGTAAAGCTGAAAGGCGTTCTAACACCCACGAAGTCCACTGGATATTGATAGGAGGAAGTGCGGTGGTGAATATAAACGTGCGCATTTTATTAATAAGATATTCCCGAATGAGTTGCCGACAGACAATATAGGCACCTGCCGAAGCAATGGCTTTTCCGAATGTTCCTACCAAAAAGTCTATATCGTTGATACAGTCCTGTTCTTCGGCACATCCTAATCCTTTTTTTCCTCGTACACCAAAAGCATGAGCCTCATCTACATAAAGAAGAACATTGGAATAACTCTTTTTGAGTTGAATGAGAGCGGGAAGATCAGCTTCATCGCCATCCATGCTGAAGATACTTTCGGTAACAATAATAAGCTGCTCATAAGCGTTATGATTTTCAGCAATCAGTCGTTGCAACTGGGAAATATCATTGTGACGATACCGAATACATTTAGCTGATGATAATTTAATTCCGTCTATCAGGCTTGCATGCACTAGCTTGTCGGCAAGAATCAGTGTGTGAGTATTGCAAATGGCAGGAAGTATTCCTGTATTGGCATGATAACCACTATTGAATATAAGTGCACTTTCCGTTCCGAACATCGTGGCTAGCTGTTGCTCCAACTTCTGATAGTCACTAAAATTGCCGGTCAGTAACCGGGAAGAGGAGGAAGTAGGCAGGAATGTTTCAGGGGTGAGTGTTTTTAAGAATTCCTTCCTCAATGAAATGTCATTGGACAGCCCGAGATAATCATTAGAAGATAGGTTCAACATTCGTTGTCCGTTCAGCAGAACATCTCGTCCTTCGTGAATAAGCGGTGGGAGAGAACGGTAGTTCTTTTTCTCTTTCAAGGTCTGGAGTTCCTGGTTTATATGTTCTAATGTCATGAATTATTGTTTTAAGTAATAAGTATTCGATATATGGATGGTTGAAAGCGTAATCAGTTGTCTATAAGATGTTTATTGTCTAAAGAAGTATCCCGAAAGTTTCTCACCGACCAAGGCATCCTTCCTCGGTGAGGAAAGGCCCGTTCCTCACCGAGGAACACCCTTTTGCTCACCGAGGAACAGATTCTTGGGTGAAAATCTGGTAATATTCTTCTTATCTGTCATCTTTTTTGAATAACTTTAAGTAAGCCGGAAGTCAGTTCGCTTAATTGTTCCGAAGTGATGATGAAAGGCGGCATCAGATATACCAGCTTGCCAAAGGGACGTACCCAGATTCTTTCTTCCACAAATCTTCGTTGCATATAGGCCATATTTACCGGACGTTTCATCTCAATGACTCCGATGGCT
>JAUUNK010000367.1 GCA_030844565.1 Bacteroides ovatus
CAAGTGCAGAAATCAATGGATGGTGCCGTTATGGTGCAGATGCAGCTTTTAAAGCAGATATCTGCCAGAGGTAAAATCAAGGCTGTTTGTGAATTTGTCCATGATGTTATCGACGGTGGTGAGAAGCTGATACTTTTCGGTTACTTGAAAGAAGTTGTAGCAGAACTGAAAAAGGAATTTCCTAAAGCTGTTACTGTAACGGGTTCCGATAGTGTCAACCAAAAGCAATATGCCGTTGACTCTTTCCAAAATAATCCGGATTGTAAACTGATTATTCTGAATTTCAAATCGGGCGGTACCGGGCTTACTTTGACTGCTGCCAGTCGTGTTGCTTTTATAGAGTTCCCTTGGACTTTCAGTGATTGCGAACAGGCAGAAGATAGAGCACACCGTAACGGTCAAAAGAACAACGTTAACTGCTATTACTTCTTAGGTAAGGATACTATTGACAAGTATATGTATGATGTGATTCAAACAAAGAAGAACATTGCTAACGGTGTAACCGGAACGGATGACCAAGTAGAAGAGAATATGGTGAATCTTGCAATGGACTTGTTTAGGGATAAATTATGAAGCCATTTAGATTAGTTATAATTGGGCAGAGAACTCATATTCAGGAATACAAGAAAGAAATGTTGTTCGGTCCTGAATGGGAAACCATAATATCCTTTGTCGGTTGCAGGAACAGGTGTAAACAAATCGTTGACCTTCTAAATGAATGTGCTACGATTTCAAAAAACAAGCAGAAAAATGACTGAAGAAGATATTCGTAAATTGGAGGTGAAATATTCTGAAACCAAGATACAACACATTTGTGTAACTTGGTTCAGAGAAACGTTTCCCAATGTCGGCCCTCTACTCTTTGCTATACCAAACGGCGGCGTCAGGACAAAGAAAAGCGGTGCTATGCGTAAATATGAAGGTGCCATCGCTGGTGTTGCTGACTTGATTCTGCTTTTTCCTCGCGGTGGTAAGAGCAGTCTTTGCATAGAGATGAAAACTCCACATGTAAAAGGTAAACGTGCCGGAACGCAGTCTGATGAGCAAAAAGAATGGCAGGCATTAGTTGAGAAATATGGCAGTGTATATGTCGTTTGTCATGGGTTGATTGAGTTCATTAATAGCGTTTGCTATTATCTGAAAGCTGACCCTCAACCTTATATAAACAATGTCTTACGGAATTATTATAAATTGATATGACTTATATTGAACTTATCAATAGGTTTTGGGAACTTGACGAAAGCTGGCAATTTTCCTGCTGTGAAACGAGGCTTTATTTTTACTTGCTAAAAATTGCGAATCGTTTAGGCTGGGAGGATAACTGGACACGTAGTGATACAAAGGTGTCATCTGACGTGGGAGTGTCTGTAAAAGTATTCAAGTCCGCCCGAAATAGATTAGTTCAAGCAGGTCTTATTGAATGTAAACAAGGCAATGGAAGAGGCAATAAATCAACGTATTCTATAAAAGGTGTACAAAAAGGTATGCAAAATATACCACCTTTACGGCATCCTTTAGGGACACCTTTAGGGTACCCTTTAGGGACACCTTTTCAAGAAAGCTCCCCCATACCCCCTAAAGAAGAATATAAGACAGAGACAAAGAAAGAACCCCCTAAAGGGGGTAAGAAAGAAAGTAGCTCTGGCGAGCTTTTCCCACTCTCTAAACCGGAGAAACCTAAAAGAGTCGCAAAAGAATTTATAGCTCCTACGCTTGATGAGGTTATTCAACACTTCATCAAGCAAAATGCTCCGGAACGGTTAGATGACTGGCAAGAGCAAGCAGAAATATTCTTCAATCACTTTGACTCGATAGGGTGGAAGAATGCCAATGGAGTGAAAATAGAGCGGTGGGATTCCAAAGCAAACCTTTGGATACTGGATCGTATTCGTGAAAATCGAAAAAATGAATTAGACCATGACGGAAGAGGAAAAGAATTTATCAAGCAAACTTCAAAATTTGATGGAGAAGGAAGCCGGCAAGCGCAAGCTGACGCTCCAACAGATAGAGAATCTGATACAAAGGCACAAAGAAAGTATTCAGAACGTTTCTGAATATGACTTAACTGATACGCAAGAGTATTACAGTCATTGGAATTTAATTTCTAACCTTGGTACGGATTATACGGAACGGGAGTTTAGAAAATTTGATGTTGATGATAACAACTCTAAACTAATTCAGTTTCTTCTGTACTACTTCAACGGATGTCGGTATGCTCAAAATGTGTTTCCGGAAGAGAATTACAAGGTTCATAAGAATCTTTTGCTTGTTGGTGAACCTGGTACCGGAAAAACAATGTTGATGCAGATTTTTGCAGATTATTTGAAACTCACTTGTAACCCCAATGCTTTTGAAAACTTGTCTGTTACTCAAATGATGAATTATTATAAAATTCACGGGCATATTGACTTGTACACTTACAATGAGAATCAATCCAAAGGATTTAAACCAAATCCCTTTAATATCTGCTTGAATGATATCGGTCTGGAAACGGAAAATCAAAAATCGTATGGTACCAGTCTCGATTCAGTTATTGATGAATTTCTTTATGCCCGGTATGAGATTTTTCAGCAATATGGCAAGAAGTATCATATAACATCGAATCTTGGCATAGCCGAATTTAAGAAACGTTTTGGGCCAAGATTAGTGGATCGTTTTAAAACGTTTAATGTTCTCCCCCTGTGTGGCGAGAGTCGTAGAATATAGCTACTATGAAAGTTACAATTTACTGGGTTACTAAAGATTCGGATAAAATTGCTCGTATCAGAGAGCGTTTCGGTATTGGAACGTATCGAAGTGTGAACGGTGAAACGCCTGCTGAAATACGAGAAGAAGATATGGAACTTCTTCGGGAAACTGAAAGAAGAGGATTTATTCAAATACGTAATAAGCCCACATGAAAATGGCGTTAAAATGGCGAAGTTTCTGTTTGCATAACTTGTCATTTTACGATAACTTTACTGATGTAATGAATTAAAAGTCAAACCAATATAATTAAATTATGGAAGTACAAAACATTAGAATTGACCTTATTAGTCCTTCTCCTTTGAATCCGAGAAAGACTTTTGATGAAGCAGCTCTTGAAGAGCTCGCAAGCAACATTGAAAAGCAAGGCTTATTGCAGCCTATCACCGTCAGGGTAGCCAAATCCGAAGATTTTACTGACTTAGAGACTGGCGGTGTTACGACAATTCCCTGTTCGTATGAAATTGTTTGCGGTGAGCGTCGTTTTCGGGCTGTGTCACTTTTGAAAGCAAAGGAAGATGAAGCGAATGTTGCAAAAATCAAAGCCCATCGAAAAAAGTCGGAGAAATTTCAGACAATATCCTGCATTGTCAGAGAAATGACAGACGATGAGGCTTTTGAAGCGATGATTACCGAGAATCTTCAAAGAAAAGATGTTGATCCCATCGAAGAAGCTTTTGCCTTTGCGCAGTTGGCTGAGAAAGGACGGACTTTGGAAGATATTGCTCTTAAATTTGGAAAGTCTACTCGTTTTGTCTTTGACCGTATAAAGCTAAACGGTCTTATCCCGGAACTGAAAGAACGTGTAAGAAATGGAGACATACCATTATCCGGTGCTATGATTCTTTCAAAACTTGACGAAGAAACTCAAAAGGAGTTCAATGAGGAAGAAGA
>JAUUNK010000368.1 GCA_030844565.1 Bacteroides ovatus
AGTTACCGCACAGCACTATGTCAATAATTATCTTATATACTCATTACATCTGAACACCTCTTCCCCCTTCAGGATGCAATGCTACCAAGAAAAGGGTAACAAGATATGAGCAACCAATCAATAAGTAATATATATTTATATCATATCAAAGATAAAAAAGAATTATTCTCTAAAAAATCTTCTTTTATGAGTATATTTTTCTTCTATTTTGCATTAATCAGGGTACCCTAATGACATTTTTGTCATTTTGACATTTTGGAAAAACTATCAGAAATGAATGAAAAGAGTTAGTTCCAAGCATAAAACACTAATATTCAGCATATTAATATTAAATAAAAAAATATCGCTACAGCCATTTTAGGCGAGAAGTCGCGTAATTGAGCTGATTGATCCGCGCTCTATACAAACAATATTTGTATATTATGTCGAATAATAGGCAGAAATACGTATCACTACACACAAGATGAAAAATATAAGACACCTCTTCACAACCACTGTTTATACTCTTATTTTTAGTAATAAATGAGTTAATCTAAAAAATAACATCAGGAAAGACTATCAAGAAAGCTATCACCAGTCAATACCATCTCTAAATCTCCTCCTTTCCAAGGATGGGATTTGGAGATACTATTGCTTTGTTTTTTTGTCTTGCGCGTAGTGAGATTTACACTAATAAAAGAAACAATTTCCTCTAATACGTGAACCGGATTCCTCCCTGTACGGTAAAGTTGCAGGGATTTTCCTTGCGGATGGTCTGCACGGAGGAGCCGTCGTCAAAGAAGTAGGCAACGCCGGGTTCTATATAGACACCAACATGCTTCGTGGCATTTACCTGAGCTCCTACCGCTCCCATTACGGAAAGCTGCAAGGGATTCACGGTTTGTTTCTCATTGCCCAGTTTTCCATATACGCATTTCTCTACCATGCCTCCGCCGGAAACATACAGAGTGAATAATTTTTTATCCAGGAAATTCCAGTTGGCACGCAAGGGAATGCCCAGGTAATGGAGTTTTTGCTCTATGTCGCGGTCCGCGGAAGCTTTCACATCCGAAGACAATAAAGTATAGGTAAGCCCGGTTTCCAGGGAAAATCCTTTCGGGAGATTCTTCCGGAAAGACAAGCCGACAGAGATAGGCTGATGATGTTCCATATCTTGCGCCTTGGGAGCAGTGCGCAAGTAAGGCACTCCATCGTTGAATATCAAGCTCTGGTCGTTGGGTATCGGCATGGCGCCATTGGAGACGTAGAGCATATTTACACGCGACATATCCATAGCGGCAGTCTGCCCCGACGCTCCGCCAGAGTTTCCTACGGAAAGCCCGAAAGACCACTTGCCTTGTTTACTCGAAACCTTTTTTGAGGGGATATGCAATTTTTCTTTGCTCGAAGGACGATGGGAACGGTTCACGTTTTGCGCCTGCTGTGATGGTTCGGACGATTCTTTGGAGGTATTCGAATCTGTCTCCGGCGTGGGAGCAAACACATTATCTTCGGGAATATCCGTTGCCTCGAGAGGCTGTTGTCGCTCTTCTTTGCCCGCAGGCGAAAGGGAATGTTCCGCTTGTGCCAGCCTTTCACTCTTTCCACCTATTGCCGGACGAATGACGGGCATCACTTGGGGCGATTGCATGGCAGGCTCCTGCCTTTGGGGCACGACGTCCGGCGTGGAAGCAACAAGGGGGGTGGCTGCATTCCTGATGTCGTCGGCAGCAGGTGTCTTTAAGAAATACAGGCTTACTGTGGAAACAGCCATCACAAGCAGAGCGGCTGCTGCCACAGCAGCCCATCTTCGATAAGGATATATTTTCTTTGCCGGAGGCATAAGTTCTTTCTCCAGTTGTTCCCAACCGGAAGCAGGCAACGGCTCTGAATATTTTTCGAGCTTTTCCTTCAACTTATCCAACCATAGTTCTTTTTCTTTCATCTCTTCTCTTTCAAGCATTATTCATTAACCATTCCTTTACTTTCTTAGCCAACGTGCTCTTGGCACGAAACAGCTGCGAAGCAGAAGACTTCTCATTGATTCCCAACAATTGGGCAATTTCTTTATGAGATTTTTCCTCAAACGTATAAAGATTAAATACGGTACGATACCCGGCAGGCAAATCATTGATAAACTGCATCAGCACGCTTTGCGGAATCATTTCCACTGCCGAAGCATCGGGCTCTTCGTATGTTTCGAGAGCTTCTTCTAAAGTTGCCGCCTGGTTCATAACATCGTTTTTGCGCAGAAATTGCAATGCCGTATTCACCATTACCCGTTCCATCCACGCCCTCAAAGAACCTTCACCGCGCCAGGTGAATTTATCGAAAGAACCGAATATCTTGAGGAAACCGTCGTGAAGCAAGTCTTGCGCCGTATCACGGTCGCCGGTATAACGAAGGCAGACTCCCAGCATACGACCCGCATATTGCTCGTACAGCTCCTTACGGGCGCGGTTGTTCCCCAGCCTGCATTGTTCCGACAATTCCAGTTCTTCCATTTTCCTTATCACGCGTGTTTACCTTTATAAATGCCGCAAAGATAAAAATACTGCACGGAGGCAACAACTCTTTTATCACTTTTGTTTCTTTAACAAAGTTGAATGCAATATTTCGCGTTATCTTGTATTTTCCCAATGTAAAGTGAATAAATAGTTGAATATCTAAAAACCGCAAACTTATGAAGAAATTGAGACTGATCACTCTTATTATGATGCTTCCCCTCCTCCCTGTGTTGCATTCGTGCCTTGACGACAACGATGAAGAGGAGAGATATTTCAGTGTAAACACCGTCAAAGTGCCGGATGAAACCAACAACAAAGATTTTTATTTTCTGCAAGACGACGGGACTAAGATGTTTCCCGGAAACGCACAATATCTCCACAACTACGAAGCGAAAGAAGGACAACGGGCTTTTGTCATCTACACCAAGCTGGATGAACCGGTGCAAGGATATGATTCGAACATAGAGGTGTGGAACATCGTTGATATTCTCACGAAAGACATCGTCAACCTTACTCCCGAAAACGAAGAGGAAATAGGTGACGACGCTATTAACGTCCCCTACATGTGGGTGGCGCAAGGCTATCTGACTATTGAATTCCAATATTACGGAACTCATCGAGAAGACAAGAAACACTTCCTCAACCTGGTCATCAACGAACTGCCTGAGGAAACACCTGCCGCCGCACCCCCGGCGGAAGGGGAGAATGACGATGAATATGTTTACCTTGAGTTCCGCCACAACAGCGAAGGGGATTCTCCGGCATTGCTCGGCGAAGGGTACGTATCTTTCAAACTGGACAAGATAGCTCCTAAACTGGAAGGCAAGAAGGGACTAAAAATACGGGTGAAGACACTCTATGATGGAGTGCAAGTGCAGACAATAGACTTTGATTCTCCCACTTCTTCAACGATGAACGAAAGAAACTCTCTAATTTCCACCTATCACTATTGATAGCATATTGAAGACAAAAGGCGCGGGCTAAATGAAAGTCCGCGCCTTTTTATATTCTTTCTTTTAAAGCTTTTCTCTCCTAAGGTCAGTCTTTGTTGCTACCGAAATAGTTCCATACCAAAGCAAACAGCGCAGCTCCCACAAACTGTTCCACAATGAACAGCAACAACTGCGAAAGAGCCTTCCCCCATACCAACAA
>JAUUNK010000369.1 GCA_030844565.1 Bacteroides ovatus
TGTGCCCATTAATTTTAAAGCATCGCCTCTGTGAGGAACTTTTTCAGTGCCCTCCATAATCTCCTCCCTTTTCCAGAGCAGCGGTAAGCACTTTGCGGAGGTCTTCGTGACTCACTCCGAAGTAATTCATTGCCGAAGTAACAGCGGCTCCCTGCGCGGCGCCTTTATCGAGGGTTCCTCTCAATGAGGGAGGAATGGCCAGTGCCGTCCCGCTAGCCAACGAACCAATCAGCGCCATGCTTCCGGCTTTTAAAAAATTTCGTCTGTCCATATTTTATAGTTTAAATCATTTCTCTATCTCTCCTTCGTCAACAGTCTCTCGAGTTCTTCTGCGCTCAGGCGGAGGTAGAACTGTCCGCGATAGGCGACTGAAATGCCTCCTGTTTCTTCGGAGACAATGATGGCATGTGCATCGGATTCTTGCGAGATGCCCATTGCCGCACGGTGGCGTAAGCCGAGTTCCTTGGGGATATCCAAGTTATGGGATACAGGGAGGATGCATCCGGCTGCTTTAATTCTCTTTTTACTGATTATCATTGCCCCATCGTGCAGAGGACTGTTTTTAAAGAAAATATTTTCAATGAGCCGCTGGTTGATGTTAGCATCAATCACTTCTCCGGTACGCACAATATCGTCTAGCGGCGTATCATGTTCTATCACGATGAGAGCACCCACTTTCTGTTTCCCCATGCTGAGGCAAGCCATCACCACAGGCATGATGTCGTCATTCTTTAAAGCCTGCTTGCGATTGCCTGTGAAGAAGCGCACCAGCAAGCGAACGTGCTGCTGGGAACCGAGCGTCAGCAGGAAACGGCGGATTTCATCCTGAAACAAGACGATGATAGCTATCACACCCACACTCTTAAGCGTGTCGAAGATGGAACCTAGCAATTTCATCTCCAGCACCTGCGTCACTACCAGCCATATAAGGATAAACACCAGGATGCCGGTAAACACCTTGATGGAACCGGAAGCCTTCATCAGCTTGTACGTATAGTAAAGCAGAAGCGCCACCAGCAGAATGTCTATAAAGTCTTTTATTCCAAATTCAAAAAACACGTCTCTTGTTTTGTTTTTAGAGGGTACTACAATCTTGCATTTTCTTCACTATCTTCACCGCTTCCACCGCTTGCTTCACGTCGTGCACGCGAAGTATATCCGCTCCCTTCGTCAGAGCAAGGGTGTTAAGCACCACTGTCCCGTTCAGTGCTTCCTCCGGAGTGGTATCCAGCAGACGATAAATCATTGATTTTCGTGAAACACCTACCAAGAGAGGAAGTTCAAAAAGGGCGAACTCTTCGAGATGTGCCAACAGTTGATAGTTATGTTCCAGTGTCTTCCCAAACCCGAAACCGGGGTCGAGCACTATATCTTTGGCACCAAGGTCGCGCAACTGCTGCACCTTGCGGGAAAAATATAGAAACACTTCCTTGAAAAGGTTATCATAATGAGGCTGCAACTGCATGTCTTGCGGCGTACCTTGCATGTGCATCATAATGTAAGGAACTCCCAGACGGGCTACAGTTTCAAACATCCGGTTATCCATTTCTCCTGCGGCAATGTCATTAACGATGGCAACCCCATACTCATTGACACACTGCTCAGCCACTTCGGCACGGAAAGTATCCACCGAAACGACTGCATCGGGATAGTCGCGCTTCAGGATTTCCAGTCCGGTGCGCAACCTCCGCATTTCTTCTTCTGGCGAAATATGTTCAGCATTGGGACGGGAAGAGTAAGCACCGATGTCGATAATAGAAGCTCCTTCTTCCACGATTTGGCGGGCTCGTGCTACAATCTCCGCTTCGGTCTGTTTCCGGCTTCCGGCATAGAAAGAATCGGGAGTCACATTCAATATTCCCATCACTTGGGGGGTAGAAAGGTCGAGCAAACGACCATTCACATTCAGATATTTAGGAAGAGATGAATTCATAATATCCTTTTTTCCGTTAAGATGGATGCAAATGTAAATAAAAAAAGTAACTATCGGGTGAGAGGCAACAAAATATATTGTTATTTTTGTAGCTAAACAAGAAATTAAATACCACTTATTTATGAAAAGATTAGTTTGGATGATAGGAATGATATGCTCGTTTCTGTCTGTCTCTGCCCAGCAAGCCGATGCGAGAATAGGGGACTTGATTAATAAAGCCGACTGGTTCACTCTGGAAAAAGAATATTCCCTATTAAAAGATTCCATGCAGATGGATTTCCTCAAATTGCTGGCACAGACGATGATTGCCACCAATTTCAACCAACCTCAGAAGGCTATCGAAAGCATCCACCAGCTCCTCTCCAAACATCAACAGGAAATAGGTTTTGGCAATTCGAAAAACTTGGTGCTATTAGCTGCTTCGATAGATGCCGAACAAGGCTTGTATGCAAAGGCGGCAGATGGATTGAAAAACTTTATCGATCAATTAAAAGCTCTTGGCATAACGGAAGGACGCGAAAGCAGCATCGGCCTTTACCAACACTTTAATAAGCTGCGCCATCTGCCTGCGCCATCTTTGTCACGCCCGGACAAAGACGTAGTAGTCCCCATAT
The DNA here is from genome assembly GCA_030844565.1 of Bacteroides ovatus. Classification (GTDB taxonomy): domain Bacteria; phylum Bacteroidota; class Bacteroidia; order Bacteroidales; family Bacteroidaceae; genus Bacteroides; species Bacteroides ovatus_A. The sequence goes on from JAUUNK010000369.1 coordinate 2,548, forward strand.
CTATCGAAAAAGTACAATTGCCCACATCCATTGAGAAGAAAGGCTGGCGCGGCACACATATTTATGTCCCTGTCACGATACATGGCAAAGAATACCGCTTTATCTTCGACACGGGAGCCGGCACAACTTATTTCTCCGAAAAACTAGCCAAGCAGATAGGTATTCCTACGGTTTATGATTCTTTGCGGATTAGCGGGGGAGCTGGAAATGCCGCTATTGGAAAACTGGGTTATCTGGATAGCTTGCAAGTAAGCGACATCACTTTCCGCGACATCCCCGTGACCATAGCGCCGGTTACCGACATAGATACAGTTCTGCAAGTAGACGCCATTCTCGGCATTGATTTTATAAAACAAGTAGGCGAATTTCAAATTTATCCCCAACAAGGAAAGATTGTCTTTCCGGCACATCCGACACCGCTTCCGGCCACAGGCAAGAACCTCCTGCTAACCACCGATAAGTGTCCTTTGCTAAAAGCCTCTTCCGACAACGACCGCCTGATGTTTATCTTCGACACCGGATGCACCACCGCAGCACTCTATTATCCCTATTACGCGAAATATAAAGAACAACTCGACGCCACGGGAGTGAAAGAGACTAACATTAGCGGCGGATTCAATCTTATCCAAAAGAAAGAAATACTCCGTATCCCTTCCGTTTCGTTTAAGATTGGCGAAACACCTGTCGAAATGAAAGATATTCAAGTGAGCTATCTCCCCGAACCGGACAACGGTCCCACAGAAGACGGTATCCTTGGCATGAGCCTCATCAACCAATACGGGAAAGTCACGGTCAATCTCAAAGATATGTTCGCCCTATTTGAATAGCGATATTTCCACTCTCCCTCCCAGAGTTAAATCACTTTTTGCTCTCACGCTCTCACTTTTTTGCCTGTATCCCTTTATTTATCGGGGTTTTAAGGAGTGAGAGATAGAGTGAGAGCGGAGTGAGAGCAAAGGTTGCTCTCACTCCGCTTTCTCCCCTTACATAACACATCAACAAGCCATATTTCTTGTTTTCTCTATGGTAAGCATTCGGTCTGGTGCGTGTTTCTCTCCCAGCTATAATAAAGTCAAAAGCC
>JAUUNK010000051.1 GCA_030844565.1 Bacteroides ovatus
TCAACCAAAAACAGCGATAAGACACCAAAGAGTCAACCTAAGTCAGGTTATGACACCCCGTTTGTAGGGTATTAAAAGATGGGTTCTCAGCTATTAATAGTTGACTTCTCAGGTATTAACACCTATCGTAATGGATGTTAACACCTGACAACTCAACTATTAACACCTGACAAACCGTTTATTAATAGCCTTGTTGTGTTATGTAAATACCCTGCATACAGACTATTATATTTAAGGAAAATCCTCTACATCTTTTACTCGATTCTCATATATCTTTCACCTTAATCCTCTATAAGAATGGGGGGCACTAAAAAGAGGTTATAAAAGTAAGTGAAAGTGTGACCTGCTGCAAAACATCTGCTTTCAAACTTCAACATAAGAGAATTCTTCGTACATTGGGACATGTTAAACCCTAAATGCACAAGATTATGATTATCGGAGTACCCAAGGAAATCAAAAACAATGAGAATCGCGTAGGCATGACGCCTTCGGGAGTTGCCGAACTAGTGAAACGAGGGCATCAGGTATATATTCAACATACCGCAGGTATCAACAGTGGTTTTCCGGACGAAGCCTATGTTACTGTAGGTGCACAGGTGCTACCGACAATGGAAGAGGTATATGCCATTGCCGATATGATTGTGAAAGTGAAAGAACCTATTTTGCCGGAATACGGACTTATCAAAGAAGGACAATTACTCTTCACCTATTTTCATTTTGCTTCCGATGCCCACTTAACAATGGCTATGCTAAAGACAAAAGCCATCTGCCTGGCATACGAAACAGTGGAGAAACCCGACCATTCACTACCTCTGCTAATACCTATGAGCGAAGTGGCAGGACGTATGTCTGTACAAGAAGGAGCACGTTTTCTGGAGAAACCTCAGGGTGGAAAGGGAATCCTGCTGGGAGGTGTGCCGGGAGTGAAACCCGCTAAAGTGTTAATTCTCGGAGGAGGAGTGGTAGGAAGCAACGCTGCACAAATGGCGGCAGGTATGGGAGCAGACGTAACCATCAGCGATATATCTTTGCCCCGGCTGCGTTATCTGAGTGAAACGCTGCCAAAGAATGTGAAGACCCTGTATGCCTCAGACCTGCGTATAAAAAAAGAATTACCAGATGTGGACTTGATTATCGGTTCGGTACTAATTCCCGGAGACAAAGCGCCTCACCTGATTACTAAAGATATGCTGGCATTGATGCAACCGGGGACAGTGCTCGTGGATGTAGCCATCGACCAGGGAGGATGCTTCGAGACTTCCCACCCCACCACTCATAGCGAACCGACGTATGTGGTAGAAGGTATCGTGCATTATGCGGTGGCTAATATTCCGGGAGCCGTGCCCTACACTTCTACATTGGCACTGACCAATGCTACCTTGCCTTATGTGACGGCATTGGCAGACAAAGGATGGAAGAAAGCTTGCAAAGAAGACTCGGCGCTGGCAGCAGGACTGAACATAGTAGATGGAAAAGTCACTTTTAAAGCTGTAGCGGATGTTTTCGGTTTAGAGTATTGTCCGCTCTTTTAACGGGTAGCTTCAGGGTCCGTTCCGACATGCCACAACGATGACGCGTGTCGGAACCCTTCTACTAAATCCCGCATCACATCTTCTACTGATTGTGCCCGTGAAAGCAACGCCGATACTTGTCCGATTTCAAGCTCTCCTTCATGAAGGTCGCCTTCAAAGATTCCTTTCTTGGCACGTCCTTTTCCTAAAAGTTCACGCAATTCTTCGGCAGAAGCGCCACGGTCTTCGGCTGCTTGCACCAAGGCGGAGAACGGATTGCGTAACAATCGGGTCGGAACCAGTTTCTTTAATAATAGCCGGGTGTCTCCTTCTCCCAAGTCCAAGCTCAAACAATAGGTTTTGAATAAAGAGTGGGCAGAACTCTCGAAGGTGAGTGCAAAGCGTGTTCCTATCTGTACACCTTCCGCGCCTAATACCATAGCAGCAAGAATACCTTCTCCCGTAGCAATACCGCCGGCAGCAATCAACGGCAGTTCTGTGGCACAACGCACGGCAGGAATCAAACAGAAAGTGGTGGTTTCTTCACGTCCGTTGTGTCCACCCGCTTCAAATCCTTCGGCAACTATGGCGTCTACCCCGGCTTCCTCGCTCTTTACAGCGAAACGGGAGGAAGAAACCACATGTGCCACCGTTATCCCATGTGCTTTCAGCCATCCTGTCCATGTTTTGGGATTACCCGCCGAGGTAAAAACAATCTTCACACCCTCTTCGACAACAATGTTCATCACTTCCTCTATCTCGGGATATACCAAAGGGATATTAACTCCGAAAGGCTTGTCGGTAGCGTGTCGGCATTTACGGATATGTTCCCGCAAGGTGGCGGGATGCATAGACCCTGCACCGAGAAGTCCCAACCCTCCGGCATTGCTCACTGCTGAAGCCAAGCTCCAGCCACTACACCACACCATACCTCCCTGGATGATGGGGTGCTCGATTCCAAAAAGAGATGTTATTCGATTCTTCATGAATTTGTTTTTTCGTTTGAACAGGTTTGTAACAACTTTAGCGAGCAATGGGTTCGACGGGATGGTTAATCAATACAGTAGTGGAGTCACCATAGGTGCGAAGCACATCCAACGTACGGGCTCTGCGTTCCCGCCCCTTCCTATCCCAAAAGTCTTTGGTGAAGACAGCCATCAGGTCTAATCCGCTTATGCAGCCTCCACTCACACTAACACCGCTTCGACCAATGGGAATGCCGCCCATGTGGGTGGTGCTCACCATCATCCCGTTGGCACGCTCACATAAGGTACGGAAGTCGATACCGCTATCACGAATGTCTTGCCACGACCTACGAATGCCACCGTCCATCGGTGTACGGGCTTTGTTGGTAGGAAAGAGATATTTATATAATTTCTCGAGTGGGTCGGCGCGCCAAGTGTCTCTATCGATACGGACTTTCCGTTGATAAACAGGGTCCCAGTCATAGCGAGTATTGGCAGTGTAAGGACGCAAAGTGAGGATTACTTTCTTTTTAGGAAGCGCCATGGGAAGCGTTTCGTCCGGCAGCATCCAATTCTTTTCCTCTGATATGCGAGGGGTACCAACACCGCTGCCCAAATCAATCTGTCGGATGGCTTCAGGATTAAGTTCCGGTTCTTCTTTTACCTTTAATAGCCTATCCAGATTCAACGAATCTTTGGCTATTCCCTGGGCACGCGCCCATAAGGCAGCAAAAGAAACAATCAATACTATAATAAAACGCTTCGTCATTCTACTTCTTTTTTCTATGAATTACCACCAACGATAGCCGCTACCGCACAAAGGTTCGTCATAGCAGGGGTCTATTGTCCAGGCAGTGCGCGGATATTTACGTCCATCCCACCAACGGCGATAACAAGCTGCTGCATCCAACACTTCGTCATCGGTGAGAAAATAGATTGCTTCGTAGTTTTCGGCATTTGCCTGCACCATTTTGCAACCCATCGAAGCAGGAATCCCCAAACGTACGGTTTCTATCATCCATAGCATACATTCGCCTAAGCGAATCTTGCCGCTAGTACTATTATAGACTGTAGGAAAGGAAGGAATAATCGTTAAATCCTCCACATATTTCAATAAGTCAGGTATATCCTTCTCCGTAAAATGGGGAACTTCTACCACTCCTTTCTCGTTCTTCATATTATAAGTACCCGCCTTAAGTTGCTTCACAAAAAGACCAACTTCGGGATTCTTTCTATCTAATTCTTCGCTGCTACATCTGCTAAAAGCAAGAACCGATATTACGGCTAACAGCATAATCAATGTCTTTTTCATTTTCATAAACGGTTAATAAGTCATGCGGAGTCCGCAAAGTAAATTAAAATTAGTAGGCCGTTCGGTGCGCACCGTCACCAGTCGGGAATCCGTCTTAAAATGATGGGACACACCCGGTTCGGCGAAAAGGGCAATACGGTCGTTTATCTTATACCGGATTCCCAGTCCGGCAGTCACTGCCAGTTGAATCGGCTCGTTCTTAAAGTCATTCTCCGGTGCGCCGGCAATACATTTATCAGCAATACCTCCTACGGTAGCATAAAGATCAAACTTGTGCGACTCAGCAAGGGTGACGTTCAGTTTCACAGGAATGCCCAGATAATGTAAATTCTCCGCATTCGACCGGAGATTGGAATAGAGTATTCCTGCTTCAGCAGCAAAGTATTTATTAAACTTCTTCTCCAGCGTCACTCCTGCCGTGACAGGCATCTTATCCCCCGAATGTATTGGCAATGCTGTTCCGGCAAATGTCTTCACCGCCCACATACGATTTTTTTTCGCTTTAGGCAAAGCAGGAACAGATGCTTGTTCATCTACAACAGCCGATGCAGTATCACCTCCCACTTGCCAAAGCATGTCGCTCCGACGTGAAGACCGATTTCGGCGCCCCAGCATGGTGGATGTACCCGAAAAGGTGAACGACATGGAAAGCGTAATAGAGACTGAATCTTCTTCACCGGAAGATACAGGCGAAGCATACGCCGTATAAGGAGCCGGCTTGGGAAATATAGGTTCCACCGCTACAGGCAGTGGAATAGATTTCACTCCGTCTCCGTCCATCAACCCTCCACTTCCATTCACCACTATTTGTGTGAAAGCTTCCTCCATCTCTTCCCGGGGTGAAAAATACCAAATAGCCGCAGAAGAAGCCATAAGCACCAGTAACACGGATGCCGCTGCCGCTATCCGGAAAAACACAAGCCGACGGCGATGTTGACAAACAGCCACGCCTTGGTCCAGTTCTTCCCAGAAACCATCCCGCACAGTCATTTCAGCTTCGCTGAGACGCGAACGAAACAGTTGGGTTATTTCATCATTTTCTCTCTTCATGGTTCCTATATTCTTTAATTTTCTTTGCTAACAAATATTTGGCCCGATGTAATTGAGAAGTAGACGAATGCTCCTTAATATGAAGCATTTCTGCTATTTCCTTATGCGACTTCTCTTCAAACACATAAAGGTTGAATACGGTTCGGCAACCATCGGGTAAATCGGCCACAAAAGCCATTAATTGTTCCTCCGAAATGCCGTTTCCTCCTCCCGATGCAGAAATATCCGGAATATCGGGAAGTTGCTCTTCATGTACCACCAACTCATTGAACCGTTTCTGACGTCTGAGGTAATCAAGCGCCTGGGTGACCATCACCCTATTGACCCATGTACCTAAAGAAGACTCACCCCGGAACGAAAAGTTGGTAAAGATCTTGATGAAACCGTCGTGCAGTACATCGTGCGCTGCATCCATATCGCCCGTATAACGGTAACACACCGCTAACATCTTCTTGGAATAGAGAGTATAGAGTTCCTTGCGGGCTGAATCTTTTCCCGCCCGACAACCTTTTACCAATTCTATTTCGTTTTCCAATGTTAATTGTCTTTTTAATCGAGCGTATGTCTGCGCCGTTTGTCATTTAGACGTAAGTTAGCAGAGAATGCTGCAAGGATAAATACAAAAAGAAGTTAAAATGCAGAAAAACCTCCCGCACACTGCAAAATACTTTGAGTATACGGGAGGCAAATATTCAATACAAATATATTTTTATCATCAACATGCCTTAAAGCTCATATCCAATCCCTTGACAGAATGGGTTAGAGCACCTACAGAAATAAAATCTACGCCACATTCGGCATAATCGCGCAGAGTATCGAAAGTAATACCACCGGAAGATTCTGTTTCATACCTGCCAGCCACCATTTCCACCGCCTGGCGGGTCTGTTCGGGGGTGAAGTTATCAAACATGATACGGTCTACTCCTCCCAACTCCAGCACTTGACGGAGTTCATCAAAGTTTCGTACTTCAATCTCAATCTTGAGGTCTTTTCCTTTTTCTTTGCAGTATTCTTTAGCACGGTTTATCGCTTTGTCAATGCCTCCGGCAAAGTCTACGTGATTGTCTTTTAACAGAATCATGTCGAACAAACCGATGCGATGATTCACGCCGCCGCCAATCTTCACTGCCATCTTTTCAAGGATACGCATGCCGGGAGTTGTCTTACGGGTATCAAGCACACGTGTATGGGTTCCTTCGAGTTGCTTAGCATACTTGCGAGTCATAGTAGCTATACCGCTCATACGTTGCATCACATTCAGCATCAGACGTTCGGTCTGCAACAATGATTGTACTTTTCCTTCCACTATCATTGCTACATCCCCCGGTTTTACTTCAGCACCATCGTTGATTAATACTTCCACTTTCATTTCAGGATCAAAACAACGAAAGATTTCCTTAGCCACTTCTATACCGGCTAAGACTCCGGTTTCTTTGATTAAAAGTTTAGATTTTCCCATTGCCGTTGCCGGGATACATGAAAGGGTTGTATGGTCTCCGTCACCAATATCTTCAGCAAAAGCCAAGTCAATCAGCCTGTCTACTAATTCTTGTTCTTTATTCATTGGTCTTATCAATTCTTATTTGATGAATTAAATACTGATTTTGTGTCCGTTTTAAGAAGCAATGTACACGAAAACTTCCGTTGGCAGTCGCCAAAGTTCCTACGACAAAACTCGATTCATCACGTTTTCCTTGATGATTAACAGTAAATCCGCTCACCTTGTTAGCAGCAAAGAAGGTTTGCATCTTGGCTACGGCTCCCCGCTTATCTACATTTGCCGATTGATTCTGGATGACTAAATTCACTTTATCACCCATATATTTTCCCAGTTCCTGCGCGCTTCCTTTCTTAAAGGCAGTAATTACTCCCGGAGGCACTTCTTGCGCTAAGAGCAGAGAGATGGACAGAAACAGTCCGACTATTCCTAAAAGCATCCGTCTCTTCATAATTACAAGCTTTTATAGTTGAAGTTTTAATACAAACTTTCAACGAATGATAGGCAAAGGTAGTCATTTATTGCAAAATACCATGAATATTCCCTATTTTTGTGCAATAAAACAGAAAAATGCCCCAATGAAGACAATTTTACTTGTAGTAGGAAGAACAGTAGAACCGCATTACATTGCTGCCATCAACGACTATGTGCAGCGAACTAAACACTTTATGACCTTCGAAATGGAGGTGATTCCCGAATTGAAGAATACAAAAAACTTGCCTATGGAGCAACAGAAAGAGAAAGAAGGCGAACTTATCTGTAAAGCCCTCCAGCCGGGAGATGTGGTGGTATTACTAGACGAACACGGCAAAGAAATGCGTTCGGTGGAATTTGCCTCGTATATGGAAAAGAAACTGGCAAATGTCAACAAAAGATTAGTGTTCATCATCGGCGGGCCGTATGGTTTCTCCGAAAAAGTATACCAGACAGCACACGAAAAGTTATCTCTCTCCAAGATGACCTTCTCTCACCAAATGATACGACTTATATTTGTAGAGCAGCTCTACAGGGCTATGACCATACTAAAGGGAGGACCCTATCATCATGAATAATGATGATGGAAGCCCTCCCTGTTTTTAGTATTCCACAAAAAGACTTATTTCCTGAAAGGTGGTTTCACAACCATTGCCTTCAACTTTCTTCCACGTAAGTCCACGAAAATCTCGGAACCCACTTGTGTGTAGCCAGGTTTTACATATCCCATACCGATACCTATTTTTCTCGTAGGAGACATGGTTCCGGAAGTCACTACACCTATTTCTTCTCCTTCGGCATTCACCAGCTTATAGCCATGACGGGGTATGCCGCGGTCTATCATTTCAAAGCCTATTAGCTTGCGGCTCACGCCTTCTGCCTTTTGCTTTTCGAGCACAGGACGGTTAACGAAATTTTTACCTTCCACGAATTTAGTAATCCATCCCAGCCCAGCTTCAATAGGTGAAGTGGTGTCGTCGAGGTCATTGCCATAAAGACAAAAACCCATTTCAAGACGTAATGTATCACGAGCTCCCAATCCGATAGGCTTAATATCATACTCTGCTCCTGCTTCGAAGAGTGCTTCCCAGATACGGTCAGCCACTTCGGGATAGAAGTAAAGTTCAAAGCCTCCCGCCCCAGTATAACCGGTATTGGAGAGAATGACGTCCGGCACTCCCGCAAACTCCCCTACTTTGAATGTATAATAAGGTATAGATGTGAGGTCGATGTCAGTAAGCTTCTGCAAAGCAAGAATAGCTTTGGGACCTTGCACTGCTAACTGTGCCATACGGTCGGAAGAATTCTCCAGTCCGGCTCCTTCTGTGTTGTGTGAGACACACCAATTCCAGTCTTTTTCTATGTTAGAAGCGTTGACTACCAATAGGTATTTCTCAGGTTCATAGTGATATACCAGTAAGTCGTCTACAATACCACCCGTTTCGTTAGGAAAACAGGTATATTGAATTTTACCGGGAGTCAGGGCAGCTACATTGTTGGACGTTACTTTCTGGAGGAAAGGTAAAGCTTGAGGTCCTTTTACCCAGAACTCTCCCATGTGGGACACATCAAATACACCGACTCCATTGCAGACAGTGAGGTGTTCGTCTATGATACCGGAATATTCAATAGGCATATTATATCCTGCAAACTCATGCATTTTGGCGTTGAGTGCGAGGTGCTTTTCGGTAAAGGGGGTTGTTTTCATACAAGTTGAGAGTTAAAAGTTGAGAGTTGAGAGTTTATTTGGTGGCTACCAGTTCGGCTATCTTTATGATGACTTGCATGGCTTTTTCCATGTTTTGGATGGGCACAAATTCATAGCGACCATGGAAGTTGAGACCTCCTGCAAAGATATTGGGGCAAGGCAATCCTTTGAAGGAAAGCTGGGCGCCGTCCGTTCCTCCACGGATGGGTCTCACGTTTGGTTTCACTCCTACTGCCTCCATAGCGGCAAAAGCGGTGTCGATAATATGCATCACAGGTTCTATCTTTTCGCGCATGTTGTAGTATTGGTCGCGGAGTTCGAGTGTGGCGGTGCTCTGACCGAATTCGGCATTTATTTTATTAACGAGATGTTCCATCTCCTGTTTACGGCTTTCAAATTTAGCGCGGTCATGGTCACGTATAATATAAGTGAGTGTGGTTTGTTCCACTTCTCCTTGAATACCGATAAGATGATAGAAACCTTCGTAGCCTTCAGTATGTTCGGGTGTCTCGTGACGAGGAAGCATGGTGATGAACTGGTTTGCTATGCGGATGGAGTTAATCATCTTATGCTTGGCATAGCCGGGGTGCACGTTGCGTCCCTTAAAAGTAATTTTAGCTACGGCAGCGTTAAAGTTCTCGAATTCGAGTTCACCCACCTCTCCTCCATCCATGGTGTATTCCCAGTCGCAACCGAACTTTTCTACATCAAACTTATGGGCGCCTTCGCCTATTTCTTCATCGGGATTAAAGCCGATGCGTATCTTCCCATGTTTGATTTCGGGATGTTCCATCAGATAAGCCATAGCAGAAATGATTTCGGCTATACCGGCTTTATCATCAGCTCCAAGCAAAGTTTTTCCGTTGGTCACGATCAAGTCTTCTCCTTTGTGGTCGAGCAATTCGGGAAATTGTTCGGGAGAGAGGATGATGTCTTCTTCGGCAGAAAGCACGATGTCCGTACCATCATAATTGTGCACGATGCGGGGTGATACATTCTTGCCGCTCATATCGGGACTAGTGTCCATGTGGGCAATGAAGCCGATAGTGGGCACTTCTTTATCGATGTTGGCGGGAAGGGTGGCGAAAAGATAGCCGTTTTCGTCCAGAGTTATATCTTCCAGTCCTAAAGTTTCGAGTTCGGACTTGAGATATTGGGCAAAGACCATTTGCCCGGGAGTACTGGGAGTAAGCCGTGTCAGTTCATCAGACTGAGTATCGAAGCTTACGTACTTTAAGAAACGCTGTAACATGTATTGATTAGGTTTTATTGGTTTACGAATCAAAAAATATATTGGCGTAAAGGTAAAAAAAGAGCTGTGAATAGACAAATAATTCACAGCTCTTTTTTCCAATTAGAAGTAAAAGGAGTTAGAAATGGCTACTGCCATCGAAACAGTGGGTACAAACCTTACACTTAGGCAACCCAATAGCCTCGATAAGCGTTTCGAGTGTATTAAACTTCAGAGAAGTTAGTCCAAAACGTTCGGCAATGATGTCTACCATTTTCTGATATTCAGGCGAACCGGTAGTAGCATATTTTTCAAGATTCTTGTTTTCATCTCCCTCCAATTCTTTGATAATACGGCGCGTGATAAGCTCGAGCGCACTCTTAGAAGCAGTGAAGCCTACAAACGGACAAGCATATATTAATGGAGGACAAGCAATTCGCATGTGGATTTCCTTAGCCCCGTAATCATACAGCACGTTTACATTATCTCTCAATTGTGTTCCGCGGACAATAGAGTCGTCACAGAACAGCAGACGTTTGCCCTCAAGCATGGCGCGATTGGGGATAAGCTTCATCTTAGCCACCAACGAACGCATCTCCTGATTGCTCGGAGTAAAGCTGCGAGGCCACGTAGGGGTGTACTTGGAGATGGCACGATGATAGGGAACTCCCTTTCCTTCGGCATATCCCAAAGCCATGCCCACGCCCGAATCGGGGATACCGCAGGCGCAATCTACTTCAGATTCATCTTTCTGCCCCATCTTCATTCCGCTCGTAAAACGGACTTCTTCCACATTCCGTCCTTCATAACAGGAAGTGGGAAAACCATAATATACCCAAAGGAACGAGCATATCTGCATCTCCTCGCCCGGCGCACGGAGTTGTTCGATGTGGTCGGCGTTTAAGCGTACAATTTCTCCCGGTCCCAGAAACCGCTCAACTTCGTAATCAAGATTGGGGAAACTGCTGGACTCGCTGGTAGCGGCGTATGCTCCTTCTTTCTTTCCGATAACAATCGGTGTTCTCCCCCACTGGTCGCGGGCGGCAATGATACTTCCGTCTTCGGTCAACAGCAACATCGAGCAGGAACCTTTGATATGCTTGAACACATTTTCGATACCTTCTACAAAAGTTTTTCCCTGAATGATGAGTAAAGCGATAAGTTCTGTTTGATTGGTGGCGCCGGAGCTTAATTCGGCGAAGTGCATGTTTTTGGAAAGGAGTTCCGCTTCGAGTTCTTTGATATTGTTAATTTTGGCAACGGTGACAATGGCGAAACGTCCGAGATGAGAATTGATAACGATAGGTTGTGCGTCTGTATCACTGATAATGCCTATTCCGGCATGTCCCTTGAATTTTTCCAGGTCAGATTCAAACTTGGTGCGAAAGTATGAACTTTCGAGGTTGTGGATGGAGCGAATGAAACCTTGCTCTTTGTCGTAGGTGGCAAGTCCGCCCCGCTTCGTTCCCAAATGTGAATTATAGTCTGTGCCGTAGAATAAATCAATCACGCAGCTCCCCTGTGAGACTGTTCCGAAAAATCCTCCCATGTTTTTATTTTTATGATGTTGTTTTAATAAAAAAGATGGCGCAAAAGTACAAAAAATAAATCAGGTGGCAATTGGCTAAGGGAGTAATTTACTAAGTTAACGTGAGTTCTGGAAAGAAGGAGGTAGAAAGAGATGTCTGCTTTATCTCCTCCTACTTCCTTTGCCTTCTTCTATCTTCTTTCTCTTTATTATTCCTTCTCTATCAGACTCAAAGCAAATCCTCCGCTACGAGCGAGCTTAGTGGTGATTTTGGACTTAGAGGTGACGATGCTCTTCTTTATCTGATAAGAAGTGGGATTCGTTTCATAGTCTGCATCTTTACCGTCGGTATAGAGAGTAGCCACATACTTCTTTCCCGGTTCCAGAAAATCAAGGGTGAAAGTAGCAGTACGTGCATTCTCATCCGTGATGCCACCCACAAACCAGTTGTTTGTGCCTTTGGCTTTGCGGGCTACGGTGATGTAATCTCCCGGTTCTGCCTCCAGATATTTGGTATCGTCCCAGTCCACAGCTACGTCTTTGATAAACTGGAAGGCATCCATGTAGCGTTCATAACTCTCGGGAAGGTCAGCAGCCATTTGCAAAGGACTGTAGAGAGTGACATACAGTGCAAGTTGCTTCGCCAAGGTGGTATGTACCCAGCCGTGGTTATCATTCGTCAGGAAAGTCAACTTGGTGTCGAAGATACCCGGGGTATAGTCCATCGGACCTCCAATCAGCCGGGTGAAAGGAAGCAAAGTGGTATGGAAGGGCTTGCTGCCTCCGAAAGCTTCGTACTCAGTGCCTCGTGACGATTCGTTTCCAATCAGGTTGGGATAAGTGCGGCACAAGCCCGTGGGACGTACTGCTTCGTGACCATTGACACATATCTTATAATCCGCCGCCTTCTTCACGGCATAGAGATAATGATTGTTCATCCATTGCCCATAGTGGTGCTCCCCCCGGGGGATGATGTTACCCACATATCCGCTCTTTACGGCATTATATCCATTGTCTACCATAAACTGGTAGGCAGCGTCCAGATGGCGTTCATAGTTACGGGCAGAAGCGGAAGTCTCGTGGTGCATCATCAGGCGCACGCCTTTACTGCGGGCATACTCATTAAGCATCTTCACGTCGAAATCCGGATAAGGGGTAACAAAGTCGAATACATAGTCTTTGGAGTTTCCAAACCAATCTTCCCAGCCTTCATTCCAACCTTCTACGAGCACTTGGTCGAATCCGTGTCGGGCGGCAAAGTCGATATACCGCTTCACGTTTTCGTTGTTGGCTCCGTGGCGCCCGTTGGGTTTGGTCCGTGTATAGTCAGTCTCGCCAAGCTTCACGGAGTATACATCGTCCGTGTATGCCCAGGAACTTTTCCCGGTAATCATCTCCCACCATACACCTACGTACTTCACCGGCTTAATCCACGAAACGTCCTCGTAGGCACAAGGCTCGTTCAGGTTCAGTGTCAGTTTAGAAGCAAGAATGTCGCGCGCATCGTCGCTTACGATAACTGTGCGCCAAGGCGAGCGGCACGGAGTCTGCATATATCCTTTATCTCCTTTTGCATCCGGAGTAAGCCACGATTCAAAGATGAAGTTCTTATCGTCCAGGTTGAGATGCATACACGAATAGTCCACCAAAGCGGCTTCATGGAGATTGATATATAGTCCGTCGTCCGTTTTCAGTTGCAAGGAGGTCTGTACGCCTGTGGGCGAGAATTGTGTCTGCGAAGCATTATCGGTGATAGCTCCCTTCATCAATCCGCGGACTTCGGATAGACGTGACTCTGTATAGTCGTACTCCTGCGTATCATAATCGCCGGGAATCCAGAAAACAGTATGGTCCCCCGTCATGGCAAATTGGGTATGTTCTTCCTTGATGACAAAATAGTTGAGGTTCTTCTGTTGCGGGAACTCATAGCGGAACCCCAGCCCGTCGTCGTAGAGGCGGAAGCGGATAATGATGTTACGGTTACGCTCTTTCTGGTCCAGTGTGACAGCAAGCTCGTTGTAGTGATTGCGAATAGATTTCACTTCTCCCCACACCGGATTCCAGGTTTCGTCCAACGTTGCCGTCTTCACGCCGGAGAGCGTAAAGCCGTCCATCAGTCCCGGGTCGTTCTTCAACTCGAGACCGAGGCGCGAGGGTTTAATCACTTCCTTTCCTTTATAAGACAACGCATACACCGGTTGTCCTTGTGCGTTCACAGAAAACTCGAGCTTTAGTTGCCCATTGGGAGAGGTAATGCTTTCGGCTTGGGCTGAGACATGAGTAAAAAAGAGTCCCAGCAGGCATGCCATAGCTACGGTCCATGTCTTTATGTTCTTCATGATATTAAAGAATTAATGAATTAATAATCTGAAAGCAAAGATAGAAACGAAAAGCAATCTCCGGGCTTCCATATACTCACAATATAGCGGAAAAGAATGAAAACGTTTGCATAATCTCCTATTTATTAAGAAGATACCCAAAAGGTCCCAAGAGAAAAATATAGTACTCGGAATGAAAGAATCCGTCAAAAGATATATCTTTGCAGCATGATACAGAAGAATAGCTCCAAGCCCGTCCGTGTAGTTCCGCCCATGCTGGAGGAACAGGAAACAAGCGCCCTCCCTCTAAAGGAGTGGCTGGAGGAAGAAGAAACCGTTGCCTCACTCCTCTTCGAGAGACACCAGGAAGAGGCAATCCGTCAACCTTATAAAACAATCCGCAACTGCACGTTCAGGAACCAGACTTTCATGGACTGCCAGCTCCGCTCTTCGCAACTTACCGATGTACGTTTCGAGAACTGCGACTTGTCCAACGTCAACTTTACCGCAAGCGCCCTCTACCGCGTAGAGTTCATATCATGCAAGCTGCTGGGAACCTATTTTCCCGATTCTACCCTGAACCACATACTGATACACGACTGTAACGCTTCCTACATCAACCTTGCCATGAGCAAGATGAACCAGATACGCTTCTCGCACAGCCTGCTGCGCAACGGAAGCTTCAACGACTCCCGCATCTCCTCCGTCGCCTTTGATGGTTGCGAACTCGTCGAAGCCGATTTTTCCCACACTTCCCTGAGAGGCGTCGACCTGCGCACTTGCCGCATCAACGGGCTGATACTCAACGTGAGCGACCTCCGTGGAGCCATCGTTACCTCTTTGCAGGCCATGGACTTGCTGCCCCTGCTGGGCATAGTCATCAAAGATTGACTCTCGCACCACCTCCACATCGTTTTCCTAAATACCGAACAATAGCTAGCGTTTCTTTGTTATATATATGTAAAAAGAGAAACAAAGCTACTCACCTATGGGGAGGCCTTCGGATAAAGAATACCTATTTATAGCGATTTCCGCTTCTCCCTGCCGTAAGTATCTTTGCAGAAAGAATCCCAAAAACAGTAAAACGATGAAAATAGAAAAGATTACAGCACGAGAAATTCTTGATTCAAGAGGTAACCCCACGGTAGAAGTCGATGTAGTATTGGAATGTGGTATCATGGGAAGGGCATCCGTTCCCTCCGGCGCTTCCACAGGCGAACACGAAGCACTCGAACTGCGCGATGGAGACAAACACCGCTATGGCGGCAAAGGCGTACAGAAAGCAGTAAAAAACGTGAACGAAGTGATAGCCCCGAAGCTCCTCGGCATGTCTGCCCTCAAGCAAAGGGAGATTGACTACACCATGCTGGCACTGGACGGCACGAAAACAAAATCTAATCTGGGCGCCAACGCCATCCTCGGCGTATCGCTCGCCGTAGCTAAAGCTGCCGCCAACTATCTGGACCTTCCGCTCTATCGCTACATCGGAGGTACGAACACCTACGTGATGCCCGTTCCGATGATGAACATTATCAATGGCGGTTCCCATAGCGACGCCCCCATTGCTTTCCAAGAATTTATGATTCGTCCCGTAGGAGCTCCTTCTTTCCGCGAAGGATTGAGGATGGGCGCCGAAGTGTTCCATGCTCTCAAGAAAGTGTTGAAAGACCGCGGGCTGAGTACTGCCGTAGGAGACGAAGGCGGCTTTGCTCCCGAACTGGAAGGAACCGAAGATGCCCTGAACTCCATCATTGCCGCCATCCAAGCCGCCGGATACGAACCCGGCAAAGACGTGATGATAGGCATGGACTGTGCCTCCTCGGAGTTCTATCACGACGGCATCTACGACTACACTAAGTTTGAAGGCGAAAAGGGCAAGAAGCGCACTGCCGAAGAACAAATAAACTACCTCGAAGAGCTTATCAGCAAATATCCCATCGACTCCATCGAAGACGGAATGAGCGAAAACGACTGGGAAGGCTGGAAACGACTGACCGAACGTATCGGCGACCGTTGCCAGTTGGTAGGCGACGACTTGTTTGTGACGAATGTGGACTTCCTCGCCAAAGGTATAGAAGAGGGTTGTGCCAACTCTATCCTCATCAAAGTGAACCAAATAGGTTCTCTCTCCGAGACGCTGAATGCCATCGAAATGGCTCACCGCCACGGCTACACCACGGTCACTTCCCACCGTTCGGGAGAAACGGAAGATGCCACTATTGCCGACATCGCCGTAGCCACCAACAGCGGGCAAATCAAGACAGGCTCGCTGAGCCGCTCCGACCGCATGGCTAAGTACAACCAATTGCTTCGCATCGAAGAAGAACTCGGAGACTTAGCTGTCTACGGATACAAAAAGCTCAAATAGAAATACATCGGGGGCTCTGATTAATAAATAGGCTTCTCACCGCTCAAGGCGAGAAGCCACCAAGTGTGTACTCCATTTGCCGGACGTATCTCCTCAATAGCTTTGAGAAATATGACCGGTAGATGGAGTAACTCTTTTCATACGGGATAGAAGACAAAAGAAGAAGAAGATTTCTTCCTTATGTCTTTCTATTCTTCTGTCCAAAGTCTTCCCCCTATAAACGCCGAAGCGGTACCTCGATTCACATCGGAGCACCGCCACAACACAAACACAAAATAAAACACGACAAAACTACTATGCAATCTTAACCTGTTTATGCCGGGGAGGCATACAGATGCTGCGTTTATGGATATTCACATAGGCATAAAGAGCGTCAGGCGGATTTGCACTATTATAAACATATAAAGGGAAAGATTGTTCGGAAGAAACGATATTTTTTTGCTGCCAGAGCGTTTTAGTCCAAATAGAACAATCTATGCCCTAAACAAACCCTGCTACGCTAGTGGGATTCGGATCCTTTTGCGCGAATCCGATAACAAATAAAGAATATGAGACGATTAAACTTACTATTAGCAGTTCTTTTCAGAACAATTCTGCGCATGCACGTCAACGACGGAGCTTACGTACGCCATCCCCTCACCCGGAATGAATACGATGGTGACTATCGAATGTGCCGAAGGCGAAATAAGGAATCTTTCCCTCTCCACCGGTCCGGGAGGCTCCGCCCATCAAGTGGAACTGGAAGTGACGGATGTGCTCGAAAGTTAGAACAAGCTAACGAGAATATGAAAGTAAGCGGAAAGCAGTACGAAGTGGGGCTGAATTGCGATAGGTTCTATAAACTTTCTCGTCTCTTCTCATCACGATGAGAAAAAATACTTATCGAGATGAGAAAATTTTCTCATCGAAATGAGGATTTCTTCTCATTACAGTGAGAAGAGACCTGCCTCCGAAGGGTCTCAGGAAGCGTTTTCCGCATCTTCCGGCAATGTTTTTACCAGGCAAATTTATCGATGTATTCATCAAATTCAGGTATGCTTTCGACACCGTGTTTCCGGAAGATAGCAGCAATCTGCTCTTGCTCTTTAGGATGTAGCATACGCTCTTTGTTACGAATCCGATAATACATATTGCGTCCCATCAGCGAATACATGTCTTTGTGTATGGCAACAGCAACAGGATGGGGAATATTATCTAATAGATGACTGATACCCAAAGCAAAATGAGTGGTCTGGTATGATTGGTAGAAAGTACAATTATCTTCGTTCCCTGCTATATGTTTCGGATTGACGGTGGTGTAGCAAAGAGTAGCCTGAGGTATACAGAGCGTAACTTGATAGCGGAGACATTTGTTGCGACGTGGACATTGCTTGTGAGTACAGTACAAATATTTTTTAGGCACGTCTTTGTAATCAATGCTTTTATTCATGGTCTTAGAATATTGCTTAATAGTTATATATTACTTTATAGTTTTCTTAAACGAATACAAATATATTCATTTTGTCACGTACATAAAACAAACCTCTCCCTATTTTATTCTGTATAGCAGGTGAAACAAGAATATAGCTTGCACCCAATAACATAAGCATACGGGAGGAAAGAAAAGAAAAAAAGCTGAGGCTGCCTCTACTATTTGGAGACAGCCTCAGCTTTTATTCTCTTATTTTATTTAAGAATCCTACTCTTAAATATTATTTCTTCTTACGATCACCGTAACGGCTCATGAACTTATCAACACGACCAGCCGTATCAACCAAGGTTGACTTACCTGTATAGAACGGATGAGAAGTGTTTGAAATTTCAATCTTCAACAAAGGATAAGTTTCGCCTTCGAACTCAATAGTCTCTTTCGTTGCTACTGTTGAACGTGACAAAAACATATCACCGTTTGACATGTCTTTGAATACTACCGGACGGTATGACTCTGGATGAATACCTTTTTTCATTTCAGTATTTGCTTTTTAATTGTTATATTCTGTTTCTATTTTGGTAAGAAATAGTGTAATGGTCATTTTCAGTGCGCAAAGATAATGCATTTCTTTGAAACAGAAAAAAACTTTTCCGAAAAAATGTTCAGCAATAGATAGATAGAAAGACCATATAGAGCCTAAGGTTCTTTTTGAGAAACTTGAGAGCATCGGCAATGTGGCATTCTACCGTCTTTTCAGAGATATGTAGTTTCATGGCAATTTCTTTGTGAGAAAGCTGGCAGTCGCGGCTCAACCGGAACACTTCCTGCTGACGGGGAGAGAGAAGGGAGACCAAGGAATCAATGTAAGTTTTCAAGTTGGCGGTGTCGAGTTCCTCTTCTATATTATAAGACTCCTCGACAGCTTCGAGTACAGTCATCTTGTAAAAGTCTTCATTCAGTTTCTTACGCGAATGGTTGAAGATAAGATTACGGATGATAATAAACAGATAGCCCTCAAAGTTTTGTTCCTCATTGATAAAAAGACGCCCTTCCCAAAGTTTCACAAACACTTCTTGCACGATTTCCTCTGCATCGAAAGAAGAGAGGACATAAAGCTTTGCAAAGCTATACACTTTGGGCCAATAAAGATTATATAAATAGGTAAAGGCTACTTTATCATTATTCTCTTTTATCTTTTTCAGTGCGTCTTTTTCTTCCATTAACATAAAATTAAAGGTTCACAAATATAAGGTTTTTATTAGAAAAGCAACATACATTAAGCCAAATAAGAGGGTTTTCCTGCACAAAAGAGAAATTAATCGCAAGAAAATGCAAATTCTTCTAGGGGATACATTCCACTAAAGTGTATTTATAATATAGTAATCCAAAGCCGGTTCAAGTAAATGAATACAAAAGATAACAAAAACATATATAGGTATAACCTATTAACCAAAAAGTTACTTCGGGGAGAAGCTTCTACCGAAGAGATGAAAGAGCTATCGGAATGGGAGATTGTATCCGACAAAATGAAATCTCAGCTCAGCCAAGCAGCAACCGACGAGGCGAATGAAGAAATAGGAAAGCGGATATGGAAGAAAATCGATAAGAAATGTAATAATACAAAACAACGCTCTTTGCTCCGACCACTTCATCGACAAATGATTGCGGCGGCCTGCACTATTCTCTTCCTGGCAGCGGGCACATTCTGGCTGTTCCAGAAGGAAGCGCCGACAGCAATAGAAAAGTATACTACCATCATTGCCAAGAGTAGCCGTTTCTACATCCTGCCGGATGACTCGAAAGTGTGGATGCAGGCAGGAAGTTCCATCCGCTTCAACCAGCAATTCACTACCGGACGGGAGATATGGTTGGCGGGAGAGTCTACCTTTGAAGTGACCAAAAGAAATGAAGAACCTTTTAAAGTGCACATCGACCCGGCTTTCGTCGAAGTGAAAGGAACAGTGTTCCAAGTGAGAAACCGGAAAAAGGAGCAAAGCGAAGTGACTCTTTTCAGCGGGAAAGTGGATTTCAACACAACTACGGGAAAGAAAATAGAAATGTCTCCCCGGCAACGGGTCATCTATCAACCTGCCAAAGACGATATTACCATAAAAGACATCGGGAATATAAGCTGGGAAGACGGACTGTATAAGTTTACAGACATCCCGCTCGATTCGCTGATAGAAGTTATAGAAGATATATATGACACACCCGTAGCTCTTGCGTCAGGCATCAATCGCAAACATTTGTTTACAGGAGCTATCAAATATGATGATCCTATCCTGAAAGTCATCGAGAAAATATGTTTCAACATGCACCGTACTTACACCCTACAAAACGAAAACATTCTAATTCATTAATAAACAATCTTATAATCTAACTTAAAATTAAACAAGCATGGAAAAAGGTTTTATCTTTACCAGCAAGCGCTTTCTAGCAAGCGCTGTTTTCTTCCTGCTTCTCTATCCGGGATTGGTCTTTGCGGCACAAGGGCAAA
This sequence comes from Bacteroides ovatus, assembly GCA_030844565.1. Lineage (GTDB taxonomy): Bacteria > Bacteroidota > Bacteroidia > Bacteroidales > Bacteroidaceae > Bacteroides > Bacteroides ovatus_A. The sequence continues at coordinate 19,872 of JAUUNK010000051.1, forward strand.
TTACCGTAAAGGGCAAAGCAATGAGTATCAAACAGGCAATCCGAACTATTGAAGAACACAGCGACTACACATTTTTCTACAAAGCTGCCGACCTTAGCAGCACACAGAAAAAAGACTTAGACTGTCAAGGCTCTATTCAAGATGTATTGGAAAAGCTCTTCGAGGGAAGCGGCATTAGCTATATCATCGAAGGAAATGAAATTACACTAAAGAGCGTTCCTGCCACTACCGTCACAACACCACAACAAAAGACAAAGAACATTACTGTCAACGGACTCGTAAAAGACGATTTGGGCGAACCAATTATTGGAGCCACTGTCCTCGAAAAAGGCACTACTAACGGAACTATTACCGACATAGACGGCAAGTTCTCCTTGTCCGTACAACCGGGTGCCAGCATCGCCATCTCCTACATCGGGTATATGAAAAAAGAGGTGAAGGCTGTGAGCGGTTCGTTTATCAACATTACGTTGAAAGACGATGCCCATACATTGGAAGAAGTAGTGGTAGTAGGTTTCGGTTCGCAGAAAAAAGCCAACCTGACAGGTTCGGTTTCTTCCATCAAGATGGACGAAATCATCGGCGACCGCCCCATCACCGCAGTATCCGACGCTTTGCAGGGAACGATCCCCGGATTACTTGTTTCCAGCACGGGTAACGCTCCTGGTACAGGAAAATCATTCCAGTTGCGCGGTGCTTATTCTCTGGGTGTGAAGAACTCCGACGGAAGCTATGGTAACACAGTGGCTCCGCTGATATTGATAGACAACGTAGAGGGTAGCATGGATATGCTCAATCCTGAAGATATTGAAACCATCACCGTGCTGAAAGATGCAGCATCGGCAGCTATCTACGGTGCGCGTGCTGCGGGAGGTGTCATCCTGATTACGACTAAACGCCCTAAAGAAGCTACGGCTTTCCGTTTCAACTATAACAACAACTTCGGTTTCGCCACAGCTACCAACCTGCCTAAGCAGGCTCCTTTGATGGATTATCTGCAAGCTTACGAAGACGGAGGCTATTCGGATGTTTACTGGACTTACGGTTCTCCGAGTGTGACTAAATGGAAAGAATACCTGACTCAATATCGCAAAGACCCCTCCTCCATAAAGACTGTGGGCGACGGCATCTTTGCTGACGAAGACGGTGCATTATACTACCTGAACGAACACGACCCCTACGAAAGCTTCATGGAAACCAGTTTCCAGATGACCCACAATATGTCTATCTCCGGTGGAACAGAGAAGTTGAGATACCGTATGTCCGCAGGATATGTATCAAATGACGGCGTACTGATTACCGACAAAGATAAGTACGAACGCTTGAACATCAGTTCCTATATCTCGGCTGACATCACCAACTGGTATACACAGGAACTTACCATGAACTATTCCCACTCCAATCAGACTCAGCCTAACTCAGGTCTGGGAAGCATGTATAGCACCTCACAGGTTTCTTACCAACCCGAAGGATACATGCCGGCGGAAGTTTGTTCCAGCATCGATAATGACCTCCCCTTCAACACGCCCCGCAACCAGGTGTTGATGGCAAACAAGTGGGAACGTTCTTATGACAACCCGCGTATCTTCATCAAATCTATCCTGAAACCTTTCAAGGGATTCGAAGGAGTGTTCGAGTATACTTTCGACAAGAATATGATGAACTATAGTTTCTATACAGGCAAGATGCAATATACCAGCGTTCAGGGTGGTGCTACTTCGAACGTTGCCAAAGACTACCTGCAAAAAGAACAACAATACAAGAACTACAATGCGTTCAACGTTTACGGTACATACAAAATCGACTTCGGAGAACATCACTTCAGCGTGATGGCAGGTTTCAACCAGGAATCCAGCTACACAGAGAAACTATCGGCACAATCTTACAATCAGGCGGTAGTGGAAGTTCCGGCACTCGGTTCCGGTACGGGCGATGTCAAAGCTACCGATGCTTATGACGAATTTGCCGTTCGCGGTGGTTTCTTCCGTGTCAACTATAACTTCAAAGACAGATATTTACTTGAGGTGAATGGTCGCTATGACGGTTCGTCCAAGTTCCCCAAAGATTCCCGTTTCGGTTTCTTCCCTTCTGTATCGGCAGGTTGGAACATCGCACAGGAAAAGTTCATGGAAAAGACACGCAAGTATATCGACGGTTTGAAGCTTCGCGGTTCCTACGGTAAGATTGGTAACCAGAGAGTGGTGTCATACGCTTTCTACCCCATCATGAGTGTCAGCAACAAATACAACGGCTGGCTTATCGACGGTGATTATGTGACAGCTATCAATAGTTTGCCTAATCTGGTGAGCAGCAACTTCACTTGGGAGAAAGTGACCACTACAGATATAGGTATGGACCTGGCTATGTTCAACAACCGCTTCAATGTAGTGTTCGACTGGTATCAACGCGACACCAAAGGAATGTTAGCTCCGGGCGTACAGCTTCCGGCAGTAGTGGGAACATCTTCTCCTTTCCAAAACACCGCTGATATGCGTACCCGCGGTTGGGAACTCGCCGTAAACTGGCGCGACAGAATCGGCAAAGTGAGCTACCGCTTAGGTTTCAATCTTTCTGACAGCCAGTCCGAAATTACCAAATACGATGACAATGCCGCTTCCAAACTGCTGAGCGCCTACTATCCGGGACAGAAACTCGGAGAAATCTGGGGCTATGAAGTGGAAGGTTTCTATACGGTGGACGACTTCGTGGATACCAACAGCTGGAAACTGAAAGATGGAGTCACTTCCATCAAGGGAGTTGCCGTACGTCCGGGTGACCTGAAATTCAAGAACCTGCGCGACGATAAACTCAGTACAAACCAGATTGACAAGGGCGACGGCACACTGGACAACCCCGGTGACCAGAAAGTAATCGGTAACAGCCTGCCCCGCTACCTCTACGGTATCACACTAGGAGCCAGCTACAAAGGCTTCGACCTCAACATCTTTATGCAAGGTACCGGCCAGCGCGATGCATGGATTGCCAATAACCTGACATTCCCTATGTATATCTACTCTACAAACGACATCAAGTTCCAGCCACTGTTCGAAGGACTTACCGACTACTGGAAACCGGTGGACGCAGCCAATGGGGACTACACCGCCCAGAACCCCAATGCCAAATATCCGCGTGTGTACGGACAGAACCCGACTACAGGCTCCAACTATGGCAACAAGAGCGACCGCTATCTGCAAGATGCTTCTTATTTCCGCATCAAGAACATCACTCTGTCTTACACCGTGCCTAAGACTGTTATCTCCAAGATAGGTCTCACCCAACTCAAAGGCTTCGTCAGTGTAGAAAACCTGGCTACCTTCTCTTCTCTGCCTTCAGGTATCGACCCTGAGACATTGAAGTGGAACTATCCTGCTTTCCGCACAATCTCCTTTGGTATTAATTTCACTTTATAAACCCATCTAATCAGAATGAACATGAAAAAGATATATCTATCATTAGCTATTTTTGCAGGGAGCTTGCTGGCTACCGGATGCAACGACAGCTTCCTGGAGAAATCTCCTATCACCGACCTGACAGAAGAAAACGCTTTCAACTCCTACGAAAACTTCAAACTCTTCACATGGCCTTGCTATGAAATGTTTAAGAACACTATGTTCGGCACAGCCATCAACGGAACGGGACAAGGCTCGTGCTACGGTGCCGACAAGACTGCCGGTTATCTCGAAGACCGCAATGACCAAAGCGGAAATTCCTACGCCTTCGGACGTATTCAAAGCACAGCTTCGGGCAATGGCTGGAACTTCGGTGGAGAATTTCGTCGTGCTAACATCTTGCTCTCCCACATAGACGGTTCGTCCATGACGGAAGAAGAAAAGAATCACTGGAAGGCAGTAGGCTACTTCTTCCACTCCTACTGGTACATGGAACTTATCAACCGCTTCGGCGATGTGCCCTGGGTAGAGAAAGCTCTGGATGAAACCTCTCCCGAGGCTTACGGTCCACGTATGGACCGCAAAACAGTAGCCGACGAAGTATTAGATCGCTTGAAATGGGCAGAAGAAAATATCGGAGACTTCAAGAAACAAGATGGTGCCAACACTATCAACCGTGATTGCATACGTGCCCTGATTTCCCGCTTTGCCTTGCGCGAAGGAACATGGCGTAAATACCACGAATTGGGCGACTACCAGAAATATTTCAACGAATGTATCCGGGTGTCCGAATTGCTGATGAAAGATTATCCCACCCTCTACCATGGCACAGATGGTCAACCTGCCGCCGGATATGGTGAAATGTGGACTACGGAAAGCTTGAAAGGCGTGCCAGGGGTCATCTTATACATGGAATTCACGACAGACATCAAACTTGCTAACTTCAGTGCTTTGGAACACATGGACAGCCATGGTGTGGAAATGAGCCAGAATACGGTAGACCTCTACTTGTGTAAAGACGGAAAGACTATTTCCAACTCCAAATTGTATGATGGTGACAAAACTCCGTATGATGTATTCCGCAACCGCGACCCACGTCTCTACCACGTAGTGATGCCTCCCTATGCCGTGAAAGCTAAACAAAAAACAGCAGATGACCCCAGAACATGGGACTATACAGACGACCCCAGAGACCGCGAATATATCGACATTATGGGTCCGAACATCTCTTGCAGTAATCCGGGCGAAGGCATGAAACGCCTGCCTGCACAAAACTGGAGCGCCTCCCTCGTAGCTTCCGTACCTAACTTTATGGGCGGTAAAGGTGCAACCGGTTTCGTGAGATGCCGTTCAGGTTATTACTTCTGGAAAAACTGGACCAACTGGGAAAAAAACATGAACGGTGGTATCAACCTGAACACGTCTGACAAGCCTATCTTTAAGATTGAAGAAGTGTTACTGAACTATGCAGAAGCAATGTACGAAAGCGAAGAACACACTTTTGACCAGAAAGCTGCGGATGCCTCTATCAACAAACTCCGTGAACGTGCCGAAGTAGCTCCGATGATAGTAAACGAAATCGACGAAAGCTTCGATCCGAACCGCGGCAAATACTATCCTAAAGACAACACAAATGGTATCCTCGTAGACCCCGTTTTGTGGGAAATTCGTCGTGAACGTATTGTCGAGTTGATAGGCGAAGGCTTTGGATTCTATGACATCCGTCGCTGGAGAATGGCTCCCTGGTTCATGAACAGACAACTGAAAGGCATGTGGATGCAAAAGAGTAAATTCAGAGAAGGTGCCCAATTCTTATTGGATGAAACAACCGGAGGACCCGACCCTGCTGACGGTGCAATGACCGAAGGTTATATCTACCTGCAACCAGACCCGATTAAAGCCGGTGAAGGATGGCAAGAAAGATATTATCTCTATCAAGTGCCTACTCAAGAGATTATCTTGAATCCGGAATTGGCCCCCAACAATCCAGGCTGGGAATAATGCCGAATTAACAAAAAACTACCGCTAATGGAGTGCCATTAGCGGTAGTTTTTGTATTCTCAACCAGCAGAATCCATAGAAAGAAGGTTCATTCGGCAATACGCGCTTTAATTTTACTCCATGCATGAGTGTCATATAAACAACAACTCCGCATCGTGGCACACATTTCTTTGAAACGAGACATCGGGATAGAAAAACTCAGGATGTCACTTTCCACATAAGGACGGACCGAAGGGTCAAAAAAACCTATGAAAGTGCTGCGTCCTCCCCGTCGATTTTCGTAAATAGTACGTGAAACCGTGGCGCTGCATCCCGAACCGAAAAGCGTAGAGACGGCATCAGGAGAAATGTTATCAAAAAAAGCCCACGTACACAGTCCGGACAACACATCGGGAGTAGCAAGGAAAAGAATACCCTCTACTTCGTTAAACGTATCCAAGCAATCGATTCTAGCCCAATGTAGATAGTGATGAGTGGCTTTTTGAACGTGGGTAGCTTCTATGCCTTGCAACACCATCTCCGGAGTCTGCACATATTTCTCTTTTTGCGAAACGAAAGTAGGAATGTAATCATTCATGGGGGCAAAGCCCGTATAAAATTTACCGCCACCGCAACCAATGGTTTCTACACTCATGCTGACTACTTGCCCGCTACGTATATCAGGAAGCGCCTTGAACAGGCATCCCTGAGTTTTCTTTAGTTCTCCTACCACTGCATCGGAATACCAAAATGCAATGGGCAACTCAGCTTTTTCTGAAAAAGCCTCATAATAATTGTCTATAAAGTCTTTAACATTCATATTATATATATTTAAGGGTAAATGAATTCACGGAAAAGTGATGCGCAGACCTCATATAAACTTTCCTTCGGGGAAATTCAAAAGAAGGATGGAATTATCAAAATACGCGGCATGCAACTTCGCCTTTTCAGAAAGCAACAGCTTAAATACGTCCAACCCCAATAAATCGCTCGAATGGGCTCCTATGCGGTTGCTCTCTTTTAATACCAGGTTCGATGCTTTTTCCCACATCCCTACCTTTTCATAAAAAGTGGTATGCAAAGGACAACAAGTAAATAAGCCAATATCAAAAGCAGGGTTTTGCATCATCCATCCTGTTGCTTGCTGCACTAATGCCTTGCCTATTCCTTTCTGTCTATAACGGGGATGTGTACAAACACAACTTAATCCACACATCCGAAAAGTTTCACCATGTACCCTTATATCCCAAGAAACCACACCTGCATAGCCTACAAATATATCTTCGGCAACTGCACAAAAAGACATAGCATTCATCTCTCGAGGATGAACATCTTCCATTTCTTCTCCACCACCCCAGACCTCCGATAAAAGATTATTCAATAAAAGTTTATCAGCTCTAGACATAGCGTTGTAGTAAACTGCTTTTATAACCATCCTTCTTTCTCTTAGTATGTGTAACTCTGGCAAAACTCTTTCATAAAAGCGAACCCTATACAAAACTACAAAATAAAACTTAATCTTCTATCTAAAATCGCAAAAGTTGCCCGGTGAACATTTTTTTCTATAAATATGTATCTTTAGCACGTGAACAAAAAAAAATCAAAAAATGGGGAATCTAATTACATTTATGAAAGAAGTAGCTGACGGGCTACAGCGTGAAGGGAAATATGGAACAGCGCATGTGTATATAAGCAGCTTAAATGCTATCATTGCCTTCGCCGGAAATAAGGAGTTGAAATTCCACACAATCAATGCCGAGTGGCTCACCCGCTTCGAAACTTATTTGCGCGGAAGAGGTTGCAGTTGGAACACCGTATCTACTTATTTGCGCACGCTCCGGGCTGTCTACAACCGGGCTATCGAAAAGAAAAAAGCGCCTTATGTGCCTCACCTCTTCCGACATGTATACACTGGTACCACTGCCGACCACAAGCGAGCGCTGGACAGGAGGATAATGGCAATGATGTTCAACGAACAAGCTTCTACCAAGAAACTGCCATCTGCCTTGCAGCGAACACGAGGAATGTTCGTTCTTATGTTTCTGTTGCGGGGACTACCCTTCGTAGACCTTGCCTATCTGCGGAAAAACGACCTGAACGGAAATGTCATTACCTACCGTCGCCGCAAAACGGGAAGACCACTCGCTGTGACGCTCACATCGGAAGCTATGGAATTGCTAAACCGATATATGGATCGCAACCCAGCTTCGCCTTACCTGTTTCCACTGCTACATAGTGCAGAAGGAACGCAGGAAGCTTATCGTGAATATCAATCTGCCTTGCGCAGCTTCAACTATCAATTGGTGATTTTAGGAAAGATACTCGGATTGGACGATAAACTAAGCTCGTACACCGCACGGCACACATGGGCTACGTTAGCATATCATTGTGAAGTACATCCGGGAATCATTTCCGAAGCTATGGGGCATTCGTCTATCACCGTGACGGAAACTTATTTGAAACCTTTCCGTAATAAGAAAATAGATGAAGCGAATTTGAAAGTGATTGCATCTCTAAAAGGGGAATTATCAGAATTACATTTCTGATAATTAAGATGTTACTTCGTAGGTAACGGCACAGAATAACGGTGCAAATATGGACATATTTTAGAAAACAAGCAAACAAAATTGATATTTTTTCTGATAAACTACTAAAAAAGAAGAATAACATAGACGAAACTCTGGATTCTTTCTCGCAGATGTAGGTTAACCTTTAAATATAGCAAAAGAATTCCCCTCTCCCCATACTTTTCTTTAAGAACAGGGGGCAATATCTTCTTACACCTCTTAATGCTAAAAAGACATTTTTCTTAGTTTCCACCTCACGCAAACACTTTTGCGAGGAAGCAGTGGGCGAAGTGCCGTTACCTACGAAGTAACGGTAGCGGTA